>NZ_JAIXIG010000021.1 GCF_020297365.1 Curtobacterium oceanosedimentum
GTGGCGACGCTCGACCGACCCCCCTCCGGCCGAGCGTCGCCACCCCCGTACGACCCACACCGATCCATCCCGAACGACGGAGCAGCAGATGAGCCAGACGGCAGTGGTCCCGCTCAGCGGCACGCTCGACCGCCCGGCCCTCCGTGGGCGTCCGGTCTCCCACGCCGAGTCCGTCCTCGCCTGGTCGGTCGCCCTGGTCGCCGCGCTGCTGCTCACCGCCGCCTTCCTGTTCCTCTCCGCCGGGGGCCGCTGGTTCGTCGTCGAGACGCCCTCGATGGGCGTGGCCGCCCCGGTCGGCACCCTCGTCCTCGACCTGCCCGTCGACGTCGCCACCCTCGAGGTCGGTGACATCGTCACCTTCGAGACCGCCGCCAACCCGGACGTCGTCTACACCCACCGCATCGTCTCGATCGACGCCGACGGCGGCCTGCACACCCGCGGCGACATCAACGGCGCCACCGACCCGTGGACCCTCACCCAGGACGACGTGATCGGCGCCCCCGCTCTGCTGGTGCCGCACATCGGCTGGCTCTTCCGCGCCGCCCCGATCCTGCTCATCGGCACGCTGATCATCCTGACCCTGACCAGCGCGTTCACCGACCGGGTGACGCGGACCTGCCTGCGCATCGCGGGTGGCGCCCTCACCACCGCATACGCGGGCTTCGTCCTCAAGCCCTTCGTCAACGTCACGACCATCACGAACACGTCGAGCCCGGACGGCGTCGACGCGACCGTCGTCTCGTCCGGCATCTTCCCCGTGCGCGTGGACGCCGTCGGCGGCAACACGGTGCACCTGGAGGACGGCCAGGTCGGTTCGGTCGTGATCCACGAACTCTCCGAGAACGGGCACTACCAGCTGATGTCGAACATCGACCTCGACCCGGTCGGCTGGATCGCCCTCATCGCGCTCTGCGCGGTCCCGCTCGTGGCGTGCCTGGTCGTCGGCCGCGTCGAGGCGGTGCGTCCCTCGTGATCCGCCGACTGCGTGACGGCCGCGTCGTCGCCCTCCTGCTCGTGCTGGCCCTGGCCGTCGTCGTCCTGCTCAACCAGTTCGCGCCGACCCGCTCCGCCTTCGCTGCCCGCGTGACGAACACCACGAACAGCGCCGCGACCGCGCCGTACTTCACCTGCACGGGCGCCGTCGGCGCCGACACCGCGAACGCCCTGTTCGCCTACCGCCTGACCGAGGCCTCGGGCGCCAGGACCGCCACCGACTGGTCGGGACGCGGTGCGAACGGCACCTACCAGGGCACCATGACGGCCACCACGCCGAACCCGAACGCCTGCCCGCGCGACGCCGGCAGCGCCTACGCGCTGAACGGGTCGACGAGCTTCGTCTCCACGCCCCGCTCCTACGCCAACCCGACGACGTTCAGCGAGGAGGTCTGGTTCCGCACCACCGTTGCCGGCGGCATGCTCGTGGGGTTCGGCAGCAGCCAGACCGGTGCGTCGGGTCAGCACGACCGGAAGCTCTACCTCACCACCACGGGGCAGCTCGCCTTCGGTTCCTACAACGGCACCACACAGGTCCTCACCTCGCCGAAGGCCGTCAACGACGGCGCGTGGCACCACGCCGTGTCGACGATGTCGCCCACCAACGGGATGCGCCTGTACGTGGACGGCACCCTCGTCGCCTCGAACGCCGCCTTCAAGAGCCCCGAGAACTTCACCGGGTACTTCCGGATCGGCTACGACGTGGTCAGCGGGTGGCCGGGTGCGACGAGCAACCCGTACTTCACCGGTTCGATGCGCTACGCCGCCGTCTACGGCACCGAGCTGACGGCCAGCCAGGTGGCCGCGCACGCGGCCGCCGGGTCCTGACGCACCAGACCGTCGGACGGGAGGCCCGTGGCCGCGCCCGCCCCCGGCCTCCCGTCCGTCCCCTGGACGGGTCGAGCACGCGGGCCGGGACGGCGGACCGGGCCCACCAACCCGCGGATTCGGGGCGACGAATCCCCCTGATCAGGCCTTTTCGTCCTCCGCGGCGTGCCAGGATCGTCAGGTCTCGAGACGTCGGCGTCTCCTCCTGACCGTCTCGAAAGGCGCCGCCCCATGTCGTTCTGGGCCCTGTTCCTCATCGCCCTCGGTGTCTCCGCCGACGCGTTCGCCGTCGCCCTCGGCAAGGGCCTGCACATGAAGCGCTTCGACGTGCGGCACGCGCTCGTCATCGCCGTCACGTTCGGCGTGTTCCAGGCGTTGATGCCCCTGCTCGGGTGGCTGCTCGGCTCGGCGTTCGCGCAGTACATCGCCGCGTTCGACCACTGGATCGCGTTCGGCTTGCTCGCCCTGATCGGCGGGAAGATGCTCTGGGAGGCGTTCTCGGCGCACGAGGACACCGAGCAGGACACCGACCGGCTGCCCGTCCGGCAACTGCTCGTCCTCGCGGTCGCGACGAGCATCGACGCCCTGGCCGTCGGCGTCACGTTGGCGTTCCTGCCGGTGTCGATCGGCGGCGCGGTGCTGCTCATCGGCATCACCACCGCGGTGCTGTCGTTCGTCGGGGTCGTCGTCGGGCGCCGGGTCGGTGCCCGGTTCGGCAAGCCCGCCGAGATCGCCGGTGGCGTGGTCCTCATCCTGATCGGCGTCAACATCGTGCTCGAGCACACCGGCGTCATCGGCTGACGCCCCGCAACGACCGGAGGCCCGTGGCGATCGCCACGGGCCTCCGATGCGTTGCGGACGGGGCTCAGTACCCGCCGGTGGTGCTCGCGGGGGCGTTCGCCACGACCGCGATCAGGAAGATCACCCAGATGATGCCGAACACGATGGAGAGCGCGCTGATGATGACGCCGGCCAGGGCCAGGCCGCGGCCACGCTCCCCCGTCTTCTTGATCTGCGAGAGCGCGATGATCGAGACCACGAGGCCGGCGATGTTCACCACGAAGGCGAGGATGAAGCCGACGATCGCCATCACGTTGAAGCGGTCGGATGCCTGCTGCGCGCCGTAGGGCTGGCCAGCGGCGTAGGGGTTCGGGTTCTGCTGGTGGTGCTGGGGCGTGCCGTCGGTCATGGCGCCGCGTCCTCTCTGGTCGTGGATGTCTGCACAGGAAACGTACAGGACGGAAGGGTCGCGCGGTCACCCGTGATGGGATCATCAGGCCATGGGATGGCTGCGTCGACACCTGCTGCACGGTGGCCGGTACGACGAACGTGACCGGCGTGACCAGCTCCGGCGGTACGTGGTCCGAGGCGACCGGCTCGTCGCGTTCCTCGGCGATCACGGCGATCCGCACGTCGAGCGCGTGCGGGCGCGTGTGGACCAGGCGCGTGGGCTGCTCGAACACGGATGGGACCGTGCGGACCTGCTGGCGGCCGCCGTGCCCGTGTCGGCACCGTGGCCGAGCGGCAAGGGGCGCGATGCGGGGGCGCCGGCTCCGGAGTACGCCGACCAGGCGGACGGGCTGATCGCGGACCTGAACGCCGTGGCGATCGAGCTGCGGGCCGTCGCGGAGGCGTGACGGCGACGTCCGCAACCGGGAGGCCCGTGGCGGGCCCGCACCGCGCCTCCCGTCCGCCCGGTGCCGGTGCACCTGCCGGACCCGCGTCCGCCACCCGGCGCATGATGGGCGGATGGCACGTATCCTCGTCACCGGATCCACCGACGGCCTCGGGCGGGGAACCGCCGAATCGCTGCTCCGCAGCGGACACGACGTCGTCGTCCACGCGCGCAACCGAGCCCGCGCCGAGGCGGTCGCCGACCTGGTGGAGCGCGGCGCCGAACTCGTCGTCGCCGACCTGGCGGACCGCGACGCGGTGATCGCCACCGCTCGAGAGCTCGACGCCGGCACCCCGCTCGACGCCGTCGTGCACAACGCCGGGGTGATCTCGGGCCGCTCCCTGGTGCCGGTCAACGTCGTGGCGCCGTACCTGTTCACCGCGTTGCTGCGCTCGCCGGAGCGGCACGTGTACCTGAGCAGCGGGATGCACCGGGGCGGCCGCCCGCGCCTGGACACCGTCGACTGGACCGGCGCTTCCGAGACGAACTCGTACTCCGACACGAAGCTGTTCGTGACGGCGCTCGCCGCCGAGGTGCCGCTCCGACGCCCGGGCGTGCTGAGCAACGCCGTCGACCCGGGCTGGGTGGCGACCAAGATGGGCGGGGCCGGCGCGCCGGACGACTTCGAGCTCGGACACCGCACGCAGGAGATGATCGCGACCGACCCGGACCAAACCGTGACAGGTGGTTACTGGTTCCACGGAGAGCGGCAGGAACCGCACCCGGCGGTCGCCGACCAGCGGTTCCGCACCGACCTGCTCGACGCGCTCGCCGAGGCCACCGGCATCACGCTCTGAGTCGCTGACGGAACCGCCGCGACCGGTCGGGTGCTCCTGCGAAGGCGTTCGTCGCGCCCGGACGAGGATGGCGTCGAGACGACGAACGGAGGACCCGGTGACCCTCGGCCTGCACAACGGATCGAGCGGGTGGCAGCGCGTGCGACGGCACGGCCTGCTCCTCGCGAACGTCGCTGTCTTCGTCGTGTGCTTCGTCGGCATGGTGTTCGCCGGGTGGCGGGTGTCCGCGGCGGACGCCCTCCAGCACGGCGAGGCGGCCGTGTCGCTCTGGGGCTTCCTGACGAGCGGTGACTTCGCCGAGGCCACCTTCGAGAACTGGGAGAGCGAGTTCCTGCAGATGGGCGCGTACATCGTGTTCACGGTGTTCCTGTTCCAGAAGGGGTCGAGCGAGTCCGAGCCCCTGGACGAACAGAGCCCGCAGGACGAGGACCCCCGCGAGCACGCCGACGACCCGAAGGCCCCGTGGCCGGTGCGCCGGGGCGGGATCGTGCTCGTGATGTACGAGAACTCCCTGCTGATCCTGTTCGCGGTGCTCTTCCTCGGCAGTGTCGTCGGGCACGTGATCGGCGGCGCTGCGGCCTACAACGAGGAGCAACTCGAGCACGGCGACCGCGTGGTCTCGGCGTGGGGCTACCTGGGCACGAGCCAGTTCTGGTTCGAGTCGATGCAGAACTGGCAGTCGGAGTTCCTGGTCATCTCGGTGATGGTCATCGCCACCGTGTCCCTGCGGCAACGAGGGTCGAGCCAGTCGAAGCCCGTGGCGGCACCGACGGAACAGACCCGCGCCTGAGCGGACCCGGCTGACGACGATCGCGGGGTTTCCCCACCGACCACGGGGGGCAGCACCGGTGTGCGGGCGGACCCCCGCGGCGAGGCTGGTGTCGGGCAATAAGCTCGTCACCGACACGAAGAGGTCCGCATGTACACCGCCGTCGCCACCACGGGCGAACCCACCACCGTCCCCCGGTTCCGACCCCTCCGCGCCGTCGTCGACGGCAGCACCTGGCGGGCCTTCGCGTTCCACGCCGCGCACCTGCCGATCGCGATCGGTGCGCTGGCCTGGTTCGTCATCGTGCTCTCGGTCGGCATCCCGGTGTCGCTCACCTGGGTCGGGCTGGTGGTGGCCGCGTTCCTGCTGAGCGGGTCGCACTGGTTCGCCGCGCTCACACGCCGGATGTCGGCATCGCTGCTCGGGCAGACCGTCGTCGCGCCGGCTCGGCCCCGTCGCGGGTCGTCGGCGCTCGGCAGCGCCTTCGCACGGCTGGCGGACGGCCCCACGTGGCGGGCGTTCGCGTACCTGCTGGTCGGGTTCGTGCTGACCACGATCACGTTCACCGCCTCGACCACGGTGCTGCTGACCGGCGTCGGGGCGGTGACGCACGTCACCTGGGGGCACTTCCTGCCGGCGCAGGAGGGCGTGGACGGTGAGCTCCACCGCGGCGTGCAGTTCCTCGGTGTCTTCGTCGACACCCCGCCGCTGCAGCTCGCGTTCGCCGTGCTCGGTCTGCTCATCGTGCTGTTCCTCTGGCCCGCCGTGAACCACGGCCTCGCCGCGCTGCAGCGTGTCGTGATCCGCGCCCTGCTCGGTGCGACCGCCCGCGACCTGCGTCTGCGCCAGGTGACGGCCTCGCGCGACGCCGCCGTGCTCGACGCCGACACCACCCTGCGGCGCATCGAGCGCGAGCTGCACGACGGCACCCAGGCGCGACTCGTCGGGCTGGCGATGACCCTCGGCGATGCCCGGGACCGCCTGCAGACCGGCGCCGACACCGAGACGGTCACCGCCCTGGTCGACCGGGCGCACGCCTCGACGAAGGAGGCCCTGGTCGAGCTCCGTGCCCTGGCCAGCGGCATCCACCCGCCCGTGCTCGACGCGGGGCTCGAGGCCGCGCTGACCTCGGCGTGCGCACGGACCCCGTTCCCGGTCGCGCTGTCGGTCGACCTGCCGGTGCGGCCGTCCCGGGTCGTCGAGGGCATCGCCTACTTCGGGGTGCTCGAACTGCTGACGAACGTGGCGAAGCACGCGTCGGCCACCACGACCGCGGTGCGGGTCGGCATGCTCGGCGGCGACCTGCTCGTCGAGGTCGAGGACGACGGCCTCGGTGGCGCGCACGTCGCCCTCGGCACGCCCGACGGTCACGGCACCGGGCTGGCCGGTGTGCTCGAGCGCCTGCGCGCCGTCGACGGCGACCTGCAGGTGGAGAGCCCGGTCGGCGGGCCCACCCGGGTCCGCATGCGCGTGCCGAGCGGGGCCACGCGGTGAGGATCGTCGTCGCCGACGACAACACGATCGTGCGCGAGGGGTTGACGTCGCTGCTCCGCGGTCGCGGGCACGAGGTCGTACCGGTGTCGGACGGCGACGCCGCCGTGGTCGCGGCGGCGAGCGGCGAGGTGGACGTCGTGGTGATGGACATCCGCATGCCGCCCACCCACACCGACGAGGGCGTGCGGGCCGCCGTCCGGGTCAAGGCCGCCCGGCCCGCGGTGGGGGTGCTCTTGTTCTCGCAGTACGCCGAGGCACAGTGGGCCCGCGCCCTGCTCGACGTCGCGACGGTGGGCGTCGGCTACCTGCTCAAGGACCGGGTCGCCGAGGTCGGCACGTTCATCGACTCGCTGCACCAGGTCGCCGCCGGCAACGTCGTGCTCGACCCCGAGGTCGCGGCCGCGCTGGTGCAGGCGCCGCGCACCGTCGCCGGTCCGCTCGACCAGCTCACCGCCCGCGAGACGGACGTGCTGCGGCTGATGGCCGAGGGACGGTCGAACGCCGCGATCGCGGAGACGCTGTTCCTGTCCGGCGGCACGGTCGAGAAGCACGTCACCGCCGTGTTCACGAAGCTCGGGCTCGAGGCGACGCCGAACGAGAACCGCCGGGTGCTCGCGGTCCTGCGGTTCCTGGCGGACTGATCCGGGCCCTGGACGGTCCCGAGGCGGACGGGAGGCCCGTGGCGGGCCGCCGGTGCGCCTCCCGTCCGTCCCCGCGTGCGTCTCAGGCCGCGACCGGCTCCGCCGGTCGGTCGCGGAGCGCCGGGCAGTGCTCGGCCGTGGGGTGCTCGGTGATCGCGATGACCTCGTCCAGTCGCCCGCGCACCGCCTGGAGTTCGGCGAGCTGCGCCGTGATCCGGTCGCGCTCGGCGAGCAGCAGGGCGAACGACTCCGGCGTCGACTCGCCACGGTCGACGCACGGCAGCAGCTGCACGATGGTGCGGCTGGCCAGCCCCGCGGCGAACAGCTGCTGCACGAGCTGCACCCGCTCGACGGCCGCTGCGGTGTAGACGCGCTGTCCACTCGCGGTGCGGTCGGCCGCGAGCATCCCCTGTTCCTCGTAGTACCGCAGCGAGCGGACGCTGACACCTGTCTCCGCCGCGAGGTCGCCGATGCGCACGTCGTGCTCCGATCCGGGGCTTGCCCCTGACATCCATGTGAGGTCCTACCGTAGCCGAGCCGCCGCGGGAGATGCCCGCGCGGCAGGAGGAGACACCATGGACATCGCCGGATCGGTCGCACTCGTGACGGGCTCGAACCGCGGCATCGGTCGCCGCTTCGCCCTGGAGTTGCTCGAGCGCGGGGCCACCAAGGTCTACGCCACCGCCCGCCGCCCGGAGCTCGTCGACCTGGAGGGCGTCGTGACCCTGCCCCTCGACATCACCGACCAGGCGTCCGTCGACGCCGCGGCCGCGGCCGCCGGTGACGTCACGCTGCTCGTGAACAACGCGGGCGTCTCGTCGCAGGGCTCGCTGCTCACCGACGACCTGGCCAGCGCCCGGCACGCCGTCGACACGCACCTGTGGGGCACCCTGGCGATGATCCGCGCCTTCGCCCCGGTCATCGAGCGCAACGGCGGCGGCGCGGTCGTCAACGTGCTCTCGGCGCTCTCGTGGTTCGCCGCCCCCGGAGCGGGCGGGTACGCGGCGGCGAAGGCCGCGGAGTGGAACATGACGAACGCCGTGCGTCCGGAGCTCCTCGCCCGCGGGATCAGCGTGCAGGGCCTGCACCTGGGCGCGGCCGACACCGACATGATGGCCGGCTACGACGGCCCGATGCTCGACCCCGCCGACGTCGCACGCGCCGCGCTGGACGGCGTCGAGCGCGGCGCGAGCGAGGTGCTGGCGGACGACTGGAGCCGGCTGGTCAAGGACTCGCTGGCCCACGAGCCGGAGTGGCTCGCCGCCCGGCTCGGCTGATCCCGCCCCGACCTGGGGGTGTGTCCCGACAGCGCAGGCCTGGACCGGGTGGGTGGTCATCGGTCAGCATGGACCCGGATCAGGAACGGCCGGCACCGCGCCCGCCGCTGGAAGGGAACCATGCGTGCTGTCAGGAACGCGCTCACCGTCGTCGGGGTCGTCACGATCGTCGCCGGCCTCACCGTCACGGCCGCTCCGGCGCAGGCGGCGACCGCGGGAGCCGGCACCAGCTGCGCCCCCGGGACGCTGTCGGTGCAGGCGCTGGCGAGCGGGTGCACCACCACGTCCGGGACCGTCGTCACGCCCGACGGACGGACCTTCGCGATCCCCGCACCGGGTGAGAGCGTGATGGCGAGCAGCAGCTCGGCCCCGGGGGCGCGCGAGCTGCCCGACGTCGTCGTGGCGAACAACGGGTCGGCGGGCGTCGCGGTGCGCGTCGACGAGGAGTGGAGCGGGTCGGCTCCGGCCGTGGAGCAGGAGCGTGCGGAGCACAGCGCTGCGGCGACGTCGGGTGCGGCAGCGTCGGCTGCTTCGTCCGCTGCAGCCGCGGCGCCGGCCGCCACGACCGCCGCCAGCACGAAGTGCACGAGCGCGGCGTGGGAGCCGACCGGCTACCGCTGGGCGAGCACCGTCAAGTGGTACTACAACGAGTCCGGCCAGAAGTCGACGTACGCCAAGAAGGCCCTGCGCAAGGGGGCGAACGCCTGGACGGGCACGATCTCGGCGTGCGACCGCACCGTGACGTCGACGGCGAGCAACACCTACCTGCGCCTCGCGACGCAGAAGCCGAACCTGACCGACCAGGGCGGCTGCTCGCGGAACAACGGCTACAACGTGATGGGCTGGGGCAAGCTGCCGAGCGGCGTGCTCGGCGTGACCTGCGTCTGGTTCGACGGCAACGGTACGGCCCGTGAGGCCGACCAGCGCTACGCCACCGGCTTCCGGTGGAGCTCGACGGAGACCTGCTCCGGCTCCCGGTTCGACACCCAGGTCGTGGCGACGCACGAGTGGGGCCACCTGTACGGCCTCGACCACGTGCAGACCGGGACCGGCCAGGTCATGGAGCCGTCCGGCGGGTACTGCCAGCTCAGCTCGCGCACGCTCGGCCGTGGCGACATGACGGGCATCGACTCGCTCTACTGACCCGGCGCACGCAACAGGCCCGGCCCCTCCGGAACGAGGGACCGGGCCTGTGGTGTCTGCTGGCCGTCGGCGGCGGTCAGGAGGCGTCGGCGCGCAGGAAGTCCGCGACGGGCGTCGAGCCCCCGTTGAACCGGAACGTGTTGCCCGCGGTGCCCGGGGTCTCGACCACGTCGGCGACCACGTGTGCGACGTCACCTCGGGACACCTCGGTCGCCGAACCGTCCCAGTCCACGGAACCCGTCGGGTCGTCGTCGGTCAGGGTGCTCGGGGCGACGATCGTCCACTGCAGTCCGGAGTCGCGGAGCACGGCGTCGGCGATCATCTTCGACTGCGCGTACGCGAAGAAGTCCTGGTCCTGCGGCACCCCGTGGTCGAGCTGCGAGCCGGCCCACGACACCATCACGTACCGGTCCACACCGGCCTGCTGCGCCCCCTGCACCGAGAGCACCGCGGCGTCGCGGTCGATGGCCCAGGTGCGGTCGGCGGAACCGCCACCGGCACCGGCCGACCACACCACCGCGTCGTGCCCGCGCACCAGGTCGGCGAAGTCGGACAGGGACTGCTGCTGGATGTCCGCCACGCGGGGTTCGCCGCCGTGGGCACGGACCTCGTCGGACTGGTCGGCGTCCCGGATGACCGAGGTGACCGAGTGGCCGCGGTCACTGAGGATGCGGGTTGCCAGGAGTGCGACCTTGCCGTGGCCGCCGAAGACGATGACGTTGCTCATGCGCCGGACGGTACTCGCGGCGGCTCGGTGCCCGGGGCACGCGGCGTGGCGGCGCGGGGCGCGCGGTGTGGCGGCGCGGGGCGCGCGGCGCGGCGGGCCTGGCGCGCACGGCGTGGTGGCCCCGGGCGGCGGCGCGGTTCCTCGGTGTCCCCGCGGCTCGCGTGCGTACGGTCGGGGTCACCACGACAGGAGACACGATGAGCAAGAACAACGAGCAGCACACCCTGGTCCGCACCCTGGCACTCGGCATCCTGAGCGGCGGCCGCAGCGCCACCCCGCTCGCCGTCCTGGCACTCAACCACGACCGGTCCGCGCTGAAGGGCTCGTGGCAGCAGTGGAAGGTCTTCGCCACCCCGCTCGGTCGCGGCCTGCTCGTCGCGTCCGCCATCGGGGAGCTCATCGGCGACAAGCTGCCGAAGACCCCGAACCGCATCTCGCCCACCGGTCTGATCGGCCGTGTCGCCTCCGGTGCGCTCGCCGGTGCCGCCCTCGGCACGACCGGCAAGCGTGACCTGCGCATCGAGGGCGCGATCCTCGGCGGCGTCGGCGCGATCGTCGGCAGCTTCGTCGGCTGGGCCGCGCGCAAGGCCGTCGGCGCCACCGGGCTGCCCGACCCCGTCGTGGCGCTCGCCGAGGACGCGGCCACCGTGGCCGGCTCGGTGAAGGTCATCGCCGCCGACTGACCGCAGGCGTTCTGCCCGCGCTCGCCCCGCGCGTGCGCTGCGCGTGGCTTTCGTGAGCAGGAATGGTCGGGTCGGTCCGCCGCACCCGACCATTCCTGCTCACCATCTGCGGGGCCGGGCCTACGGTGGCCCCATGCACATCGTCGTCATCGGAGCCACCGGCCACATCGGGACCTTCCTCGTCCCCCGTCTCGTCCGTGCCGGACACCGGGTCACGGCCCTCAGCCGCGGGACGAGCACGCCGTACGCAGACGCCCCCGAGTGGCAGCAGGTCGAGCGGGTGACCGCCGACCGCGAGCAGGAGGACCGCGACGGTAGCTTCGGCGACCGCATAGCCGCACTCGGAGCGGACGCCGTCGTCGACCTCGTCTGCTTCACCGTCGACTCCGCGCGCTCCCTGGTCGAGGCACTCCGCGGCAGCGGTACGCACCTGGTGCACTGCGGTTCGATCTGGCGAGCGGGAGCCTCGCACGTGCTCCCGATCACCGAGGAGAACGCGACCCCGCCGACGGGCGAGTACGGCGTGCAGAAGGACGCCATCGCCCGGATGCTCGAAGAGGAAACCGCCTCAGGGGGTTTGTCCACGACCTCACTGCACCCCGGCCACATCAGCGGTCCGGGCTGGATCCCGATCGGTCCGCTCGGCAACCTCGACACCTCGGTGCTGGCCAGGCTGTCCGCCGGTGGAGCCGTCGAGGTCCCCGGGCTCGGAGCCGAGTCGATGGCCCACGTGCACGCCGACGACGTCGCGCAGGCGTTCCAGCTCGCGGTCGAACACCGCGACGCGGCCGACGGGCAGGCCTTCTTCATCACGGCTCCGACGGCGCTCACCGCGCGCGGGTACGCCCACCTGGCAGCGTCGTGGTTCGGCCAGGAGGCCCGGCTCGACTCCGTCACGTGGGACCGGTTCCGCGAGACCACGGCTCCGGAACACGCGGACGCCAGCTGGGAGCACCTGTCGCGCAGCCAGGTGTTCAGCACCGAGAAGGCGACGCGACTGCTCGGCTACGCGCCCGCGTTCACCGCCGAGGAGACCGTGTTGGACGCCGTGCGCTGGCTCGTCGAGCACGGAGAACTCGAACTGCCGAACCCACTCGTCGTCTGACGCCGCCGCGGTCAGCGCGGCGCAGACCCGACCACGAGCCCACGGTCCCGGTGCACGACCCAGACCGTCGCAGCGAACCCGGTCAGCACCGCAGCACCGACCGTGACCGCCGTCCAACCACCGGCGTTCCACAGCACCGACGCCAGCGCCGAGCCGATCGCGCCACCGACGAAGTTCGCGGTGACGAAGGCCGTGTTGAGCCGGCTCCGCGCCGCCGGGTCGACCGAGAAGAGCCGGGTCTGGTTGAGCACGTTCGCCGCCTGCACCGCGACGTCGAGCAGGAGCACGGCGAGCAGCACCACGACGATCGATCGCGCACCGATGCCGGCCACGACCAGGGACACGAGCAGGAGCACGATCGCTCCCCCGGTGACCGGCACCGACAGGCCGCGGTCGTGCAGTCGTCCCACCCGCTGCGCCGCCACGGCGCCCGCGAGCCCCACCAGACCGACCAGCCCGATGCCGCTGGTGGAGAAGTCGTAGGGGGCGCTGCTCAGCAGGAACGTCAGCGCGGTCCAGAACATCGTGAACACGGCGAACACCGACGAGCTGATCACCAGCGTGACCCGCACGGTCCGGTGGGTCCGGACGGCGCGGAACACCGACAGGACGAGCTGCGGGTAGGGCACCCTGTCGCGGGCTCTGAGCTCCGGGACGGCCCGCCGCAGCAGCACGGCGAGGACGACCGCGACGACGGCGGCGAGCACGAAGATCGCACGCCACCCGAACGTATCAGCGACCACGCCGCTGATCGTCCGCGACACCAGGATGCCGGTGAGCACCCCGGACGCGATCGTGCCGACCACGCGTCCGCGCTGTGCGGGGTCGGCGAGGTCCCCGGCCAGCGGGATGAGGAGCTGCCCGGCGACCGTGGTGAGCCCGACCAGTGCCAGGGCGACCAGGAGCGTCGTGAACGTCGGGGCGATCGCGGCGAGCACCAGCGCGACGGCGGAGGCGACGAGCACCCACGGGATGAGCCGTCGGCGATCGAGGACGTCCCCGAGCGGCACGACGAGCAGGATGCCGAGGGCGTAGCCGACCTGGGTCAGCGTGACGAGCAGCCCGGCGAGCGACGCCGACGTGCCGAGCGACGATGCGATGTCGTCGAGCAGCGGTTGCGACCAGTACAGGTTGCCGACCGCCGCTCCCCCGGCGACGGCGAACAACAGGGTCCTGCCGGTCGACATCTCGTGATGCGTGGTCATGCGTCGATCGCTCCTCCGTCCGGGACGTCCAGCTTCTGCCGTCGCCGGAAGAGCGCACCCAGGTGCCACGGACCTGGGACGAGCCGCACGGCCGCCTCGGCTCGGACGCGTTCCTCGAGCTCGCGGTCACGGGTGAGCTCGTGGATCTCCTGCTCCGCACGCAGCCGGAACCGCAGGCGCTGCAGGAGACCGAGCGGTGCCGCGGAGGCGGCGTTCCGCAGGGACTCGGTGTCGTTCATGCGCTGATCACTCACTTCGTTCTCGTGACTGTGGACACCCGGCACGGCGCGTGACGCGAGTGGTGACGGCCGGGAGGCGCGGTGCGGGCCCGCCCCGCGCCTCCCGGCCGTCGAGCGGTCGCGACCACCTGCGTCAGGCGAGCTGGCGCGCCCGCTCCGCGATGCCCTCGGTCGCCGCCCACGAGGCCAGTACCCGCAGGGCGTCCGCGGTCGGGCTGCCCGGCGTCGCCGGGTAGATGGTGAGCGCGAGCCCCGGGTCCTCGGCGAGTTCGAGCGTCTGGAAGTGCAGTTCGAGCGGCCCGACGACGCGGTGCCGGAACGACTTCACGCCGGCGTAGTGGCGCCGGACGTCGTGCGCCGCCCAGAGGTCGCGGAAGTCATCGCTCCGCATCGACAGCTCGCCGATCAGCGCCGCGAGGTCCTTGTCGTTCGGCGTGCGGCCCGCTTCGCGGCGCAGGATCGCGACGTTGATCCGGGCTGCCCGCTGCCAGTCCTGGTAGAAGTCCCGCGCCCGCGGGTCGAGGAAGATGAAGCGCGAGAAGTTCATCGGCCGTGCCGGCGCCGTGACCATGTCCGAGTGCATCGCGAAGCCGAGTGCGTTCGCGGCGACGATGTCCTGCCGGGTGTTGATGATGATCGCCGGGGCGTCCGTGACGACGTCGAGCAGGTACTGCAGCTCGGGTCGGACCGCCGCGACGGGCACGACGCGACCGGCCCGGCGCGGCGTCTCGTTCTGGTGCCGCGACAGGTCGCGCAGGTGCTCCTGCTCGGCGGGGTCGAGCTGCAGGGCCCGGCCGATGGCGTCGAGCACGCTGTCCGAGACCCCCTGCAGGTTGCCGCGCTCGAGCCGCGTGTAGTAGTCGATGCTGACGCCGGCCAGGCGCGCGACCTCTTCACGACGCAGCCCGGTGACGCGGCGCCGCGTGCCGAAGGTCTCGACGCCGGCCTGCTCGGGGGTGATGCGGGCGCGACGGCTGGAGAGGAAGTCGCGCGCTTCGTCGCGGTGGTTCATGCCGTCACCGTACGGCGCGGCGTCCGGCGGGAGCGAGGGGCTGTGGGAACCCCTCTCACGTGCGGGTGATCGGCACCGAGACGATCCGGTCGTCGCCCTCCGACGGGGTCCCGCGGCCGTCGGTGTTGTTCGTCACGAACCACAGGGTGTCCGACGGGCCCTCGAGCACCGTGCGGATGCGACCGAAGTCGCCGGCGAAGTACTCGGTCGCCGTGTCGGGTTCGTCGGCGGGGACCGCGCGGAGGACCCGGCCCTGCAGGTTCGCGATGAAGACCGTGTCGTCGACGACGGTGAGCCCGCTCGGGGACGCCTCGTCGGTGGACCACTGCTGCACGGGGTCGACGAAGCCCTGGTCCTCGCCGCCGGTGCCCTCGACCTCGGGCCAGCCGTAGTTCGACCCGGGCTCGATGACGTTGAGCTCGTCGTGCGCGTCCTCACCGAACTCCGACGCGAACATCGTGCCGTCCGACGACCACCCCATGCCCTGCACGTTGCGGTGCCCGAGGCTCCACACCGGCGACCCCTCGATCGGGTTGTCCTCGGGGACCTCGCCGTCCGGGGTGAGCCGCAGGATCTTGCCCGCGAGCGATCCCTCGTCCTGCGCGTCCGTGCTCGCGCCGGCGTCCCCGACGCTCGCGTAGAGCATGTCGTCGGGACCGAACGCGATCCGGCCGCCGTCGTGGAACGTGTTCTTCGGCAGCCCGTCGATGATCGTCGTCGCGTCGCCGAGCGCCCACGACCCGGCGCTCCCGGTCAGCTCGTACCGCTGGATGCGGTTGCCGTCGTCGGCCGTGGAGTACACGAACAGGTCGTCGTCGTGCAGCGCGAGCCCGAGCAGCCCGCCCTCGCCGCCGTGGCTGACGCCGTCGACGGTGCCGACCTGGCGGGTGGTGCCGTCGGACCGCAGCTCGAGCACCCGGGCCGAGTCGCGCTCGCTGACCAGCGCGTCGCCGTCGTCACCCGTCAGGACCACCGACCATGGGGCCTCCAGGCCGGTGACCACGTCGCTGGTGTCACCGTCGAGCCCTACCTGACCGGCCGACAGGTCGGCGGGGGCGGTCGCGCGCGCCGACGGCGAGCCGCCCCGGTCGGATCCGTCCTGCTCCGTTCCGCCACCGCTCGAGCAGCCGGTGAGGGCCAGGGCGGCGACGGCGGCGATGCCGGCCGCCGACCAGAGGCGGCGGCTGCGGGGCGTTCCGGCGGGTGTGTCCACGATGATCCTCCCGGGTCGTGGGTCGATCACACTCGCTGTGTTCGGGAAACGCCTGAGGGACCGCGGTGCCCGGCTTGGTTCAGTGGGCGACGGTCGGCACCACGTCGTCCCGGAAGGACCAGCACATGACCACCATCGCCATCGTCGGGGCCGGCAAGGGCCTCGGCCTCGCCGTCGCCGAGCGCTTCGCCCGTGAGGGCTTCGCCGTCGCCCTCATCTCCCGCAACCAGGACCGCCTGGACGGCCTCGCGGCAGAGCTGCGCGAGCGCGGCCACACCGCCGCCGGGTTCGCCGCGAACGTGCGCGACGGGGACTCCCTGCGCGCCGCACTCGAACGCGCCACCGAGCAGCTCGGCCCCATCGAGGTGCTGCAGTACAGCCCGCTCCCCGCCAAGGAGTACATGCGTCCCGTGCTCGAGACCACGGCGGAGGACCTGGTCGGTCCGATCGAGTTCTCGGTCTACGGCTCGGTCAACGCCGTCCGCCAGGTGCTCCCCGGCATGCGCGCGATCGGCCACGGCACGATCCTGTTCGTCAACGGCGGCAGCGCGGTCCGTCCGGGCGCTCGCGTCACCGGAACGTCCGTCGCCTTCGCCGGCGAGAGCGCCTACGCCCAGCTGCTCCACGATGCCGTCCGTGACGAGGACGTGCACGTCGGCCAGCTCATCATCCCGTTCGGCATCGACGACGGACAGCCCGAGCACTCCGGGGAGTCCATCGCCGACCGCCTGTGGACGATCCACACCGAGCGCGGCGACTTCCGCACGTACGCGGAGCCGCTGCCCGAGCTCGGGTGAGCGTGGCGCTCGCCGCTTCGTGAGCAGGAATGGTCGGGTCCGACGCAGCGACCCGACCATTCCTGCTCACGATGTGACGGACGGGAGGCCCGTGGCGATGCCGCCACGCGCCTCCCGTCCGTCAGTGCGCCCGTCGCACCGCCACGCGCCGCCGACCCCTCGAGGTCAGCCACGCCCCGGCCGTCACCACGAGGGGCAGGCCGATCGCGAGCAGCGCCAGCACCGGCCAGTCCGGCACGAACGGCAGGTGGTTCACCGCATCCGGGCCCTGGGCGAACCGCAGGGTCAGGGCGCGGATGGGCAGCAGGCCGAGCAGCGTCCCGATCACCGAGCCGACCGTCGCCAGGATCGCCGCCTGCCAGGTGGACACCCCGCGTCGGAGTCGCGGGGCGGCACCGATCGCGTCGAGCACCTCGTCGTCCCGCCGCCCGTCGGACCGCGCGAGACCGATCGCCACCGTCGTCGCACCGATCGTCACGGCGGCAGCCAGGGCCAGCACGATCGCCCGGACCAGCGCGCCGTGGTCGACCGGACCGGTCTCGTAGATGAACGACGGGCCGCCCCACCGGTCACGGTCGTCGCCGCCGAAGCTCTGCCACGCCGAGCTCAGCTCGTCCCACTGGGCCGGCTGGATGTCGTGGGGCAGCGTCGTGACGAGCATGCCGTCCACCGCGGGCACGTCGTAGCGCTCGGCGGTGGCCTTCGTCATGAACACGCCGACCTGGATCCGCGGGGTCTGGACGTCGAGCACGGCCGGGATCGTCACGCTCGTGTCTGGCCGGGTCCGCTCGGTGATGGTCGGGCTCTCCCACGTGCGGTCGTGGAAGGTGTCGATGCGGACCGTGCCGTCGTGGGCGTACTCGGGCCACAGCGAGATCGCCCGGCCGCCCTCCAACGCGTCCCGGACGGCTGCGGACGGCCGGTGCCCGGTGAGCACGGCGTAGTCGTCGACCGTGCCCGTCCAGACGTGCGGGGTCGAGGTGTAGGTCGGGTCCAGGTAGGTCGAGCACGTCGTGGTGTCGTTCGTCGGGCAGTCGTACGGCGTCCAACGGTGCGCCACCGTGATGGTCGAGGGGGTGTCACCGAGCGAGTCGTTCGTGACGCCGAGCACCCGGATGCGGTCCTGGTCGAACACGCCGGCGACGACCTTCGCCGCGTGCGCGGTGAGTGCGGCGTCGTGCTGCCCGGCCGACCCCTCCTCGGTCATGGCCTGCACCTCGGACGTGGCGACGCCGACGGCCGTCGTGTACTCGTACCCGCGGACGTACTGCGCGTGGCTCGAGGCGCTCCAGGTGATCACGACCGACGCGACGAACACGACGCTCATCACGCTCGCGAGCACGGGGACCGTCCGCACCGGGTTCCGGCGGGCGTCGCGGGCGGCCAGGCGCGCGGACAGTCCGGCGCGTGCGGTCAGTCGCGTGACGAGGGCGAGCAGCCACGGCGAGCAGATCGCGATGCCGAGCTGCATCAGGCACGGCCCGATCGCGACGCCGGCACCGACGGCCCACGCCCAGTGGTCCTGCTGCACCCGTCGGTCGTTCAGCATGAGCACGCCGACCCCGCAGGCCAGCGTCATCACGGCGCCGAGGACCACGAGCAACGGTCCCCAGATGCGCCGACGACGACGGGCCGGACGGCTGACGGGCACCGGACGGAGCGAGCCCCGCAGTGCCGCGAGCACGTTGATCCGGGTCGCCGACCGTGCCGCGACGAGCGCGGAGACGAGTCCGGCGAGCACCCCGGCGGCGGCGATGGACAGCAGCAGGAGCGGCGGCACGTGCAGCCCGGGGAAGGACACCACGTTGCCGTTGTCGACCAGGCGGAACGCGAGCACGCCGAGCCCGGTGCCGACGGCGACCCCGAGGACCGCTCCGACGACCCCGAGCACGAGCCCGGACCCTGCGACGACGGCGCGGACGAACCGCTTGTCCCCGCCGACGCTCGTGACGATGGCGTACGAACGGGTGTCGGCGCGGGTGCCGACCAGGAACGCGGCCCCGGCGAGCAGGGCGACCTCGAACATGGCGAAGACGCCGAACAACGCCATCGCCCCGAGGTACCAACCGACCGAGAACCCCTGCCCGGCACCGGCCAACCGGGCGTCCGGCGGGTCGAGCACCACGGGTCGTGACTGCACGACGATGCCGTGCGCGTTGAGCTGCCGGATCTCCGACCAGGTGGGCGGATCGGTCGGCAGGTAGACGGTGACGTCGGAGAGTCCGGCGTCGTCGGTCGTGTCGGTCGTCGCCAGCGTCGTGCCCCACGGCAGGAACACGCCCTGCGCGTCGGGGTCGGCACCGAGGTCGACCATGGTGCCGGTGATCGTGAAGCGCTTGGTGACCGGGTCGGTCAGGTCCACGGTGTCGCCGATCCGGGCGCCGAGCCGCTCGAGGGTCGCGGGGGTGACCATCAGCTGCCCGCGCGCGGTCGGCGTGGCGCCATCGAGCACGCGCCAGTGCCCCTCGAGGGACGGGTCCCAGGCGCTGCCCTCGACCGCGGTCAACCCGACCGGTCCCCCCGACCCCTGCACGACGACCGGCGTGCTGCCGATCGGGATCGACAGTGCGCCGTCGGGTACGTGGGCCAGGACGTTCGCGAAGGGCGAGTCCTCGTCCGACTCCGTGACGGGGCTGTTCCGCTCCGAGTCCGTGAACTCCCACTGCACCGGGTCCTGCACCATGCCGGGCAGGTCCGGGCCAGACACGCGCATCTGCGCCCGTGCCTGGCCGAGGTCGTAGTCCAGCCGCTCGGTGACCGTGGCCTGCGTCGACTGCACCACGACGGCCACGGCCGCGAACCCCGCCGTGGGGATGCCGATGAGGGCGACGATCAGGGCCGCCCGCCCCGTCTTCGCGAACGCCAGTCGACGCCCCAGTCGGAGCGCCGGTCTCAGGGCGAACGGCGTCCGGCCGGTCCCGGCACGCCGACCCCGGCTCACGAGGCGGTCCGGTCCGTCAGCGCCGCCTCGACGCCCGAGTACACGGTCTCGTCGACCACCCGACCGTCGCGCAGGAACACGATCCGGTCCGCCCAGGCAGCGTGCCGGGCGTCGTGGGTCACCAGGAGCGCACCGGCCCCTGCGTCGACGTGCCGCCGGAGCATGCGGAGCACGACCTCGCCGGTCTGCGAGTCGAGGGCGCCGGTCGGTTCGTCAGCGAGCACGAGCCGGCGCTCGCCGACCACCCCACGGGCGATCGCGACGCGCTGCTGCTGCCCGCCCGACAGGTCGTCGGGGTAGGCGTCGGCGCGGTGCGACAGCTCGACGTTGTCGAGTGCGAGCTCCGCGGCACGGCGGGCCTGCGACGCCTTCCAGCCGTCGAGCTCGAGCGGCAGCGCCACGTTCTCGACCGCGGTCAGCGAGGGGATGAGGTTGAAGTCCTGGAACACGAACCCGACGAGTCGGCGACGCAGGGCCGCGAGTTCCCGGGCGGGACGGTCGGCCACGTAGTCACCGTCGATGAGCACCTCGCCGCTCGTCGGCGGCAGCAGGGTGCCGGCGCAGGCGAGCAGCGTCGACTTGCCCGAGCCGGAGGTGCCCATCACGGCCACCATCTCGCCGCGCTCGACCCGCAGGTCGATGCCGGCCAGGGCCGTGACGGCCTTCGCACCGGAGCCGTAGTGCACGCTCACGGCGTCGAGCTGCAGGAGCGGGGCGGCGGTCACCGTGCGCTCCGGGCAGCGGCAGCGGCAGCGGCCGCGTCGGCACTGGCAGGCGCCGCAGGGTGCTCGTCCGGCCGGTACCGCGCGACACTCGACTCCACGTGGTCGAGCCAACGCACCTCGGCCTCGGCCTGGAACACCATCGACTCGAGCACGAGCGACCACGCCAGGTCGGTTGCCGGGTCCGTCGTGCGCTTCAGCCGGGTCAGGTCCTGCAGGTTCCGGATCGCCGCTCCGCGCTGCACCTGGACGAGCCGGGCGACGTCGACGCCGGGGACCGTGACGGCCAGGGCGAACTTGATCGCCAGCTCGTCACGACCGCGCTTCGCCGGTACGGGCTCGCTGAACCAGCGCGCCACTTCCTCGCGACCCGCGTCGGTCGCCGTGTAGACGACGTGGCCGTCGTCGTCGGCGTCGCCGCGGGCCACGAGGCCGTCGCGTTCCAGGCGGTCGAGGGTCGTGTAGACCTGGCCGATGTTCAGCGGCCAGCTCCCGCCGGTGCGGTGCTCGAACTCCCCCCGGAGCTGGTACCCGTATCCGGGTCCCCCCACCAGCAGCGCGAGTACGCCCATCCGAACGCTCATGACACTCCCCCGTCTCGTCCTCCTGGACATACTGAGTATGCACATACCCGGTATGTGGGCGCAAGCAGGGATCCGGTCAGCAAAGGAACGAACGGGAGGCGCGGTGCCAGCTGGCACCGCGCCTCCCGTCCGTCTGCTGGTCGCGTCGGGTCAGTGACCCAGCTTCGCGAGCTCCTCGAACTCGTCGTCGGTCAGCTCGACCGTCGCACCCGCGAGGTTGTCCTCCAGGTGCGCGACGCTCGACGTGCCGGGGATCGGCAGCATCACCGGGGAGCGCTTGAGCAGCCAGGCGAGCGCGAGCTGTGCCGGGGTGGCGCCCTTGCGCTCGGCGATCTCGGTCAGCGGCGAGTCCTCGCCGGTCAGACCACCGGTGGCCAAGGGGAACCACGGGATGAAGCCGATGCCCTGCTCCTCGGACCAGTCGAGCAGTTCCTCGGCGTCGCGCTTCTGCAGGTTGTACAGGTTCTGGACGGAGACGATCGTGGCGATCTCCTGCGCGGCCTTGACCTCGTCGACGGAGACCTCGGACAGGCCGATGTGGCGGATCTTGCCCTCGTCCTGCAGCTTCTTCAGCTCGCCGACCTGGTCCTCGAGCGGGACCTTCGGGTCGATGCGGTGCAGCTGGAACAGGTCGATGCGCTCGAGGCCGAGGCGGCGGAGACTCATCTCGGCCTCCTGCCGCAGGTACTCCGGGCGGCCGACCGGCGGCCACTCGTTCGGGCCGGTGCGGGTCAGGCCGGCCTTCGTGGCGATGACGACGTCGTCGCCGTAGGGGTGCAGGGCCTCCTTGAGGAGGTCCTCGGCGACGTAGGGGCCGTACGAGTCGGCGGTGTCGAAGAAGTTCACGCCGAGCTCGACCGCACGCTTGAGGACGCGGATCGCCTCGTCGTGGTCCTTCGGCGGTCCCCAGACGCCGGGGCCGGTGAGCTGCATGGTGCCGTAGCCGAGGCGGTTGACCTCGAGGTCGCCGCCGATGCGGAAGGTGCCGGAGGACGCGGCCGGACGGTTCGTGGTGTCAGTGCCTGTGGTCATGACCCCGGTCTACGCCGGGTGCGTGGCTGCTCTCTGAGCGGGTGTCCCCCGACGGCTTGCCGTGCTCGCAGGTTCTACGGACGGGCGGGCCGCGGGTACGGGGTCTCGCCGCGTTCGAGCCCGCCGACGAGCTTGGTGAGTCGGTTCGTCCGCACCGTGGCGTTCGGGGCGGTGGTGATCCGGTGCAGGACGGCGTACCGGTTCGTGGCGTCGAGCTCGGCGAACAGCGCCGCCGCCGCGGGCGCAGCGTCGAGGGCGGCCTGCAGGTCCTCGGGCACGGTGGCGGTCGCCGCTCCGGCGTAGGCGCGGTCCCACCGGCCGTCGGCCTTGGCGCGTTCGATCTCGGCGTGCCCGCGCTCCCGCATCCGGCCGTCGGCGATCAGGGTCGCGACCAGGCCGAGGTTCCGCTGCGACCACAGCGAGGCCTTCCTCCGTGGGGTGAAGCGCTGGCGGAACGTCGTCGCATCGCGGCCGCGCCGCTGGCCGTCGATCCAGCCGGAGCACAGCGCCTCGTCGAGGGCGGTGTCGTAGGTCAGGGCCGTCGGGTCCGTCACGCCCTTCTTGGCGAGGACGAGCCAGACGCCGTCGGAGTCGTCCTCGTGGTCGTCGAGCCAGGCGCGCCAGGCCGCGGGATCGGGCAGCACGAGGTCGACGACGTCCATGCGGTCATCGTAGAGCGGACGGCGGACGGCGGACGGCGGACGGCGGACGCGGTCGCACGGTCGCCGACGGACGGTCCGCGGCCGGGTCAGCCCGCGCTGCTGCTGATCCGGGTCGCCGCCGCCCACTCGTGCACCCAGTCCGGCACCGTCAGGTCGCGGTCCGGCGCACCCGCTGCCGCGAGCAGGTCCGCCGTCGGGACCGTCCCGCCCGAACGCCGCAGGAACCGGGCCTGCACCACGGCCCGCGCCACCACGGCACCGCCGCGCTCGAACGTCTGCTCGAGGTACACCGCACGCTCGTCGACCCCGAGCACGCGGGTGCGCAGGTCGAACCGCTGCCCCAGCGTCAGGGAGCGCTTGTACGTGATCGTCTGCGCCGACACCACCGGGTACCAGCCGTGCTCGGACAGGGCAGTCCAGTAGCCGGAGCGGAGCATCAGGTCGAGGCGGCCGAGGTCGAGCATCGACAGGTACTTGCCGTTGTTGACGTGCCGCAGCGGATCGAGGTCCGTGGGGACGACCCGGAACGGCGTCCGCACCTCGTCCCACAGCGAGGCCCGCCGCCCGCCGAGCCGACGACGCAGACGCACGCGCACCTGCAGCAGGAACAGTCGGAGGTACAGGTTCACGGGACGATCACACCAGTGCTCCGCGGGTCCGGGCCAGCGGGTTGGAGGAACCGCACCAGGTGCGAGCGGGCCGTACGGCCGTCGACGCACTGCTCCCGACAAGCACCGGGACGCCCAGCCAAGAGGTCGATCAGCCGGGGAACGCGCCGCCAGCACCGGTCACGCCCGGGTGGGCGGACTTGGCGAGGCCCTCGGTGACGGCGTGCGCTGCTTCTGCGTCGGCGCGCGCACGGCCGCCGGCCGCCGGGTCACCGGCGTCCAGGTGGTCGAGTGCGCGCCGTCGACGGCGGTTCTGCACCTCGAGCACGGTGAGCAGTGCCGCGATGACGACGACCACGGCGATGACGGTCCACACGACGGTCATGATCTTCCCCCAGACCGGGGCCCCTGCCCCGTCACCGGCAGCGTAGCGCGGCCGAGGCGGGTACAGCCAGTGCCTCCCGACGGACCGCCGCCCGGGAGTAGACCTGCAGCATGCAGACACGCAAGCTCGCAGACCTCGAGGTCGGACCGATCGGCCTCGGAACCATGGGCATGAGCGCCTTCTACACGGGCGCCGGTACCGACGACGACGAGTCGATCCGCACCATCCACCGCGCGATCGACCTCGGCGTCACCCTGTTCGACACCGCCGAGGCGTACGGCCCCTACACGAACGAGGAACTCCTGCGCCGTGCGCTCGAGGGTCGCCGTGACGACGTCGTCATCGCGACGAAGTTCGGGTTGTACACACACGAGGCCGGCGAGGAGACGCCGCCGCAGCAGCGCGGGATCTCCAGCCAGCCCGAGTCCGTGCGCGAGGCCCTCGAGGGCTCGCTCCGCCGACTCGGCACCGACCACATCGACCTGTACTACCAGCACCGCGTCGACCCCGCGGTGCCGATCGAGGACGTCATCGGTCAGCTCGCCGGCTTCGTGCAGGAGGGCAAGATCCGCCACATCGGGATGTCCGAGGCGAGTGCCGCGACGATCCGCCGGGCACACGCTGTCCACCCGATCACGGCCCTGCAGAGCGAGTACTCGCTGTGGACGCGCGACCCCGAGGGCGACGTGCTCGACACCCTGCGCGAGCTCGGCATCGGCCTGGTGCCGTACTCGCCGCTCGGCCGCGGGTTCCTGACCGGTGCCATCACGAAGCCGTCAGACCTGGACGCCGACGACTTCCGTCTGGCGAACCCGCGGTTCCAGCAGGAGGCGTTCGCGCAGAACATGCGCATCGTCGACGCCGTCAAGGAGATCGCGGCCGAGGTCGGCGCCACCCCCGCGCAGGTCTCGCTCGCCTGGCTGCTGGCCCAGGGCGACGACGTCGTCCCGATCCCCGGCACGAAGCGCGTCTCGCGCCTCGAGGAGAACGTCGGCGCAGCCGAGGTGGCCCTCACGGCGGACCAGCTGGCGCGCCTGTCGGCGCTGCCCGTCCCGACCGGTGACCGCTACCCCGACATGTCGACCATCGGCCGGTAGACGCGACCGGTTGACGGCCGGGAGGCCCGGTGCCAGCTGGCACCGGGCCTCCCGTCCGTCGTCGGTCGCGTCTGCGGACGCGAGACGCCGGCGTCAGCACGAGACGCCTCCGGATCCGGCGGCGTCTCGCTGACTCGGCGGCGTCTTCCGAGGACGCCGGCGTCTCAGACCTCGGCGGCGAAGGACGCGGCGCGGAGCTGCAGGTCCTCGATGCGCTGCAGGCGCGCGGCCTCGACGTCGTAGCCCTCGTACGCCGGCGGCGGCAGCTTCCGGACGTTCCGCGAGCACTGGAAGTCCTGGCACACCAGGGTGCCGACCGTGTTGCCGTTCCGGCCGGCCGGGCCCGACCGCTTCGCGCTGTAGAAGGCGACGTCGTTCGGTAGCTTCACGTCCTGGCACCACGAGCACTGCGCGCGGGAACGGGGCGAGGCCTCGGCCTGCCGGAACAGGATGCCGACCAGCTCGCCGTCCAGGGTCGGCACGACGGCGTACGCACGCCGGCCGATCTTCGGGTCGCGCCAGCCGAGGTAGTCGAGCGCGTCCCAGTCGAGGGTCTCGAAGCCGGCGGGCAGGGTGAGGTCGGACACCTCCTTGCGCGAGGCGTTGACGAAGGACGTGCGGATGGTCTTCTCCACGATGGGGAGCATGGGTGATCGCTTTCGTACGGACCCGGGGCGTGCGGACGCACACCGCACCGGGCAGAGGAGGTCAGGGTTCGACGAGGGCGGCCGCGCCCGAGGGCACGACCGAGGGCCTCACGCCCTGATGTCGGCGATACGGGCGCCGACCACCTCCTGGAAGCTCACCCGATCAGCCTACGACCAGGTGTCAAGCCCGGCTGCGGTCAGTTCGGCGTCGCCGTGACCAGGACGAGCGAGCCCTCGTACGTCGGGCGGATCCGGAGCGACCCGTGCCGTCGGTCCCACTCCCCTGACTCCAACGCGGTCCGGAGCGCGGCCACCGACCGTCGGACGGTCACCTCGTCGACCAGGCCCCACGCCGGATCCGCCCGGCGCACATCGGGGTCGAGCAGGCGTTCGGGGCGGGCGTAGTACGCCTCGGAGAACCCGTCCACGCACGTGAACGGGATCGGCAGCGGGGTGCTGGTCACCGTGTCGTCGCCGAGCGCATCGGCGAACCGCGGCAGTGCCGGGTGGCGACGGGCGTCGGAGGCGAGTACCTCGGGGGCGTACTCGGCGAGCCAGGAGCGCTCGATCCGGTCGGGGTCGAACGTCACGATCACGATCGGACCCCGGGTGACCCGGCGGACCTCGGCGAGGCCGCGTTCCAGGTCGTCCCACTCGGGCACCGAGAAGGTCGTCACCGCGGCGTCGAAGGTGTCGTCGGCGAAGGGCAGGTCCTGGGCGGGCGCCACCGCCGTCACCTCGCGGTCGCTCGGCGCGTACGACCCGCCGACGCCGGTGCCGATGTCGAGCACGCTCCGGGCGTCACCGACGGCCTTCGCGACCGCGCGGGCGAACGCGGGTTCGGCCCGCCGGTACCGCCGGTGGTCGGTGTCGCCGGCCGAGCCGTCCGTCGTCCTCGTCACGTCTCCACCTCCCGGACGGCCAGCGGCGGGGTCAGTCGACCGACTCGGACGCGGACTCCGACTCGCGCAGGGCCGCGTACTGCTCGACCCGCTCCGTCGCCGCCCAGCTGCCGAGCAACGCGAGCGACCGCTCCGACTCGCTGCCCGGTTCCGCGGAGTACGAGAACATCGTCAGCCCGGGGTCTCCCACCAGCTCGAGCGCCTCGTAGGCCAGCTGCAGGTCGCCGACGACCGGGTGGTCGATCCGCTTCCTGCCGGTCCGCTGCACCCGGACGTCGTGCGCGGCCCACCAGCCACGGAACTCCTCGCTGCGGGTGGACAGCTCCCCCACCAGGGTGATCAGGCCGGGCTCGCAGGGGTTCGACACCGCAGCGGCCCGCAGGACGGCGACGGCGTCCTTCGCGGTCTGCGCCCACTCGGGGAAGAAGTCGTGGGCAGCGGGGTCGAGGAAGATGAAGCGGGCGGTGTTCACCGGGCGCCCGGGGCCGGCGAACATCGGGGCGTACAGGGCACGACCGAGCTCGTTCGTCGCGACGACGTCCCCGCGCTCGTTCCGGACCCACGCCGGTGCCCCGGTGATCGCGTCGAGCAGGCGCTGCACGCCGGGTCGGACCCGGGTGGGCACGTCCCGGTGCATCACCTTGACGCCGGAGTTCGCCAGCCGGGCGAGGTCGGTCAGGTGCACACGCTCGTCCTCGTCGAGCTGCAGCGCGGTCGCGAGGCCGTCGAGCACGCTGTCGGAGACACCCTTGAGCGAGCCGCGTTCGAGCCGCGTGTAGTAGTCGACGCTGACGCCGGCGAGCATGGCGACCTCGTGTCGACGCAGCCCGGGGACCCGCCGCACCCCGCCGCCGAACGACGGCATGCCGACCTGCTCGGGGGTGAGCCGCGCCCGCCGGCTGGACAGGAAGTCGCGGATCTCGTTGCGCACGTCGATACCCATGGGGAGAGCGTACGTGTCGTGGCCGAGCGTGCGAGCCGGACCGGGGATGGACGGGAGGCCCGTGGCGGGCGCCGCCACGGGCCTCCCGTCCTCAGACGGTCGCGTCCGTCGAGATCCGCACGCGCGCGACGCGGTGACCGTCCATGGCGGTCACCTCGAGGCGGTGGTCGCCCGCCGTCACCACGTCACCGACCTCGGGGATGCGGTCGAGGTGCACCTGCACGAGCCCGCCGACCGTCTCGTAGTCGCCGTCCGGCAGCGCCGGGCCGCCGTCGGCGACCAGGTCCTCGAGCACGGTGGCCCCGTCGACGCCGTCGAGGTCCGGTGCCGGCCCGTCGTGCTCGGCGGTGTCCCACTCGTCGCGGATGCGGCCGACGAGGTCCTCGAGCAGGGCCTCGAGCGTGACCATCCCGGCGCTGCCGCCGTACTCGTCGACGACCAGGGCGATCTGGTGCCCGTCGGTGCGCATGTCGGCGATCGCGCTCGACAGCGACTTCGTCTCGGGCAGGGCGAGCACCGGCCGCACGAGCGTGGCCACGGGAGCCGCGGGGTCGGTCGGACGGAGCAGGTCGCGCAGGTGCACGAAGCCCGTGACCTCATCGCGCCCGCCCGAGGTGACGAGGTACCGGGTGTGCCCGGCGTCGATCGCGTGGTCGGTGGCCTCGGCGACGGTCAGCCCGGCGTCGATGGTGGACACGTCGTACCAGGGGCGCATCGACTCGCGCAGGATCCGTCCGCCGGCGTCCAGGGCACTGCGGGCGATCCGGCGGCCCTGCTCGTCGACGCCGGTGTGCTCGTCGACCAGGCCGCGGAGCTCCTCGGTGCTCATCGACTCGCTGCGGGCGTCCGGGTCGCCGCCGAGCAGGCGCACGACGGTGTCGGTCGACCTCGACAGCAGCCAGATCACCGGCCGCATGAGCACGGCGAAGCGTTCGAGCGTCGGGGCGACGGCCATCGAGAAGCCCTCGGCGCGCTGCAGGGCGAGTCGCTTCGGCACGAGCTCGCCGAACACGAGCGACAGGTACGCGATGACCAGGGTCATCAGCACGAGCGCGACGGCCTCGGCCGCACCCTGGTCGAGCCCGAGGCCCCGGAACAGCGGCGCGACGTCGGGTGCGATCGAGGACGCACCGTACGCGGCGGAGAAGAACCCGGCGACCGTCACGCCGATCTGCACGGCGGAGAGGAACCGGTTCGGGTCGCGGCCGAGCTCGGCGACCCGCAGGCCACGGGGACCCCGGCGCTCGAGCTGCTGCAACTGCGACTCCCGGAGGGAGACGAGTGCGATCTCGGCGGCGGCGAACACCCCGCCGACCAGCACGAAGAGGATGACGAGCCCGAAGGCGATCCAGGTGTCAGCGCCCATCAGCGGGCAGCCGCCTCGGATCGACGACGGGCGGGCGGTCTGTGGTGATCGTCCATGCCTGTGAGTCTGCACAGGTCAGCTGGGACGACACCGCGACGGTGCTCGACGCGGACTGTGCGTCTCGCGTCGGTGTCGGGCGGACCGCTAGAGCGTGAGCGAGCGACCGATGCGGGCCTCGAGCCACGCCTCGGGGTCGATCGGGGTGACGCCGTCCATCAGGACCTCGAGGTGCAGGTGGGCACCGGTCGAGACACCGGACGACCCGACGAGGCCGATGAACTGGCCCGCCCCGACCTGGTCGCCGACCTTGAGCGGGGACGACCCGGGGATCATGTGCCCGTAGAGCGTGGAGACCTGGCGACCGTCGACGACGTGGTCGATGATGACGGCGTTGCCGTACGAGAAGTACGTGCCGGACACCCGGACGGTCCCGGCGGCGACCGCGCCGATCGGCGTGCCCATGCCCGGCGTGAAGTCGAGGCCCTGGTGCAGCGACGAGCACGCGCCACACGGTGCCGCTCGGTAGCCGAAGCCCGAGCTCATCTGCACCGGCCCGGGGAACGGGGAGCGCACGTCACCGCCGAACGACACCGCGCCGTCGGCCTCGTCTGCGGTCGCGTTGCTCGCCGTCGACGATGCGGTCACGGTCTTGGGGGCGCCGCCGCCGACGGTGAAGCCGTCGCGGTCGAACCCGCTGGCGGTGACGGCCTGGGTGACGGCGTAGTCCTGCGTGCGGACGATCGGGGCGATGGTGGAGGTGGCCATCGCCGTGCCGGCGCTGGCGTGTGCGGGCATCGCCGACGCCGCGAACATCGCGATGGCGGCGGCGGCGCTGGTGAGCGTGATGCGCCCGGCGCGGCCCGACCGGGAGGCCCGGGGTGCGGAGCCGGGGCGGGGAGCACGCGGAGCGGGGCGGCGGACGACGCGCTGGATGCGGCTGTCGACGTGCTCGGTGGTGGCGCGGGCTGCCGTGGCGCGGCGGCCGGCCGGCGTGGTGCTCGCGGTGGTGGAGGCCGTCGAGGCGACGACGACGGCGGGCTTCGCGGCCTTCGCCACGCGTGCCGGCTTCGCGGTCTTCGCCACGCGCGCGGGCTTCGCCGGCTTCGCAGCCTTCGCCGCGACCGGGGCTGCGGCGGGCCTGGGTGCCTTCGCGGCGCGGGCCGGCTTGGTGGGCTTCGCTGCCTTCGCGGCGCGCTCGGCCTCGAGGGCAGCGCGACGGGACAGGTGCACCACCGGGGTCGCCGGGTGCTGATCGGGTTCGGGTGCAGTCGTCATGGCCGCCAACCATTCTGCACGACTCTGTCGAGTTGTACAGGGGTTCTCGTGATCTTTTCGTTACCGAATGTGCTGGGAGGGTCCTGACGACCCCCGCGGGCACCGTTCCCCGGCTCGTCCCCGTCGGTAGGTTCGACGGGAGCGACGGAAGGACCCGCACCATGGCCCGATCGCCGCGTGAGCGGTACGGAACGGTCGACCTGGCGTCGGCCGACGTCGTGCTGGCCGGCACCCAGGAGCTCCTGCCGGTGCTCCGTGCCGCAGCGGTCCGCGCCGGCATCGACGCCGGTCGGATGCGCGTGGTCGGCGTGGACGACCTGCCCGACCCCGGCGAGACGTGGGACGCGGCGCTCGCCGTCATCGCGATCCGCCGACCGGGTGACGACCCCGCCTTCCACCGCGCGCAGGAGGCAGCCGAACTCATCGCGCCGCTGCTCGTGCCGCACGCGGTCCGCATCGTCGTCACGGTGTCCGGGCTCACCCGGCTCGCTCCGAAGCTCGAGCGCACCCTGACCTCCGAGGTGCTGCACCAGATCGACGCGGCGTCGGCGCCGTCCGGCTTCCGGCGCCCGTTCCGTCCGCTCCGCATGCGCCTGGGTCTGGCCGGACTGCGGGCAGCCGGGGTGCGGGTGTTCCGCATCGCGATCGGCGACTGAGGGCCGGTCGGCCGCCCTGCCGGTGCCCCGCGCGTGGTGCGCCGACGTGCCGGGGCCGATCCGCGCCTCCAGGCCGTCGGCCGCGCGTCGGAGGCGCGATGTATCTTGATGTCGAGACATCCTGCGCCACGAGTACCGTGGTCGTACCGACGGTCGAACAAGGGAGTACCCGCCAGCATGGCCAAGATCATCTACACCCTCACCGACGAGGCACCGTTCCTCGCCACCCACTCGTTCCTCCCGGTCATCCAGGCCTTCGCCGGCACCGCGGGTGTCGACGTCGAGACCCGCGACATCTCGCTCGCCGGCCGGATCATCGCCCAGTTCCCGGAGCGGCTCACCGACGAGCAGCGCCTGGACGACGCCCTCGCCGAGCTCGGCGACCTGGCGAAGACCCCCGAGGCGAACATCATCAAGCTGCCGAACATCTCGGCGTCGATCCCCCAGCTCAAGGTCGCCATCGCCGAGCTGCAGGCGCAGGGCTACGACCTGCCCGACTACCCGGACGAGGCCACGACCGACGAGCAGCGCGACGTCCGCGCCCGCTACGACCGCGTCAAGGGCAGCGCCGTGAACCCGGTGCTGCGCGAGGGCAACTCCGACCGCCGTGCTCCCCTGTCGGTGAAGAACTACGCCCGGAAGCACCCGCACCGCATGGGCGCCTGGTCGCGTGACTCGAAGACGAACGTCAGCACCATGGGCGTCGACGACTTCCGGTCGAACGAGCAGTCCTGGATCGCCCCCGCCGACGACGTCCTGACGATCACGTTCGTGGCGGAGGACGGCACCGAGCAGGTCCTCAAGCAGTCCATCCCCGTGCTGCAGGGCGAGGTCGTCGACGGCACCGTGCTGCACGTCGCCGCGCTCGAGACGTTCCTGCGCGAGCAGATCGCCGAGGCGAAGCGCCAGGACGTCCTGTTCTCGGTGCACCTGAAGGCCACGATGATGAAGGTCTCCGACCCGATCATCTTCGGGCACGTCATCAGGGCGTTCTTCCCGTCGGTGTTCGAGCGCTACGGTGCCGACCTCGCCGCAGCGGGCCTGACCCCGAACGACGGCCTCGGCTCGATCCTCGCGGGGCTGTCCGCGCTGCCGAACGGCGCCGAGATCGAGCGTGCCTTCACGCAGGGCATCGCCGACGGTCCCGAGCTCGCCATGGTCGACTCGGACAAGGGCATCACGAACCTGCACGTGCCGAGCGACGTCATCGTCGACGCCTCGATGCCCGCGATGATCCGCACCTCGGGGCACATGTGGGGTCCGGACGGCGACGAGCACGACACCCTCGCCGTCATCCCCGACTCGAGCTACGCCGGCATCTACCAGGCCGTGCTCGACGACTGCCGCGCCAACGGTGCCTTCGACCCGGCGACCATGGGCTCGGTGCCGAACGTCGGCCTGATGGCGCAGAAGGCCGAGGAGTACGGCTCGCACGACAAGACGTTCGAGATCCCCGGTGCCGGCACGGTCCGCGTGACCACCGCAGCCGGCGACGTCGTCATCGAGCACCGCGTGGAGCCCGGCGACATCTGGCGTGCCTGCCAGACCAAGGACGTCGCCGTGCGCGACTGGGTGAAGCTCGCCGTCACCCGCGCCCGTGCCTCGGCTACGCCCGCCGTGTTCTGGCTCGACGAGACCCGCGCGCACGACGCCAACCTGATCGGGCTCGTCCGCACGTACCTGGGCGAGCACGACACCGAGGGCCTGCAGATCGAGATCCTGTCGCCCGAGGACGCCATGCGCTTCTCGCTCGAGCGCATCCGCCGTGGCGAGGACACCATCTCGGTCACGGGCAACGTCCTGCGCGACTACCTGACCGACCTGTTCCCGATCATGGAGCTCGGCACCTCGGCCAAGATGCTCTCCGTCGTCCCGCTGCTCGGCGGCGGCGGCCTGTTCGAGACCGGTGCGGGTGGTTCCGCGCCGAAGCACGTGCAGCAGCTCGTGCAGCAGAACTACCTGCGCTGGGACAGCCTGGGCGAGTTCCTCGCACTGGCGGTCAGCCTCGAGCACCTGGCCGGTGTGACGGGCAACGAGCGGGCGAAGATCCTGGGCGAGACCCTCGACCGTGCGACCGGCACCTTCCTCGAGCAGGACAAGTCCCCCGGCCGCAAGCTCGGCTCGATCGACAACCGCGGCAGCCACTTCTACCTGGCGAAGTACTGGGCCGAGGAACTCGCCGCGCAGACGCAGGACACCGAGCTCGCAGCGGCGTTCGCGGACCTCGCGGCGAAGCTCGGCGAGCAGGAGCGGACCATCGTCGACGAGCTCGTGTCGGTGCAGGGTCACCCGGCCGACATCGGTGGCTACTACCGCCCCGACGACGCCAAGACGAGCGCAGTCATGCGCCCGTCGGCGACGCTGAACACGGCGCTCGCAGCGCTGTAGCAGCGCGCAACGCGGGACGGGAGGCCCGGTGCCAGCTGGCACCGGGCCTCCCGTCGTTCCGTGGTCGCGCTCACGAAGTGGCGCGAGGGGACCCGGGGAGACCCGGGGGACGCGCAGGGGGTCAGCCGCGGGACGGGACGGGCGGACCCACGACGAGCAGCACCACGAAGACCAGGGCGACGGCCACGACACCGACGCCGACCGCGAGCGCGGGGTGCCGCACCACGACGAACAGCAGGCGGTCCCACGCGCCCGACCGGGCGTCCGGCGAGCGGCGCCAGCCACCGTCGAGCATGCCTCGGCGGGCGACCGCGACCTCGAACGGCACGGTGGCGTAGGGCACGACGGCACTGGCCCAGCCGAGCACGAGGGCGCCGGACGACCACCGCTGGTTCACCGCGACGACCGTGGTCAGGACCAGGTACGCGAGGAACACGAAGCCGTGCACCCCGCCGCCGATCCGCACCCCCCAGTCGCCGGCGTCGAGTCCGTACTTGAGCACCATCCCGACGATGAGCATGGTCCAGGTCACGAGTTCGGCGACCGCGGCGGCGCGGAACAGGGAGCGGGGAGTCATGGCGTCCATGGTGGCGGACCTGGTTGGCAGACAGCAGGGCGCCCCGGGCCGGACGACCCGGGGCGCCCTGCACGTCCGGTCAGTGCTGCACGACCACCGTCTGGCCGAGGCGGTTCACGCCCGTGCTCGCGTCCCAGGTTCCGGTGTTGGCCGTCTGGATCGCGAAGGCGGGGTCCGCGGCGACGGAGGACTCCGGCGCGGGCAGGGCGAGTGCGACGCTCCAGCTGCCGTCCGGCACGTCGGTCAACGCGGCCCGGACGGTCACGGTCTGCCCCGGCTGCCAGGACGACGCGTCGGCGTCCACCGGCACGGTCACGCGACGGTCGCCGTCGGTCAGGACGAGCTGCACCGGGCGGCTGTTGTACGGCGCCGCCCAGCCGTCGTTCCGCACCGACACCGCCACCGACGGCTCGGCACCGGACGTCACGGTGCTCGAGGTCATCGTGAAGCGGTAGCCGAGCTTCTTCGCGGCGTCGGTCATGCCGGCCGTGCCCCAGCTCGCCAGGACGTCCTTGTTGTAGTCGAGGTTGAGGTAGCTGTAGTGGTACTTCGCCATCTCGGCCGAGGCGGACGGGTACTCGGACCGCGGCGCGTTCACGGCGCAGGTCTCACCGCCGACCGGGACGTACCGCGAGTCGGCCGCCAGGTAGTCCTGGTCGAGCGAGAGCGGGTTGCTCAGGAACGTGCCGAAGTCGTCCGGTGAGGCGAGGAAGCAGTCGTGGTGGTGACCGATGCGCGACGCCGCGGAACCGTCGTGCGCCTGCGCCGGGGTGAGGGCCCCGGCGGTGCCGGACGGGGTGCGGAGCGCGTCCTGCTTCATCTGCATGGTGCGGACCTGGACCGAGCGGCTCGACGGCAGCGCGGCGAGTTCCGCCTCGAGCACCTGGCGCCGGGCGTCCTTGTCCGCCTCGGTCAGCACGCCCGGGTTCGCCGGGTCGCTGGCGAAGTGGTCGGTGTAGTACCCCTCGCCCCAGAGCCCGATGAAGCCCCCCTGCAGGGTCGGGATGACGTCGGCGTTCCGGCGGAGCGTCGGGGTGAGCTGCTCGATGTGCGCGAGCACGGTCGGCAGGTCGGCGTCGCCGTAGGGCGCGGTGTACGGACCTGCCCCGCCCTGCACGTACGCGAAGCGGGTGATCACGCCGACCCCGGCTGCGCGGGCGGTGTCGTAGTCCTGCTGCAGGAGCGCCAGCCAGGCCGGGCTGAGCTGTCGCTGCTGGGCGAACGCCTCCATGTAGAACACCCGGACGACCTGCGTGACGCCCTCGGCCCGGTAGCCCCGGAGCGTGGCGGCGTCGAGCGGGGTGTAGCCGGTGCCGTCGGCGCGGTAGTGCGTCTCGGTGGTGTGGTCGAACCCGCGTGACGGGTTCGGGATGACCGCGTCGCTCGCCGTGTAGGTCACGGTCGAGGTGGACACGGTGCGTGGCTGGTGGTCGTGGCCGGCGGGCGACGACGCCCACGCGGTGGTCGGTACGGCGAGTGCCAGCACCGCCGCGAGTGCGACGGTGGAGATGGTCCGGTGCTGCATCGGTCGAGCCCCTGTCCTCGGCGCGGACGGTGATCGGTGCCCCCTGGCGCCGCCGCCCTGCGCGGATGTGATCCGAAGGTAGGTCAAACGATCAGAAAACGCCAGAGCCTGCGCGATCTGATCACGGGTAGCGTGGACGACATGTCAGCGCCGACCGAGAACCGTCCCCTGAACATCGTCGTCTGGAACGAGAACGTGCACGAGACCCGCGGTGACGCGACGGTCGTCGGGCACTACCCCGACGGCATGCACACCGTGATCGCCGAGGCCCTCCGGCAGCTGCACCCCGGGGCCGACGTCTCCACCGCCACCCTGCAGGAGCCCGACCACGGCATCACCGCCGAGCGGCTCGCCACGACCGACGTCCTGTTCTGGTGGGGCCACGCCGCCCACGACGAGGTCAGCGACGCCGTCGTCGACCTGGTCGTCGACGCCGTGCACGCCGGGATGGGCCTGGTCGTGCTGCACTCGGGCCACTACTCCAAGCCGTTCAAGCGGCTCATGGGCACGACCTGCTCGCTGAAGTGGCGGAACGACGGCGAGCGGGAACTCGTCTGGACCGTGGCGCCCGAGCACCCGATCGCCGCCGGTGTGCCGCACCCGATCGTCATCGACCGGCAGGAGATGTACGGCGAGTACTTCGACATCCCGCGCCCCGACGAGGAGGTCTTCCTGTCGACCTTCGCCGGCGGCGAGGTGTTCCGCTCCGGTGTCGCCTACCGCCGCGGCCTCGGCAGGGTCTTCTACTTCTCGCCCGGCGACCAGGAGTACCCCGTCTACCACCACCCGGACATCCAGCGGGTGCTCGCCAACGCCGCGGGCTGGGCCGCTCCCGTGTCCCCTCGACGCGAGCTCACGGCCGACCCCCACCCGCGGGACTGGTTCCTGACGGAGGGTGCGGGTAGACAGGACGGGTGACCAACCATCTCGACGGTGCGGACCGCCGCACCGCGCTGGTCGAAGCGCTCGCCGTCCTGGGGTCAGGCCCAGAGGAGCGCTTCGACCGCATCACCCGCATGACCCACGAGGCCTTCGGGGTGCCGCTCACGTTCCTCAACCTCGTCCACAGCAACCTCGTCACCACCCAGTCGACCTTCGGCTGGCACCAGGGATCGAGCGTCCCGGCGAGCGAGCAGTTCTGTGCGACGACGGTGCTCACACCGGAACCCATGGTGATCCCGGACACGACCCTCGACGAGCGTTTCGCGCACACCGCCGCCGTGGCGGAGCACGGCATCCGGTTCTACGCCGGTGCGCCGCTGACCATGGTCGACGGCACCCGGGTCGGGACGCTCTGCATCATGGACGCGGCGCCGCGCGTGTTCTCGGACGAGGACGTCGCGCTCCTGCAGGACCTGGCGCGGTGGGCGGAGCGTGAGCTCGGCCACGCGATCGACCGCGGTCGGGTCCGACGCGTGCTCGACGGGCTCGTGCCGGCACCGGTCGACCTGCCCGGGTACACCCTCGATGCCCTCGTCGCCCAGCAGGACGACGGCGGCGGTGACGTCGCCGACTGGCGGGTCGCGCCCGACGGCGCCCTGCACGTCACCGTCGGCCGGGTCTCCGCCGCCCGCCCCGCCGCCGGCCTGCTCGCCGCCGGGGTGCACGGTGCCGTCGCCGCGCGCACGGCGACCGCAGTGCAGGACGCCGTCGCCGGCCTGGAGGCGCAGCTCACCGCCGACCTGTCCGTCGCGTCCGCCGTCGGCTCGCTCTTCCACCTGCGGCTCGACCCGGCGACGGGGCACGTCGACTTCGGTGACGCCGGGCACGGCCTGACGGTGCTCGTCCGTGCGGACGGGTCCACCAGCTCGCTGCACTCGCTCGACCTGCCGCTGGGGTTGCAGCCCGCGGCGATCCCGCGGTCGCCCGGTGCGATAGACCTCGCGCCGGGAGACCGGCTGGCGGTGTGCACCCCGGGTGCCCTCACGCTCGAGGGGCTCCGGCACCTGGACGACCTCGCCGCACTGGTGCGTGACGAACCGGACGGCGCCGCCGCGGTCGCGCGGGTGCGCGAGCTGGTGCCCGAGGGAGCGGCCGTCGACGTCACCGTGGTGGTGCTCACCCGGCGCTGAGCGCAATCGGCGGTGTGCACCCGCGGGGATCAGGAGCGGAAGCGGTCCTGACGGCTCCGCGGGGCCCCGGTGAGGGCGACCACGAGCAGGGTGGCGAGCAGGGCGAACCCGGCGAGCTCGATGCCGAGCCCGGCGAGCTGCCAGTACGCGCTGCCGACGCGCTGCGGCTGCGTGATCGACTCCGGCCACCAGCCGTCGATCAGCGGGAACGACCCGGGGAACGGGTCGAGGCCGAACACCACCAGGCCGCCGAGCAGGAGCACGACGCCGACCGCGGCCATCGCCCCGCGCGAACGGCCGAGCATGCGGACCACCAGGGCGGCGGCCATGCCGGCCAGCCCCACGACGGCGAGCGCGAACGCGATGACCACGACCGTCTGCGGCGCGAGCGCCACCCAGTCGAGCACCGCGATGGGCAGCAGCAGCCAGCGTCCGGTCCGTGCCCAGCGTGCGGGGTTCCGCCATGCGTCCATGGCCGAGACCGTAGGGCACCTGGCCGAGCGCGGGCCGAACGCCGTGTCGCGGTGCCGACGTGGCGGGCCCTGGGAGTGACGCGGGTCCCCCCAGGGAAACACCCACGTCACCTCGTCTCGAGGATACTCAGGAAGCTCTCGGCCCGACGGCCCCAGTTCGCGGGCATGTGTCCGGCGGCCCACTAGCCTGTCGCGATGGCCACCCCGTCCGCCGAGGTCGACGTCGACGTCCCCCTCGTCCGCTCCCTGCTGCGCGACCAGCACCCCGACCTGGCCGGCCTGCCGCTGCGGGTGGTCGCGAACGGCTGGGACAACGTGGTGCTGCGGCTCGGCGACGACCTGGCCGTCCGTGCCCCGCGTCGGGCGCTCGCCGCACGGCTCGTCGAGCACGAGCAGCGCTGGTTGCCGGGGATCGCCGCCCGGGTCGCCCCGGTGGTGCCGGTGCCCGTGCCGGTGCGCGTCGGACGTCCCGCGCTCGGCTACCCGTGGTCGTGGAGCGTCGTGCGGTGGCTGCCGGGTGAGCCGGTCGGCGCGCGTGCCGCCGGGGTCCGGGTCGCCGAGGCGCTGGCGGACTTCGTCGAGCTGCTGCACGTCCCCGCGCCCGGGGACGCACCGGCGAACCCGTTCCGGGCGGTGCCGCTCGCGGCGCGGAGCGACGCCGTCCTGACGCGACTCGTCACTGCCGACGTGCCGCGAGCCCGTGAACTGGCCGCGGTCTGGCGGACCGCGGCGGCGTTGCCGACGCACGCCGGGCCTCCCGTCTGGGTGCACGGCGACCTGCACCCGTTCAACCTGCTCGTCGACCGGTCGCCGGACGGCGACGAACGCCTGTCGGCGGTCGTCGACTTCGGCGACGTCACCGCGGGGGACCCCGCCGTCGACCTCGCGAGTGCCTGGCTGACGCTCGACCGGGAGGCACGTCACGTGTTCCGCGACCGGGTCACCGCCCCGGACACCACCTGGGGGCGCGCCCGCGGGTGGGTGGTCGCGATGGCCTCCGCCCTGGCGACGGCCGACGAGCCGGCGTTCCGGAGCGTCGCCCGACGGAGCATCGACGCGGTGCTGGACGACGACGACCCGCCGGGGCTATCGTGACCGCACCATCCGTGCACAGCTGATCGGAGGGGCCACCATGACCCTCGAGCTCCGCGCCCCGCACGACGTCGCCACCGACGCCTCCCCCGCCCCCGCCCGTCCGGACCGACGCGGCCTGCGCGGTGTCCTCGACCGGGTCGCCGAACGCCGTGCCGCGCGTCGCGCGCGACGGGTCGACGACCGGCTCCGCGAACTCGACGAGCTCGTGCACCTGCTGTCCGACGCCCGCGCGGTCGTCGAGCGCGGGTGGATCCAGCACGCCTGGTTCGCCTACGTCGACGAGCACGGCCGGGAACGCACCGCCACGAGTGCCGCCGCGGTGGACGTGCAGGGGCGGCCGCTCGTCGGCGCGTGCCTGGTCGGCGCGGTGGTCTCGGCGGCCGGCGGGCCGCACGCGGTGCACGGACCCCGGGTCCAGCAGGCGCTCGACGTCGTCTGGCACGCCCTCGCCCGCGACGAGGGCGAGCCCGTGCTCTGGTGCCCGGCGCCGGACATCCGGATGGGGCGCGTGCGTGACCTGACGAGCTGGAACGACGCCGGGAGCCGCACCGCACCCGAGGTGGGGGCGCTGCTGCTGACGGCGGAGCGGGTGGCGGTGCACGAGTCGGCGCGCCTGCAGGAGCTCCGGGTGGCGCGTGCGTAGCCGGTCCACCTGAACGATCGTTACCGTTCTCCCAGGGTCACCGTGGTGAACAGCCGCTGACCGGGGGTTACCGTGTGAGCGTCTGACAGGGGAACGTTCCCCTCGGCCGATCCGCGTTGTACAACCCGTGCGGGTGCTGCGTAGCTTTGGCGCAGCTCGTGCCCCGATCCGTGGGCAGTTCGGCCGACCGGAGAGGGAGCGCTCACCCGTGTTCCAGTACGTCGTGGAGCGATGGAGCCAAATCTGGTTCGCATCGTGGCAGCACTTCTCACTGGTCGTCCAGTGCACGGTGCTCGCCACGGTCATCGCCGTGGTGATCGCCACACTCGTCTACCGCAGTCCCCGCCTGACCTCGGTCGCGAACGGGGTGTCGGCCATCGGCCTCACGCTGCCGTCCTTCGCCGTGATCGGTCTGCTCATCGTGCCGCTCGGCTTCGGGGTCCTGCCGTCCGTCGTGACGGTCGTGTTCTTCGCCGCGCTGCCGATCCTGCGCAACGCGGTCGTCGGCCTCGCCGAGATCCCGCCCACCGTGGTCGAGTCCGCCCGCGGCATCGGCATGAGCCGGTTCCGCACCCTGCTGCAGGTCGAGCTGCCGATGGCGTGGCCGATCATCCTGAGCGGCGTACGTGTCTCCGCGCAGATGGTGATGGGCATCGCTGCCATCGCCGCGTACGCCCTGGGCCCCGGCCTCGGCGGCTTCATCTTCTCCGGCCTGTCGCGCCTGGGCGGCGCCAACGCCTTGTCCTCCGTCGTGGTCGGTGTGGTGGGCGTCGTCCTGCTCGCCCTCGTCCTCGACCTGCTCCTCATCGGCCTCGGCCGCCTGACCATCTCGAGAGGTATCCGTGTCCAGCACTGACTCCGCCACCACCACCGCGCCCGACGGCGACGTCACCGGGCGCAGCATCCTGCTCGACGAGGTCACCAAGCGGTACCCGGGCCAGTCGAAGCCGGCCGTCGACGGCATCACGCTCGAGATCCCGGCCGGCAAGATCGTCATGCTCGTCGGCCCGTCCGGCTGCGGCAAGACGACGACGCTCAAGATGATCAACCGCCTGATCGAGCCCACCGAGGGTCGGATCGTCGTCGGTGACGACGACGTGACCGGCATCGACGGTGACGAGCTGCGCCGCCGCATGGGCTACGTGATCCAGGCCGGCGGGCTCTTCCCGCACATGACCGTCGCGGCGAACATCGCGATCGTGCCGAAGATGCTCGGCTGGTCGAAGGAGAAGATCGCGGCCCGCGTCGACGAGCTGCTCGACCTGGTCTCGCTCGACCCCGACACCTACCGCGATCGGTTCCCCCGCGAGCTGTCCGGCGGCCAGCAGCAGCGAGTCGGCGTCGCCCGGGCGCTCGCCGCGGACCCGCCCGTCCTGCTCATGGACGAGCCGTTCGGCGCCGTCGACCCGATCACGCGGCAGCGCCTGCAGGACGAGCTCCTGCGCATCCAGGAGGAACTGCACAAGACGATCGTCATCGTCACGCACGACTTCGACGAGGCCGTGAAGCTCGGCGACTGGATCGTCATCTTCACCGAGGGCGCGCACATCGTGCAGTACGACACCCCCGAGCGCATCCTGGCCGAGCCGGCGAACGAGTTCGTCGAGAACTTCATCGGCTCCGGTGCCGGCCTCAAGCAGCTCACGCTGAACCGCGTGCGCGACGTCGAGGTCGAGTCGGCCGTGACGTGCTCACCCGGCGAAGAGGTCAAGGCCGTGCTGCAGCGGATGAACGAGGCCGGTGGGCACCAGCACGCCGTCGTCGTCGACCACCGCCAGCGCCCGATCGGGTGGCCGTCGCGTCGCCAGCTCGAGCGCCTCGACCGCATCCCCGACGGCGTGGAGTCGAACCTGCCCGTGGTGGGCGAGGCCGCGACCCTCAACGACGCGCTCGACACCATGCTCGTCTCGAGTGCGGGTGCCGCGCTCGTGACCGGCCGTCGCGACGCGTTCCGCGGGGTCATCACCGTCGAGACCGTCATGGAGGCGATCACCCGCTCGCGCACGGCCGCCGCCGGTGACCAGGCCTACACGCCGGTCGGCACGAACACGAACCAGATCGAGACGCTGCCCGCGTCACCGGCAGCGACCATGCCCACGGGGGAAGACCTGTGAGTGCAGTCGCCGCTGCCGGCCCCGCCACGGGTACCAGCACCTCGTGGAAGGGCCTGCTGTTCCAGCCGATCGCGATCCTGGTCGTCCTGGCCGGGTTCGCGGTCTGGCTCGCCACGGCGGACCTGACCCCGACGGAGCGGACGACGCTCAACCCGGCGGACATCCTGGCCCTGACCGGCCAGCACCTCGTGCTGACCCTGCAGTCGACGGTCCTGGTGCTCGTGATCGGCATCCCGCTCGGCATCGTGCTCACGCGCGGGCCGCTGCGCCGGGCCAGCCCGTACGTGCTCGCCGTCGCGAACTTCGGGCAGGCGGCCCCCGCCGTCGGCCTCATCGTGCTGCTCGCCGCGTGGCTCGGGCTGAACAGCTGGTCGGCGGTCGTCGCCCTCGTGCTCTACGCGATCCTGCCGGTGCTCCGGAACACCATGATCGGCGTGCAGAGCGTGGACGCCCGCCTGGTCGAGGCCGGGCGGGGCATGGGCATGAGCGCGTTCAGCGTGCTCGTGCGCGTGGAGCTGCCGCTCGCGGTCCCGGTCATGCTCTCCGGCATCCGCACGGCACTCGTGCTGCTCGTCGGCACCGCGAGCCTGGCGACCTTCGTCGGTGCCGGCGGCCTCGGGCTGCTCATCACCACCGGGGTCAACCTGTTCCTGCCGAAGGTGCTCGTGTCCGGGGCGCTCCTGGTCGCCCTGCTCGCCCTCTCCATCGACTGGATCGGCCGCGTGGTCGAGACGGTCGCACGACCGAAGGGACTCCGATGACCCGCCGTACCCGCCGCGCCCGCACCCGGGTCGGAGCCGCGGCGTTCGTCGCCGGCACCACCGCCCTCGTCCTGACCGGCTGCGGTCTGCAGCCCGCGACCTCGTTCGTCCCGGAGGCCCAGCCCGGCTCCATCGAGCGCATCGACGACCTGCCGGCCGACGCCCACATCACCGTGACGTCGAAGAACTTCACCGAGCAGCTCGTGCTCGGCAAGATCGCCGTGCTCGCCGCCAAGGCCGCCGGGTTCGACGTCACCGACGAGACGAACGTGCCCGGCAGCGTCGCGGTCCGCGAGCTCATGACCTCGCACAGCGCCGACTTCACGTACGAGTACACCGGCACCGCCTGGCTGACCTTCATGGGCCACGCCGAGGGGATCCCGGACAAGACCGAGCAGTGGACGGCGGTGAAGCAGGAGGACGCCGCCAACGGGCTGACCTGGCTCGAGCCCGCGCCGATGAACAACACCTACGCCTTCGCCGTCCGCGACGAGGCCGTCAAGGAGCTCGGGAACGTCACGACGCTCTCCGACGTCACGAAGCTGCCGGTCGACCAGCGCACGTTCTGCGTCGAGTCCGAGTTCAACTCGCGTGCCGACGGCTTCAAGCCGATGCTCGAGAAGTACGGGTTGGAGCTCGGCGGGTCCGGCGCGAACGGGGTGCCGAGCAGCAACGTCAGCATCCTCGACACCGGCACGGTCTACACGGCCACCGATCGCGGCAAGTGCAACTTCGGCGAGGTCTTCACCACCGACGGCCGCATCAAGTCGCTCGGCCTGACCGTGCTCGAGGACGATAAGGGGTTCTTCCCCGCGTACAACGTCGCTCCGGTGCTCGACTCGGACACCCTGCAGGAGTACCCGCAGCTCGAGGGGATCTACGACCAGATCTCGCCGAAGCTCACGGACGCCGTGCTGCAGGAGCTGAACCGCCAGGTCGACGTCGAGGGGCGTGAGCCGGCCGACGTCGCCTTCGACTGGATGGTGGAGGAGGGCTTCATCACGAAGCCCTGACCCCTCGCGACGCGCGCGCGACCGGACGGGAGGGACGGTGCCAGCTGGCACCGTCCCTCCCGTCCGTCCCGGTGCCGCCACCGCCGCCACCAGAACGTCACCCGATCGTGAGCGACCGCAGCCCACCGGCGCGCGCCGGTTCACTACGGTGAACCCATGACCACTCCCGTGCTCGAGGCCCGTGGCCTCGCCAGGACCTACGGCCGTGGCGCGACGCGCTTCGACGCGCTCAAGGGGGTGTCGCTCGCGGTGCACCAGGGCGAGAGCCTGGCGATCGTCGGCAAGTCCGGCTCCGGCAAGTCGACGCTGATGCACCTGCTCGCGCTGCTCGACGCGCCGTCGGCGGGTCAGGTGCTGCTCGACGGCACCGACGCGGCCACGCTCGGCGCACGGCAGGTCAACCGCACCCGCAACAGCACCTTCGGGTTCGTGTTCCAGCAGTTCTTCCTGACGCCGAAGACCTCGGTGCTCGAGAACGTCGTGCTCCCGCTCACGATCGCCGGGGTCCCCCGTGCCGAGCGGAAGCGCCGGGGGATGGCGGCGCTCGACGCCCTCGGTCTGGCCGACAAGGCGAAGAACGACGCCAACGACCTGTCCGGCGGGCAGAAGCAGCGCGTGGTCATCGCCCGGGCACTGGTCGGCGAGCCGAGCGTCATCTTCGCCGACGAGCCGACCGGCAACCTCGACACGAACACCGGGCAGGCGGTCGAGGACCTGCTGTTCGGCCTGCAGCGCGAGCGGGGGATCACGCTGGTGGTGGTCACCCACGACGACGAGCTCGCCGCGCGCTGCGACCGCAGCGTGCACGTCCGGGACGGCCTGATCGTCGACGGCTCCGACGACGTGGTCGACGCGTCGGCCACCCACGGAAGGCACTCCGCATGAACGTCCTCGACCTCCTGCGGGCCGCGGTCGCGAACACCTTCCGCTCGAAGCTCCGCACCACCCTGACCGTCATCGCGATCTTCATCGGCGCCTTCACGATCACGCTCACCTCGGCGATCGGCACCGGCGTCAGCAACTACATCAACAGCCAGGTCTCGTCGATCGGCGACGACGGGGTGCTCGTCGTCACGAAGGCCGTCGACGGCAGCTCGACCGACAGCGGCCCCGCCGAGTACGACCCGGAGGCCTCCGGGCAGAGCGTCGACCGCGGGCCGGCGTCGTTCGCGTACCTGTCGGAGTCCGATGTCGACGCGATCGAGCAGACCGACGGCATCCGGAGCCTCCGTCCGGCGGTCGCCCTCGCGCCGAAGTACGCCGAGTACCGCGACGAGGGCAAGTACGTCGTCCCGCTGACCGGCAACGCCGGGGAACTCGACGCCGACCTGGCCAGCGGCGAGCAACTCGACGACGAGACCGACCGCAACCAGGTGATGCTGCCGACGGACCACCTGGAGAACCTGGGCCTCGGCAGCGCCTCCGCTGCCGTCGGCAAGGAGCTCACCTTCGCCGTCGACGACTACCAGGGTGAGGAGCACACCCTCACCGCCACGGTCGTCGGCGTGCAGAACGAGTCGCTGTTCGGCGCCGGCGCCGGGGCGAACGCCGCGCTGACCGACGCCATGCAGGCCGCGCAGGAGACCGGCAAACCGGACTCGATCGCCACCTCGTACGCCAGCGTCACCGCGACCCTCGACCCCGGTGCCTCGGCGACGACGGTCAAGCAGACCCTGGCCGACGACGGCTTCACCGGCCAGACCATCGAGGACCAGCTCGGCCAGTTCCAGACCGTGATCGCCGGCATCGTGGGCGTCCTCAACGCCTTCGCCGTCATCGCGCTCGTCGCGGCCGGCTTCGGGATCATCAACACCCTGCTCATGAGCGTGCAGGAGCGCACGCGCGAGATCGGCCTGATGAAGGCGATGGGCATGGGCGGCGGGAAGGTCTACACGCTGTTCTCGCTCGAGGCGGTGTTCATCGGGTTCCTCGGCAGCGCCATCGGGGCCCTCGCCGCGATCCTGCTCGGCACCGGGATCTCGAACGTGCTGGCGGACACCCTGCTGCAGGACCTGCCGGGGCTGCAGATCATGCAGTTCGCCCCGGGATCGGTCGCGACGATCATCCTCGTGGTGATGTTCATCGCGTTCCTGGCGGGCACCCTGCCGGCGCGGCGGGCGGCCCGGCAGAACCCGATCGAGGCGCTCCGGTACGAGTGACGGCGGCGGCGCCGGTGTCGGTGCACGCCGGCGTCAGGCGCCGTGCACCGCGCGCTGCCACACGGCGAACGCCCCGCCGACCACGGCGAGGACGACGAACAGGATCCACACGGCCAGCGCCACCAGGTTGAGCAGGATCCCCCAGCCGGCCCGACCGCGGGCGAACGGCTCCCGGCCGCGCGACGCGATCCCCAGGCACAGGCCGACCACCGGCGCGAGGAAGGTCCAGCCGGCCAGGAGCGAGCAGATGCCGAGGACGAGGCTCGCCGTGCCGCGCCCGGTGCGGGGGGATTCCGAGGTGGTGACCATGCACCCGACGCTACGGGCGCGGACCGGGCGGGTCGTCCCTCCCGGGCGTGATCCGGCGTCCACCCGCAGACGGACGGACACCGGTCGCCGGTACTGTCGGAGCATGGCCCTGTTCGGACGACGCAACCACGACGTGCGCGATCGACCCATCAGCCAGGTCGAACTGAAGCGGGCGGTGGACGAGGGGTTCCTCATCGCGCAGGCCGCGGTCACCATCGCCGTGGCGAACCGCATCATCACGAACGCCCTGCGCGACCAGGGGTACTTCGACCACGCGCTCATCGCCCAGGCCGCTCGCGAGGAACTGCACCGCATGGCCGAGGAACAGCGGGGCGACGCCGCCCGGATGCGCGAGATCCGGTCGCGGTCGAGCAAGCAGGGGGGCCGTTCCCGGCACCAGCACGACTACCGGCGCGGCGACGACCTGAAGCTCCGGATGCGCGAGGCCACCTACGAGCAGCTCGCCACGATGCTCGACAAGCGTCGGGACGACCAGCACTTCGTCGACCGGGTCGTGCTGCAGGCCCGGGCCCGCGCCTGGGACGACATCGGCACCACCGTCGTCGGACGCCTCGGGTGGGCCCAGCGACCGGCAGACGACTACGAGGTCGGCCGTGACGACCGGTTGCAGCAGATGCTCGACGAGGACTTCGCCGCCCTGCTCGCCGAGCACCCCGTCGGCTCGACCGCGATCGACGCCGACGAGCCGGACGACGCCGACGGCGACCAGGACGAGTCCGACCCCGCCGACCCGGACACCGCCCGCCCCTGACCGGTACCACGCGCAGTCGCGAGTCCCTAGGCTCGGTGCATGGTTGATGCGGTGGTCGTCGGAGCAGGACCGAACGGGCTCGCTGCGGCGGTGACGCTCGCCCGGGCCGGCCTGTCGGTCGAGGTCGTCGAGCGGAACGACACGATCGGCGGTGGTGCCCGCACGGCCGAGCTCACCCTGCCCGGGTTCCTGCACGACGTCTGCTCCGCCGTGCACCCGATGGCACTGCAGTCCGAGTTCTTCCGGCTGTTCCGCATGGAGGAGCGCATCGAGCTCCGCCTGCCCGAGGTGCAGTACGGCCACCCGCTCGACGGCGGCCGTGCGGGCATCGCGTACCAGGACATCGACCGCACCGCCGAGGGGCTCGGCGTGGACGGGGCGGCCTTCCGCCACCTGATGGCACCGCTGTCCCGGCACGCCGACCAGGTCGCCGACTTCGCGACCGACGCCCTGCTGCACGTCCCGCGCCATCCGCTCACCGTCCTGCAGTTCGGCCTGCGCGCCCTGGAGCAGGGCAGCAGCGCGTGGAACCTGCGCTTCCGCGGGGACACCGCGCCGGCGATGGTGTCCGGTGTCGCCGCGCACTCGATCCAGCACCTGCCCTCGCTGTCCACCGCCGCCGCGGCGCTCTCGCTCGGCTCGTACGCGCACGCCCGCGGGTGGCCGGTGCCGATCGGCGGCAGCCAGGCGATCGTCGACGCGCTCGCCGCCGACCTCGTCGCGCACGGCGGTCGCATCGTCACCGGGCACGAGGTCCGGTCGCTCGGTGACCTGACCCCCGCCAAGGCGGTGCTGTTCGACACGAGCGTGCCCGGCATGCTGCAGATCGCGGGGGAGCAGATCCCCACGCCCAAGCGCGGGGCACTCCGACGCTTCCGGTTCGGCAACGCGGCGGCCAAGGTCGACTTCGCGCTGTCCGACGCGGTGCCGTGGACGAACGACGACCTGCGCCGGGCCGGGACGGTGCACATCGGTGGCACGCGCGCCGAGATCGCCGATGCCGAACGCGCCGTCGCGCAGGGGCAGCACGCCGAGCGTCCGTACGTCCTCGGGGCCGAGCCGACGGTGGTGGACCCGTCGCGCGCACCAGAGGGCAAGCACGTGTTCTGGGCCTACGCGCACGTCCCCGCCGGGTCGGACGTCGACCCGACCGAGGTCGTCACGCGGCAGATCGAGCGCTTCGCGCCCGGGTTCCGCGACACCGTCCTGGCGTCGAGCTCCCGCACCGCCGTGCAGATGGGCGAGTACAACCCGAACTACGTCGGTGGCGACATCGCCGCCGGCGCCGCGAGCTTCTGGCAGCTCGTCAAGCGCCCCGTCCTGTCGAGCGACCCGTGGCGGATGGGCGGCGGCATGTACCTGTGCTCCGAGTCCTCCGCGCCCGGCCCCGGTGTGCACGGCATGGCCGGCTGGCACGCCGCGAAGAGCGCCCTGCGGCACACCTTCGGCTTGCCGGAGGACGTCGACCTCACCCCGGAAGGCTGATCACCATGGCGAAGAACGTCCGCATCTTCCACTGCTCCCCCGAGGCCGTCTTCGACGTCCTCCGCGACGGCTGGCTCTACCCGACGTGGGTGGTCGGTGCCTCGCGGATGCGTGGTGCGGACCCGGGATGGCCGGCCGTGGGCACCCGGATCCACCACTCGTTCGGCGTCTGGCCGTTCGTCATCAACGACACCACGACCGTCCTGGAGCGTGACGAGCCCCGGCGGCTGGTCATCCAGGCGCGTGGGTGGCCGGTCGGTGAGGCCCGGGTCGAGGTCGAGGTCGAACCGCACCCGCGCGGCTGCCGCGTGACCCTGCGGGAGAACCCGGTCGAGGGCCCCGGATCGCTCGTCCCCGGCTTCATCGCGCAGCCGGGCATCTGGTTCCGCAACCGCGAGAGCATCCGCCGGCTCAGCTGGGTCGCGGCCGGGCGCGCGGCGAACGCCTGAGACGTCCCCACGAGACGGCCGGGAGGCCCGTGGCGGCGCCGCCACGTCCCTCCCGTCACGGCCGTCGTGCCGCTGGCGCGTCACGCCGGAACCGGCGGGTGGGGCCCACCTCCCGGCCGACACCGGGTCCCGGCTACTCGGCGCGCGAGAAGGCGCTGGCGCGCGCCACCTGGTCGTCCGTCAGCGCGACACCCGTGTAGCGCTCGAACTGACGGGCCGCCTGCAGGGCGATGACCTCGGCGCCGGTGACGACGTGCTTGCCGGCGTCTCGGCCCGCCCGCACGAGCGGGGTCTCGGACGGGAACGCGACCACGTCGAAGACGGTGTGCGCGGCCTCGATCCGTTCCGGCGTGAAGGCGAGCGCGTCCTGCCGGTCGCCGCGCATGCCGAGCGGCGTGACGTTCACGACGACGTCGGTCTCCCCCGCCTCGCGTTCCTCGGCGACCCACCCGTAGCCGTACTGCTCGGCGAGCGCCGGACCGGTCTGCTCGTTGCGGGCGACCACCGTCAGCTGCTCGAAGCCCGCGCCCCGGAACGCCGCGGTGACCGCCTTCGCCATCCCGCCGGAACCGCGGAGCAGCACGCGGGACGACGGGTCGACGCCGTGCGAGCCGAGCAGCGCGGCGACCGCCTCGTAGTCGGTGTTCGACGCCGTGAGCACCCCGTCGTCGTTCACGACCGCGTTGACGGACTGGATCGCCGCCGCCGACTCCTCGATGTGGTCGACGAGCGGGATGATCGCCTCCTTGAACGGCATCGACACGGAACAGCCGCGGATGCCGAGCGCGCGGATGCCGGTGACGGCGCCGGGCAGGTCGGTCGTCGTGAACGCCTTGTACAGGAAGTTGAGACCGAGCTCGTCGTACAGGAAGTTGTGGAACCGGGTGCCGATGTTGCTCGGGCGGGCGGCCAGTGACATGCAGACCTGCATGTCCTTGTTCAGGATGGGCATGGCGACAGTCTCCCACTGCCGCGTTCCCCGCGGGTGTGCGGATGGAGCGGTCCACGCGGACCAGTCTTGGAGCGCGGGGTAGCGTCGGACGTGATGACTGCCATCCCGGAGACCATGCGCGCTGTCCGATTCGACGAGTGGGGCGACCGCTCCGTGCTGCACGTCGCCGAGGTGCCCGTGCCCGAGGTGACGCCCGGCCGGGTGCTCGTCCGGGTCCGCGCTGCCGGCATCAACCCCGGTGAGTCCGCCATCCGCCAGGGTCTGGTCGGCGGCGACGTGCCGTCGGGGCAGGGCACGGACTTCGCGGGCATCGTCGTGGCCGTCGGGCCCGAGGTCGACGGGGTCGACGAGGGCGAAGAGGTCATCGGGTGGTCGTGGGACCGTGCGAGCCACGCCGAGTACGTCTCGGTGCCGGCCGGCCAGGTGGTGCAGAAGCCGCGCCTGCTCGACTGGACCGTCGCGGGCGGGCTCGACGTGATCGCCACCACTGCGGCCGCGGCAGTCCGGGCCGTCGACCCGCGCGTCGGTGAGACCGTCGTGGTCTCCGGTGCCGCCGGTGGCGTGGGCGGCTTCGTCACGCAGATGCTGACGAACGAGGGCATCGACGTGATCGCGATCGCGTCCGAGGCGAACCACGAGTGGCTCCGCTCCAAGCACGCCCGACCCGTCGCGTACGGCGAGGGGCTGCAGGAGCGCATCGCCGAACTCGCGACGAACGGCGTCGACGCCGTGATCGACACGTACGGGCCGGAGTACGTCCGGCTCGGGATCGCCCTGGGTGTGCCCGCCGACCGCATCGAGACGATCATCGCGTTCGACGAGGCGGCCGAGGTCGGGGCGAAGGCCTCCGGCAGCGCCGACACGGCCGACCCCGAGATCCTCGGCGCGCTCGCCATGCAGGTCGCCAGCGGCGCGATCGAGGTGCCGATCGCCGCCACCTACCCGCTCGAGCGCGTGCAGGATGCCTACGAGGAGCTCGAGCAGCGGCACACGCGCGGCAAGATCGTGCTCGTCCCCTGACCGATCGGCAGCGCTGAGGCCCGACCCGTCCAGACGGGTTAGTGTGGCCGCGTGCCGGTCTCCGTCTTCGATCTGTTCAGCATCGGTGTCGGCCCCTCGAGCTCGCACACGGTCGGGCCGATGCGGGCTGGTGCCGAGTTCGCCGCGCTCGTCCGCGGCCTGCCGGTCGACACCGTGGTCGTCGACCTGTACGGCTCGCTCGCCTCGACCGGGCAGGGGCACGGCACCCTCGGTGCGGTCGTCGCCGGACTCATGGGGTCCCACCCCGAGACGGTGGACCCCGACGCGATGGCCACTGCGCTCGACGCCCTGCAGCGTGACGGTGTGCTGCAGCTCGACGGCGGCGCCCGCGTGCCCTTCCGCCTGACCGACATCGTCCTGCACCCCCTGACGATGCTGCCGCGGCACCCGAACGCCATGCGGCTGCGCGCCCGTGACGCCGCCGGGATGGATCTGGCCGACGAGACCTACTACTCGATCGGCGGTGGGTTCATCACGCGGGACGAGGCCACCGAACCCGCGGTGGACGCGCCCTCCGCCGTCGCCGGTGCCGCGATCCCGGTCGACGACGCGGTGCCGTTCCCGTTCTCGAGCGGCGCCGAGCTGCTCGCCGCCTGCACGGGCTCGGGTCTGCCGATCAGCGGCGTCGCGCTCGCCAACGAGGCCGTCCACCGTCCGGAGTCCGAGGTCCGGTCGGGCCTGCTCGGCATCCACGCCGTGATGGAGTCCTGCGTCGAGCGCTCCGTCCGGCGCGACGGCTGCCTGCCCGGCGGGCTCGACGTCCGACGGCGGGCCGCGACCTGGCACGAGCAGCTCACGCGCGAGGACCCCGACCACGACCCGCTGTTCGCGATGGAGTGGGTGAACCTGGTCGCCATGGCCGTCAACGAGGAGAACGCCACCGGTGGGCGGGTCGTCACCGCACCGACGAACGGGGCCGCCGGCATCATCCCCGCGGTCGTGTACTACGCGCTCACCTACGTGCCGGCGGTCGCCGGGGCGTCCTCGGCGGAGCGTGACGACGCCGTCGTGCGGTTCCTGCTGACGGCGGGGGCGATCGGCTCGATCTACAAGGAACGCGCCTCGATCTCCGGAGCCGAGGTCGGGTGCCAGGGCGAGGTCGGATCCGCGGCGTCGATGGCCGCGGCCGGCCTGGCCGAGGTGCTCGGCGGCACCCCCGAGCAGGTCGAGAACGCCGCCGAGATCGCGATGGAGCACAACCTCGGGTTGACGTGCGACCCGATCGGTGGCCTGGTGCAGATCCCGTGCATCGAACGCAACGCGATCGCCGCGAACAAGGCGATCAACGCCGCGCGGATGGCCCTGCGGGGCGACGGGGTGCACCACGTGTCGCTCGACCAGGTCGTCGAGACGATGCGGCAGACCGGGGCCGACATGTCGTCGAAGTACAAGGAGACCGCGATGGGCGGGCTCGCGGTGAACGTCCCGCTCTGCTGAGGCCTTCGGGCTCGGCGCCGCAGCAGTCGGCGCGGGCGCGGGCGTGCGTGCTGCCTGTGCCGTCGCCGCAGCAGTCGGCGCGGGCGTGCGTGCTGCCCGTGCCGTCGCCGCAGCCGCGCCGTCGGTGTCAGCCGTGCAGGAGCGTCAGGAGGCGTGCCGTCTCCGAGGCCACGGCGTCCCGCCCGGCCCCCACGTACTTGCGCGGGTCGACGACGTCCGGACGCTCGTCGAGCACGGAGCGCAGCGCCTGGGTGAACAGGCCGTTCAGGTGCGTCGAGATGTTGATCTTCGTCATCCCGGCCCGGACCGCGCCGCGCAGTTCGTCGTCGGACAACCCGGACGACCCGTGCAGCACGAGCGGCACGGGCACCGCGGCCCGCAGGCGCTCGACGAGGGCACGGTCCACCGCGGCCTCGCGCGTCTGCATGGCGTGCGAGGTCCCGACGGCGACGGCCAGCGCGTCGACCCCGGTGTCCGCCACGAATGCCGCGGCGTCGGTCGGGTCGGTCCGCACGCCGGGCGCGTGCACGCCGTCCTTGCCGCCGACCTCGCCGAGCTCCGCCTCGATCGCGATCCCCGCGTCGTGGCACCGCTCGGCGAGCGCGCGCGTGGCGGCCACGTTGGCGGCGAAGTCCAGGTGGGAGCCGTCGTACATGACCGAGTCGACGCCCAGGTCGATGCCCGCGGCGACGAGGTCCGGGTCCTCGATGTGGTCGAGGTGCACGAGGACGTCGACGTCGGCGGCCCGGGCCACGGCCTGGGTCGCGGTCGTGATGGGCGCGAGTCCGCCGTGGTAGCGGACGCAGTTCTCGCTGATCTGCAGGACGACCGGCAGGCCCGCCGACTCGGCGCCGGCGACGATGGCCTCGGCGTGCTCGAGCAGGACGACGTTGAAGGCGCCGACCCCGCGGTGGGCGGTGCGGGCGGTGTCGAGCAGACCCGTGAGGGCGAGGTCGGTGATCATGCGGGGGTCCTCGTTCGGTCGGAGGTGGGGGCGGGTGGTCCGGACAGGAAGCGGTGCACGTCGGCCGGGTCGACCTCGCCGGCCACCGGCTGCAGGACGGCGGCGGCACCGTGCGCGGCGGCGGACCGGAGGGCGCGGAGCAGGGTGGCGTCGTCGAGGGGTGTGCCGCCGTCGCGCGCCGTGTCGTCCTGCTCGTGGAGCGCCGTGTCGTCCTCGTCGGTCACGAGGGCGCGGACGAGCCCGGCGGTCGCCGCGTCTCCCGCTCCAGTCGGGTTGCCGGAGACGCCCGGGACCGCGGGGACCTCGAGCACGTGCTCCGCGGTGTGGGCGGCGATGCCGTCCGATCCCCGCGAGACCACGACGACGGCCGCTCCGAGAGCGAGCAGGTGCAGCGCGCCCGTCCGCTCGTCGTCGGTGCCGGTGGCGGCGAGCAGTTCCTCGCGGTTCGGCTTGCAGACGGTGACGCCGGCGACCGCGGCCGCCAGGAGCGCCGGGCCGGAGCAGTCGACCACCGTGCGGACGCCGCGCGCACGGGCGGCCGTCACCCAGCGCGCGACCACGGCGGGATCGGTGCCGCCCGGCAGCGAACCGGACACGACGAGCACGTCGGCGCCGTCGAGCAGCTCGTCGACGGCCGCGGCGACCGCGTCCCACTCGAGGGGGCTGAGCGCGGGTCCGGGTTCGCCGAACATCGTCGGGTGGGCCGCGTCGTCGACCACCGTGACCGTCGTCCGGGTCTCCCCCGCGACGGCGACGTCGGTGTGTGCGAGCCCGAGGGCGCCGAGCGCCTCCGCGATCCACCGGCCCGCGGTGCCCCCGAGCGGCAGGACGGCTCGGGTCGGGACGTCGAGGGCGTCAAGGACCCGACCGACGTTCAGCCCCTTGCCGCCCGGGCGCCGCTGCACCTCGAGCACGCGCTGGGTCTCGCCGATGCGCTGCTCGGCGACCCGGTAGGTCACGTCGACCGCGGGGTTCGGGGTGACGACGAGGATCACGCGGTCACCTCCGTCGGCAGGTCGTGCACGTCGCCGGTCACCGGGTCCAGGACCAGCAGATCGGCGGGTGTGCCGACCGTGAACGGCGCCGGCATCCCGAGCAGGGCGGCCGCGCGTCCGGCCGAGGCGGCGACGACCTCGGGCAGCGGTGTGCCCGCGGCCACGAGCCGACGGACGGCGTCGGCGACGGTGATCGTGCTCCCCGCCAGCGACGAGCCGTCGCTGAGCACGGCGATCCCGTCGCGGACCGACACCGCGGAACCGGCCACCGTGTGCTCGCCGTCCGCGCAGCCGGTCGCCGACATCGCGTCGGAGACCAGGACGGTGCGGCCGGGGGCGCTCCGCTGGACGAGCGCGACCGTCGCGGGGTCGAGGTGGTGCCCGTCGACGATGCACTCGAGCAGCACGCGGTCGTCGGTCAGGGCGACCCCGACCGGTCCGGGCGCGCGGTGGTGCAGCGGCGGCATGCCGTTGAACAGGTGGGTGACCAGCGAGGCGCCGGCGTCGATCGCGCGGCGGGTCTGGTCGGCGGTGGCGTCGGTGTGGCCGATCGCGACGACCACCCCCGCGGCGGTGAGGCGTGCGACGGCGTCGAGGGCGCCCGGCAGCTCGGGTGCGAGCGTGACGATGCGGAGCGCACCGCCGGCTGCCTCGCAGTAGGCGTCCACCTCGGCCGGCGCCGGTGCGTGCAGGAGGTCGGCTCGGTGGGCACCACGTCGGGCCGGAGCGAGCCACGGCCCCTCGAGGTGCAGTCCGGCGAGCGTGCCGTCCGCCACGAGCGGCCGGAGCCGTGCGAGTGCGGCGGCGGTGTCCGTCGGCGTTCCGGTGGCGACCGAGGCGACGAGCGCGCTGGTCCCCCGTGAGCGGTGGTGCGCGACCGCGGTCCGGGCACCGTCGACGGAGCAGGTGGCGAAGTCGTGGCCCAGCGCACCGTGGGCGTGCAGGTCCACGAAGCCGGGGACGACGGTGCCGTCGAGGGTGCGCACCGTGTCGGTCGGTGGTGGCGTCCCCCGCCCGACGGCCTGGACGGTGTCGTCGTCCTCGTCGACCACGAGCCAGCCGTCGTGCACGTCGTCGGTGGCGGTCAGGATGCGCGGGGCGCGGACGAGCGTGGTCACACCAGCACCCCGGTCTCGAGCAGGTGCCGTGCGAGCGCGTCGGCGCCGATCGCACCGGCGGCGTCACCGTGCTGCGCCGCGACGACGGCCGGCACGCGCACGCCGACGAGGCGTTCGGTCAGGCGGGCACGGAGCCCGTCGAAGAGCAGGTCGCCGGCCAGGGCGAGTCCCCCGCCGACGACGACCGTGTGGCAGCCCGCGACGGCCGTGGTCCACGCGAGGGCATCGGCAAGCACCGCCACGCAGTCGTCCCAGACGGCGGTCGCGACGGGGTCGCCCGCGTGCACCCGACGGACCGCGTCGAGCGCGGAGGCCGTCCCGGTCCGACGCGCGACCGCACCGGCGGACGCGATCTCCTCGACGCGCAGTCCGGCGTGCGGCCCGGCGGTGATCCGCACCTGGCCGATCTCCCCCGCCCAGCCGCCGCCCGGCACGACGTGACCGTCCACCACGAGCGCACTCGCGAGCCCGGTGCCGACCGGCACGAAGGCGACCGACCCGCGGGCCAGTGCCGGACCACCGGCGCGGACCTCGGCCAGCGCACCGGCACGGACGTCGTGACCGACGGCGAGCGGAGCGTCGATCCCCCGACGTCGGAGCTCGGCCCGCACGGTGTCACCGACCGGCACGTCGCGCCATCCGAGGTTCACCGCGAGGACCACGGTGCCCGTGGTCTCGTCGACGACACCCGGTGTCACGAGCCCGACCGCCGCGAGCGGTGCACGCTCCGCGGCCTGCGTCGCCAGCGCGCCGACGACCGCGGCCAGCTGCTCGGCCCGAGGGTCGTCGCGCGGCGTCGGCACCCGGACCTCGTCGAGGACGAGCCCGTCGGCGCCGGTCAGCCGGGCCTTGATGCCCGTGCCGCCGACGTCGACCCCGAGCACCGCCGCTGCGGACGCCATCAGGTGAGGATGACCGAACGGGTGAGCGACCGGGGGTGGTCCGGGTCCAGCCCGCGCTGCTCGGCGAGGGCCACGGCGAACCGGTGCACGACGACGAGCCCGGCGATCGGGTCGAGGTCGTGGTGGACGAACCGGGCACCGGTGGCGGCGACGTCGTCGGCGAGGCCCGTCGGGGCGGCACCGAGCGACCAGACCAGGCGACCGGGCTGCGCGATGGCGATCGGCCCGTGCCGGTAGTCCATGGCGGGGTAGGACTCCGCCCAGAACTGCGCGGCCTCGCGCGTCTTGAGCGCAGCCTCGGCGGTCAGACCGACGGCGGCGCCGCGGCCGACGAACGTGACCTGCTCGGCATCGAGCAGGTCGTCGATCGGCAGCGTCAGCGCGGTCTCGGCCTGGGCGGCGAGGGCGTCCACGTCGTCACCGATCGACGCCCGCAGCAGTGCGAGGGTCGTCGTCGCGAACCGGGTCTGCACGACCGACCGCTCGTCGGCGAAGGGCAGGGCCACGACGTCGTCGGCGACGGCCGCGGCCGGGCTGTCCGGCACGGCGGTGATCAGGACGGTCCGCTGCGACGGCAGGGCGCGGAGCAGGTCGACGATCTCGGTCGTCGTGCCCGACCGGCTGATGGTGACCACGCGGTCGTACTCACGGGACGCCGGGTACTCGGAGCCGGCGAACGCGTCGGTGGTCCCGAGGCCCGCCTGCTCGCGGGCGACGGCGTAGCTCATCGCGATGAACCAGCTCGTGCCGCAGCCGACCACCGCGACGCGTTCGCCCGGCTGGGGGAGCGCACCCGCGAACGTCGGCAGCAGGCCCGCCGCGGTCCGCCAGGTCTCCGGTTGGGACGCCAGCTCGGCGCTCACGAAGGTGTCGGTCATGGAGGCCTCCCGGTCCGGATCGATCCCGGTGATCGATGATCAGGAAGCGTAGCGAGCGATCGTGCGCGACGGAAGAGCAAAACGTCATTCCCGATCACGACCGGCCGCGCTGGACGCCGTAGGATGACCGACATGACCCCCCAACAGCGGCTGAACGCCCTGCTCGAACTGGTGAGCGAACGCGGCAACGTGTCGATCGCCGAGATCGGCGAGCTGCTCGGGATCTCCGCGGCGACGGCCCGACGCGACCTCGCGACCCTGGCCGACCAGCGGCTCGTCACGCGCACGCACGGGGGAGCGGCGGCACTCGGCGCGGGGTACGAGCTCCCGCTGCAGTACAAGATCGCTCGGCAGGCCGAGGCGAAGACCGCGATCGCCCGCGCCGCCGCCCAGCTCGTGCAGCCGGGTGAGACCGTCGGCCTGAACGGCGGGACGACCACGACCGAGGTCGCCCGCGAACTCGGCAAGAGCGAGCGCTTCATCCGCGCCGACGGCGAGTTCGGCATCACCATCGTGACCAACGCCCTCAACGTCGGGTACGAGCTGTCCGTCCGCGCGAACGTCAAGATCGTGGTCACCGGCGGCGTGGCGCGGCGGCAGTCCTACGAGCTCGTGGGGCCGCTGGTGCGCGACACGCTCGACGAGTTCGCGCTCGACCTGGTCGTGCTCGGCGTCGACGGCCTGACCGGGCAGTACGGCGCCACCACGATGCACGAGGGTGAGGCAGAGGTCAGCCGGCACTTCGCGTCGGTGGGGCGTCGTGTGGTGGTGGTCGCCGACTCGACGAAGATCGAGCGCGCCACCTTCGCGCGCATCTGCCCGCTCGAACGCATCGACGTCCTGGTGACCGACCAGCCCGTGCCCTCGGGCTTCGCTGCCGACCTGGCGAGTGCCGGCGTCGAGCTCGTCGTCGCCGACTGACGCTGGACCGGGTGGAAGGCCGCGGCTCGGGTCCGATCGACCCGTCGTCCTCGACCGTCCCGTGCAGGCGTCAGCCGACCGCCGGTGCTGCGATGACGTTTCGATCGTGTAAAACCCGACCGCACCCCCTGCCGTGAGCGATCCCTGAGCGCCTATTGTGCATTCATGATCGATTCGGCATCATGGACGTCACTATCACGCAAGGGAGCGAGATGAGCACGAGCGCTGATGACGCAGGACTCCGCATCGCGGTGGTCGGGATGGGCCAGCGGTCCGCGATCGCACGGCACGTCGCCGAGGCGACCGCCGCCGACCCGACCCTCCGCGCCAGGATCGTCGCCGTGGCGGACGTCACCGACGCCGGCCGCGAGCGTGGGCGCGCCGAGTACCCCGACGCACTGGTCGCCGAGCACCACCGGGACCTGACGGGCCACGTGGACGCGGCGATCGTCACGACACCGGACTGGACCCACGCCGGGATCGCGATCGACCTGCTCCGTGCCGGCATCGCCGTCTACCTCGAGAAGCCCCTCGCCATCACCGTCGAGGACGCCGACGCGGTGCTGAACACGGCTGCGGAGACCGGCACGCCCCTCTACGTGGGGCACAACTTCCGGCACGCGGCGGTGGTCCGCCTGATGCGCGACATAATCGACCGCGGCGAGATCGGCGAGGTGAAGGCCGTCTGGTGCCGGCACTTCGTCGGCAACGGGGGCGACTACTACTTCAAGGACTGGCACGCCGACCGCTCGAAGGTGAACTCCCTGCTCCTGCAGAAGGCCAGCCACGACCTCGACGTCATCCACGCCCTCGGCGGCGGCGACACCGCACGGGTCGTCGGCATGGGGTCGCTGTCGGTCTACGGCGACGTGCAGGACCGACGGGACCGCAGCGGCGAGCTGATGGGGGACTGGTTCTCGTTCGACAACTGGCCGCCGCTCGAGCAGACCGGGCTCAACCCCGTCGTCGACGTCGAGGACGTCTCGATGGTCATGATGACGCTCGACAACGGGGTGCAGGCCAGCTACGAGCAGTGCCACTTCACCCCGGACTACTGGCGGAACTACACCGTCATCGGGACCGAGGGGCGGCTCGAGAACATCGGCGACACCGGCGGCGGGGTCGTCAAGGTCTGGAACCACCGCCGTGGGTGGGACACCGCGGGCGACCGCGAGTACCCCGTCGACGGCGTCGAGGACGGCCACGCCGACGCCGACCTGCTCACCATGACCGAGTTCCTCCGGTCCGTCGCCTTCGGCGAACCCACGGAGCTCTCCCCGCTCGCGGCCCGCGCCGCGGTCGCCGCGGGCGCACTCGCGACCCGGTCGCTGCGCAACGGCTCCGTCCCGATCGACGTCCCGCCCCTGCCGGCCGGGACGATCGCGCACTTCACCCACCCCGTCACCCCCGCCACCCAGACCGTCGTCTCCTGACGGCCGTGCGAAAGGACCTCCCGATGACCGCACACATCCCCGCCCGAGGAACCGGCGTGCGCCGCGCCCTCCTCGGCGCCGTCGCCGCGCTCGGTGCGGCCGCACTCCTCGCCGGGTGCTCCTCGTCGTCCGGGGCGTCCGGCTCCGGCGAGGTCGCGAAGGACACCAAGGCGGACCTGACGTACGCCGTCTGGGACCAGAACCAGGTGAAGGCCATCAAGGCCAACATCGCCGGGTTCAACGAGGAGTACCCCGACATCAAGGTCAACGTCGACGTCACGCCGTACGCCAGCTACTTCACCAAGCTGCAGACGCAGGGCTCGAGCAACACGCTGCCCGACCTGTTCTGGATGAACGGCCCGAACTTCCAGCTGTACGCAGCCAACGGCAAGCTCGCCCCGATCACCGACTCGGTCGAGTCGGGCGCCATCGACCCGGCGAACTACTCGTCCGCGCTCAACAAGCTCTACACGTACGACGGCACCCAGTACGGCGTCCCGAAGGACTTCGACACCATCGGCGTCTGGATGAACAAGTCGCTGTTCGAGCAGGCCGGCGTCCCGATGCCGCCGAAGGACTGGACCTGGGACGACTTCCAGCAGACCGGTGCCGAGCTCTCCGAGAAGCTGAAGAGCAAGGGTGCGTACGGCGCCGCCGCGGGCATGGACGGCCAGACCACCTACTACGACACGATCTTCCAGGCCGGCGGCTCCGTCATCGACGGCAAGGAGTCGGCGTACGACTCCGAGGCGGCCGAAGCCGGGCTGGCCTTCTGGGCCGACCTCATCGAGTCCGGGGCGTCGCCCACGATGCAGCAGCTGACCGACACCACCGCCGACCAGTGGTTCACCTCCGGCAAGGTCGCGATGTACCAGGGCGGCAGCTGGTTCCGTTCCGCGCTGATCGACAGCGACATCGAGCAGGACGTCGTCGCCTACCCCCTGCCGAAGGGCAAGGAGCAGGCCACGGTCATCCACGGTGTCTCGAACGTCGTGGCCGAGGGCTCGAAGAACAAGGCGGCGGCGCAGGCGCTGCAGGCCTACATGGCGTCGAAGCCGGCCCAGCAGCAGCAGGGCGACATGGGCGCGATCATCCCCGCGTACACGGGGACGCAGGACGCGTTCACGAAGACCATGCCGGACGCCGACCTGCAGGTGTTCCTCGACGCGGTGGAGTACGCGAAGCCGCTGCCCGTGTCGAAGAACACCGCCACGTGGAACACCCTCGAGACGAACCTGCTCCCGAGCGCCTTCGACGGCTCGGAGCCGGTCGACGAGGTCGCCGAGGAGCTGGCCGCGAAGATGGACGCGGCACTCGCCAAGGAGTGACGAGCCCGGTCGACCGGCCGGGCCTGATCCCCGGCCGGTCGGCCGTTCCGCGACCCACCCGCACGCGACGCCCGGGCGTCGCACCCGATCCGACCGCCCTGGCCGAGGAGCGACCTGATGACGACCACCACCCCGCACCGTGACGCCACACAGGCGTCTCCGCCCCCGACGACGCCCGGAGCCCGCCGCGGCGGTGCAGCGCGCACCGACGGCCTCTGGCCGTGGCTGTTCGTCCTGCCACTGCTCATCGGCGTCGGCACGTTCTTCATCTGGCCGATCCTCCAGACGTTCTGGTACTCGTTCACCAGTTGGGGGGTGTTCGGCGGAGCGAGCTTCAGCGGGATCGCGAACTACGTCCGCCTGGTCTCCGACCCGCAGCTCTACCAGTCGCTGCTCAACACGATCGTCTACACGGCGATCGTCCTGCTCGGCATCCCGATCGCGGTCTGGCTCGCCAGCCTGCTGAACACCCCGGGCCTGCGGTTCGCCCAGTTCTACCGCGTGCTCTTCTTCCTGCCCTACGTCGCGATGCCTGCTGCGATCGCCCTGGTCTGGCGCATCATGTTCAACGGCGACTTCGGCATCGTGAACTCGTTCCTCGGCCTGTTCGGCATCGACGGCCCGTTCTGGATCTCCACCCCGGGCTTCGCGCTCGTGGCGGTGTCCCTGGTCGGACTGTGGTCGTCGCTCGGCTTCTCGATGATCATCCTCGGCGCCGGGCTCAAGGACATCCCGCCGGAGCTCTACGAAGCAGCCGAGCTCGACGGCGCCAGCCGGTGGCGGCAGTTCCGCTCGGTCACCGTCCCGCTCCTCAGCCCGAGCATCTTCTTCGTGCTCATCGTCACGACGATCTCGAGCTTCCAGCTGTTCGACCTGCTCTACGCGATCCTCGGGCCCCTCAACCCGGTGATCCCGAAGACGATGTCCCTCGTCTTCTACTTCTACAACGCCGGGTTCGTCGACGGCGACAAGGGCTTCGCGGCCGCGATCGCGATGGTGATCTTCCTGCTCATCGGCATCATCACGGTCGTCCAGTTCCGTGTCCAGAAGAAGTGGGTCCAGTCATGACCGGCACCATCGCAGCGCGTCGCCCGGAGACCGCCGCCCCGACCACGACGACCACCGGGGTCCGGGTCCGCACCCGGTCGGGCGTCCGCCCCCGTCGGCGGCAGGGCAGCCACTGGTGGATCCACGTCGTGCTCGGCGTCGGCGGGTTCGTGATGGCGTTCCCGTTCCTCTGGCAGATCATCATGTCGCTGTCCACGAACGCACAGGTGCAGTCGGTCACCCCGGTCTTCTGGCCGGGGGAGCTGCAGTGGCAGAACTACGCGCAGGTGTTCGACCGCCTGCCGTTCCTGGACCAGCTCGCGACGTCGGTCTGGGTCACCCTCATCCGGACGCTCGCGCAGATCGTGCTGTGCACCCTCGCCGGGTACGCGTTCGCCCGCATGCGGTTCCGCGGACGCGGCCTCATCCTCGGGATCGTGCTGTCGATCCTGCTGGTGCCGTCGCAGGTGTACCTCATCTCGCAGTACCAGATCGTGCAGGGCCTGGGCTGGCTCGACACCCTCGCCGGCATCGTCGCTCCGGGCCTGTTCAGCGCGTTCGGGACGTTCCTGATGCGGACCGCGTTCCTCAACATGCCGCCGGAGCTCGAGGAGGCCGCGCGCATGGACGGCGCGAACCCGTTCCAGACGTTCTGGCGGATCATGCTGCCGTTGGCCCGTCCGTCGATCAGCGTCCTCGCGATCACGACGGTGCTGTGGTCGTGGAACGAGCTGCTCTGGCCGCTCGTGGTGTCCACCCGCGCCGAGGACATGCCCCTGGCGGCCGGGCTCGCCACGCTGTCCAGCGACCGGACGATCGACTACCCGGTGCTCATGGCGGCCAGCCTGATGGCCATGGCCCCGGTGCTCATCATGTTCGTCGTGCTCCAGCGGCGGGTGATGGACGGGCTCGCGTCGTCCGGCCTGAAGTGACGGCCGTCGTCCCCGGTCTGGAGGCCCGTCCCGCGTCCGTCGCGGTCCTCGCCGCCGCCGTCGGGTCGCCGGACGACGCCGCGACGGTGGCGACGGCGCTCGCCGCGACCGTCGCCGACGTGCCGCCGGTGGCGCGGGAGACCCTCCTGGTCGCCGCGCTCCGCGCCGCCGCGCCGGGCAACGCCGCCGCCCTGGAGGCCCGCGGGCTCCCGCGGGCGCTGGCGGAGGGGACCGTCGCCGACGTCGAGCGCAAGCTGGCACGGTACGGGCTGGACGGGGCCGGACTCGACTGGCTCGTCGCGGTGGTGACCGGCCGCGTGGTCGCGGTGGGGCGCCTCCAGTTCGAGGTCGGCGACCACCTGGCGGACGGCACACCGGCCTGGCACGTGCACGTGCCCGAGGGCGGGCCGCTCGACCCCGCGGCCTGCGACCTCGCCTTCGCGACGGCACCCGAGGTGCTCCGCCGACTCGCCCCGGAGCACGCCGCCCGGTGGTGGCAGTGCCGGTCGTGGATGCTCGACCCCGGGCTGCCGGCCGTCCTGGGGCCGGACGCGAACCTCGTGCGGTTCGCCCGCCGGTTCCGTCTCACACCGCCCGGACCGCACGACGGCACCGAGGGGGACGCCAGTGCGGCGAAGTTCGTGTTCGGGGTCCCGCTGGCGACGGCCCGTTCGTCGGCGCCGGCCGGACGACTCCGCACGGCCGTGCTCGACCGGTGGGCTCGCGGCGGGGCGTGGACCGAACGGACCGGCACGGCTCCCGTCGCCTGACCCGCGCAGCCCCGGCCGCGTACCGTGCACGGCATGACGAAGCCCGACCACGACCACCTGGACGACGGTGTCGACATGACGTTCGAGGAACGCCGGCAGGACACGTTCCGCCGCATGTCCGGTTCCGACGAGCACGACGCCGACCCGCGGGTCGAGGTGTCCCGTGCCGAGGACGGCGACGTCCGCATCGACGTCGCCGACACCGCCGCGGTCCGACCCGGCGAGTGACCTCCCACCGACCCCGGTCCGCCAGGGTCGGTGGGGCACGGCATGATCGTGTCGTGCACCTCGTCCTGCGCCGTGTCGACGGCGGCGTCCTCGCGACGCCCCTGACCGACGCGGGGGCCGCCGGGGGCGAGCCGGTCCGCCTGGACGAGCCGGGCCTCCCGGCCTTCGTCGCGGCCCACGACGCACCGGGCGTGCGCTGGGTGTGGGACGACACCACACGCTGGTACCCGGCCGTGCTCGCCGCGGGCGGACGGGTCGGTCGCTGTGTCGACCTGCGGCTCGGCCGTCGCGTCCTGCGCAGCGCGCTCGCCGCGCGCGGTTCCGCGCTGGCCGGGGCGCCGGCCGACGCCCTCGACGCACCCGTGGCGGAGGCCCGGGTCGTCCGGCCGACGCAGGCGCAGCTCTTCGACGACGCCCTGTTCACCGCCTCGGTGCCGGACGACGAGGTCGATCCGGTCGCCGAGTTCCGCGCGCAGCTCGCCGCCGTCGCCGGTTCGAACGCTCCCGGTGCGCTGCGGCTCCTGCTCACCGCCGAGTCGGCCGGCGCGCTCGTCGCGGCCGAGATCCTGCACGCCGGGCTGCCGTGGCGTGCCGACGTGCACGAGCGCCTGCTCGAGGACGCCCTCGGGCCGCGCGTGCCGTACGGCGTCCGGCCCCGACGCCTCGAGGAGATCGCCGCCGTCGTGCGCGACCGCCTCGGCGACCCGGGGCTGAACCCGGACTCGCCCGCCGACGTCCTGAAGGCACTCCGCCGTACCGGCCTGATGGTCACGAGCACGCGGAAGTGGGAGCTGCAGGAGATCGACCACCCGGTCATCGAGCCGCTGCTCGAGTACAAGCGCCTGGCCCGGCTGCTCACCGCGAACGGCTGGACGTGGCTCGACGACTGGATCCGCGACGGCCGGTTCCACCCGAAGTACGTGGTCGGCGGCGTCGTCACCGGGCGGTGGGCGGCCGACGGCGGTGGAGCGATGCAGCTGCCGAAGGGCATCCGCGGCGCCGTCGTCGCCGATCCCGGGTGGAAGCTCGTGGTGGCGGACGCCGCCCAGCTCGAGCCGCGCGTGCTCGCGGCGATGTCCGGCGACCGGGCGATGGCCGCGGCCGGTGACGGGCGCGACCTGTACGACGGGGTGGTGGCCTCGGGGGCGGTCGAGACCCGCCAGCAGGCGAAGCTGGCGATGCTCGGTGCGATGTACGGGGCGACGCAGGGCGAGGGCGGGCGGCTCGTCCCGCGCCTGGTGCGGGCGTTCCCGCAGGCACTCGACATGGTCGAACGTGCCGCTCGTGCGGGGGAGCGCGGCGAACCCGTGACGACGCTGCTCGGGCGGACGTCCCCGGTGCCGGAGGACTCGTGGTTCGAGGCCCGCAACCAGGCGTACACGGTCGAGGGCACCCCGGCTATGCAGCGTGCGGTGGAGTCCCGTGCCCGCAGTTGGGGGCGGTTCACGCGCAACTTCGTGGTGCAGGGGACCGCGGCGGAGTGGGCGCTCGCGTGGATGGGGTCGCTGCGGTCGCGGTTGCTCGCGCGGTTCCCCGGGGCGGTGACCGACGGACCACACCTGGTGTTCTTCGTGCACGACGAGATCGTGGTGCACGCGCCGGCGGAGCACGCGGAGTGGGTGGCGACGCAGATCCGCGAGGCCGCGGTGGACGCCGGGCGGCTGCTGTTCCAGGACTTCCCGGTGACGTTCCCGCTGTCGGTCGCCGTCGTGGGCGCGTACTCCGACGCGAAGGACTGAGCCGCGTCTGGTTCCCTGGGCTCGTGACGAACACCCCCCGACGCTCCGACCACCGAGGGGCCGCCGTGCTGCTCGTCGTCCTGGTGGTGGTCGCCTGGGCCGCCACCGTCGCGCTCCCCCTGTACGCGTGGTCGCTGATGCTCCGTGTCGATGCTCCGGAGGAACGGGCCGTGCCGATCGTCCTCGGGTGGTTCGCGACACCGTTCATCGCCGCCGTCGGCCTGACGGTGGGGCTCGTCGTCCTGCAGCGGTCGCGGCGGGCTGTCCGGGCGGGGCGCTCGAGCGGGGCGTGACGCGGCCCCGGGTCGGTGACGCCCGCTCCGCCAGGCGGCTGCCGGGCGGTTCGGGCACCCGAGCGGGCACGGTCAGTAGAGCTGGCCGCGGTTGATCTGTGTCACGGCGTCGAGCGTCGCAACCGATCCTGGCCCCTGCTTCGGAGTGTGGTTCTGCTTGCCGCCGTACTTCCAACCGCCGCGCGCCGTGTGGCTCCCCATGTAGAACTTCCTCGAGAACGTGCCTCCCCTCGGGAACGTGTAGGTCCCGGCGGAGCCGTAGAAGCAGTTGTTCGTGTACGGCGTCGCAGCGGCTGCCCAGTACGCATCTCCGGACTTGCAGGTGTTCCGCACGGACACCCTCGCCTGTTGCTCAGCGGGCGTGACAGGTGCGACCGAGATGATCCTGCCGGTCTCCGCGTCGAGCCGAGTACTGACCGCGTTCGTCGCGACGTAGTCGAGGAGCGCCGCCTCGTTCGTGAACCTCGGGAGGCCTTGCACGGTGATGCCGTCGAGCCCGTAGGTCTGGACGGCCTTCGTAGCCGACGCGTTCGCTGGTGCCGTGATGCTCACACTGACGATAGTTGCAAGGAGCACCCCGCACGCGACGGTGACCCCGCGCAGATTCGTTGACCGCATGTTCATCCTCCATCTCTTCGAGGTTGCAACGTAGCATGTCAGATACTGGCAGTCGATGCACGCTGCCGGGACGGCTCCCTGGTGGTTCGGGCACTGTGGACCGATGCACACCGAACGCAGCGCCGCCGCCGCCGACCGGCACGTCGGCGACGTCGACCTGACCCACTGGCGGTCCCGGGCCGGCCGCAGGATTGCCGGAGCGTGGGCTGCGCTCGGCAAGCGGTACGGGGCGATGCCCCTCCTGCTCCTCACCCTCGCCGTCGGGGTCGGCATCGCCGTCCTCGCGACCTGGATCGCCTCCGAGGTCTACGACGCCGTCCGTGAAGCCGACGACGTCGCCGTGCTCGACCGACCCGTGCTCGACTGGGCGCTGACGCTCCGGTCCCCGACGGGCGACCGACTGGTCACGTGGTGGACGGACATCGCCGGCACCATCGGCATGCCGATCGTCGCCCTCGGGTTCCTGGTCGGCTTCACGGTCCAGCGTCGGGCGTGGACGCCGCTGGTGCTCCTCGTCGCGGCCAGCGGGGGGTCGCTGCTCATGACCATCGCGGGCAAGGACCTGATCGGCCGGGCGCGTCCGCCGCTGTCCGACGCGGTGCCGCCGTACGAGTCGTCGCCGTCGTTCCCGTCCGGGCACACGCTCAACGCGACGGTGATCGTGGGGACGATCGTGTACCTGCTGCTCCTGCGACAGTCGCGGGTGGTGACACGGGTGTGGACCATCGTCGTCGGCACGCTGTTCGTCCTGTCGGTGGGTGCGTCGCGGGTGTTCCTCGGGCACCACTGGCTCACCGACGTGCTGGCGGCGTGGGCGCTCGGGCTGGCGTGGCTCGCCCTGGTGATCACGGCCCACCGGTTGTACCTGACGGCGCTCCACCGCGGTGCCGAGCCCGAGCCGGAGCCGGGGGCCCTCGGGCGTTCCTGACCAGGGCACCCGGTGAGCAGAAGACGTCGGGTCGTGCCCGGGCACCCGACATCGTCTGCTCACTCGACGCCACTCGACCGCGATCACCGCCACTCGACCGCACTCGGCGGCACTCGCTGGCCCTCGGCGGGACGAGCACCTCCGGCGCCCCGGATGGGAGGCCCCGTCAGCGCGGACCGGTAGGTTGCGGTCATGGAAGAACGGGTCTTCGGCGGCAGGTACCGCGTCACGGGCACGCTCGGACACGGTGGCATGGCGTCCGTGTACCGGGCGGTCGACGAGCAGCTCGGTCGCGAGGTCGCGGTCAAGGTGTTCCGCATCGGCCCGGTCGACCGCGGCGAACGCGCCCGCGCCGAGGCGGAGATCCAGACCCTCGCGACGCTACGGGCACCCGAGCTCGTCACGCTCTACGACGCCGCACTCGACGACGTCGACGGCGACTCGTACCTCGTCATGGAACTCGTGCCGGGCAGCGACCTCGCGACCCGTCTGCGCGAGGGCCCGCTCGACCCCGCGACCGCCGCCCGGCTGGGTGCGCAGGTCGCCGACGGCCTGAGCGCCGTGCACGCGCAGGGGATCGTGCACCGGGACGTGAAGCCCGCCAACGTGCTGCTCGAGCGCGACGGCCGGCACGTCAAGCTCGCCGACTTCGGGATCGCCCTGCTCCGCGACGCCTCGCGCGTGACGGGCACCGGGACCGTGATGGGGACGGCCGCCTACCTGGCACCCGAGCAGGTCCTGGCGAAGGAGATCACCGGCAAGGCCGACGTCTACTCGCTCGGGCTCGTGCTGCTCGAGGCGATGACCGGCCGACAGCCCTTCCCCGGCAGCGCGATCGAGTCGGCGACCGCGCGCCTGACCCGCTCGCCCGAGATCGACCAGCACCTGCCGACGGCCTGGCGCACCCTGCTGCACGTCATGACCGCGCAGGACCCGGCCGACCGTCCGACCGCGGCCGAGGCGGCCGAGCGGCTGCGCGCCCTGGGTCGCGACGAACCGACGAACGCCACGCAGCTGCTGCCCGGGGCGCCCGGTGCGGTGACCGCCGCGGCCGGTGCCGCCGGCGTCGCGGCTGCCGCCGGTGCCGGTGCCGCCGCTGCTGCTGACGACCGGACGCAGGCGATGCCGGCGAGCGAGCTGCCGGACGGCGGAGCGCGGCCCGCCGGCGACGAGGCCACCCGGCTGCTCGACACCCAGCGCCCGAACCCTGCCGACGACGTCTCGACGACCGTGCTCGGCGCCCAGGCGAACGACCGCGGTGCGACGGGCGCGGGTGGCCC
>NZ_JAIXIG010000022.1 GCF_020297365.1 Curtobacterium oceanosedimentum
CAGCCCGGACAGTCGGCCCCACAGGGCCAGCCCGGCCCGCAGGACCAGCCGTTCCAGCAGGGACAGCAGGCCTGGCAGCACCAGGGGTGGCAGCAGGGTCAGCCCGTCCCGCAGGGCCAGCAGCAGGGGTGGCAGCAGCCGGGAGGCCCGCAGCAGCCGTCCGGACCGTTCGCGCCCGCCCCGCAGCAGCCCGGTGCGTTCGGTCGCGCCCTGCAGGCCGTCACCGGTCGCGACTGGCTCGCCGCGGTGCTCGCCGCCGTCGGCGGCTGGGTCGCCGCCTACGTCGTCGCGGGGCTCTCGCTCCTGCTCACGGTGGCGCTCCTGGCGTCCGGCGGGAGCGGTTCCTCCACCCCGTCCACCGGTCCCGGCTCCGCTCCGGACCTGGGCGGCACGACGCCCGACATCGAGTCGCTGCTGTCCGGCGTGAGCGTCCTGCTCGGCGCCCCGGCCCAGCTGGTCGCCCTCGCCGACCTCGGCCGACTCCACCTGTCCGGCTCGATCGGCCTGCTCGGGTCCGGGTCCGGCGCGCTCGCGGTCGTCCCGGCGCTCGTCCTGACCGCGCAGGTCGTACTCGCCGTCGTGCTCACCCGACGCATCCGCACCCGTGCCCTGGGCCGACCGCAGGTGCTCCTCACCGCCGTGGTCAGCGGCCTCGTCACCACCGTCCTGACGAACGGTGCGGCCGGCCTGTTCGCCATCCGGTTCCCCTCGGTCGCCGGTGCGGCGATCGAGCCGGTGCACGCGGTCGGTGTCGGCAGCGTGCTCGGTGCGTTCGTCATCGGCGCCCTGGCCGCTGCGCTCGCCCGCCCGTCGGCGCTCGTCGGCGGCAACCTGCTGGCCGCACGGCTGCTCGGCACGCTCCGGATCGCCGCGTCGCAGCTCACGCTCGTGGTCGTCCCGGTCGCGCTGGTCGTCGTCGTCGCCGCACTGGTCGCCCAGCCCGAGTACGGGGCGGCCCTGCCGCTCCTGCTCGGCAACGTCGCGGTCGCCCTCACCGCGCTCGGCTTCCTCGGCGGTGTCGGGACGTCCGGCCTCGGCTCGGTCTCGGACACCGCCTCGGTGTTCGGCGGTGCTGGCGGCTGGACGTGGCTGGTCGTGCTGCTCGTCGTCGTGACCTCGGTCGCGGCCGGCCTCGCCCTCGCCGTCCGCCGCAACGACCGTGTCCGGACCACGCTCGACTGGGTCGTCACGCCCCTGGTGTGGTTCGCGTTCGGACTGCTGCTGTTCGTGCTCGGCACGGGCATCGTGTCCTACCGGGTCGACGGGGTCAGCTCGACGGCCGGCGCCGGGTCGGTCGGCGTCGCGCCGTGGACGCCCCTGGTGTTCGCGGTGTGGGGCGGCGCGATCGAGGTCGTCGCACGCTTCCTCGCCCCGGTGCTGCTCCCCCGGCTCGGCGGCGCCGTGGTGCTGCGGACGTCGCGGCTGGTGGGTGCCGACCCGCGCCCGGTCGCACCGACGGTGTCCCCCGGCGCTCCCGGGACGTTCCCGGGCGCTCCGGCGACGGCGTCCCCGGCTGCAGCGGCGGCGGGCCAGGCGCCGGCGTTCCCGGCCGGCTCCGCCCCTGCCGCACCGACCGGCCCGTCCGGGCCGACCGCGCAGGTCCCGCCGACGGACGGCCACTGGACGGGCACGCCGGGCGCAGCCGCGCAGCAGCCGAGCGCGCAGCCGGGGACCGGGCTACCCGGCAGCACGCAGCCCGGGTACGGCGCGCAGTCCGGCGCCGCACAGCCGGGGTACCCGCAGCCCCTGTACCTCGCACAGCCGGCGCAGCCCTTCATCGGCGGCGGCGCTCCCGCCCCGGCACCGATGTCCCCGAAGGCGAAGCGGATCCTGGTGCGGTCGCTCATCGCCGGTGGCGCCGTGGTCGTCGTCGTCATCGCCGGTGCCGTCACGACGAGCGTCCTCCGCGCGAACGTGTGGGGTCCGGCCCCGACCGTCAAGTCCTACGTCCAGGCGATCGCCAGCGGTGACGCCGACACCGCCGCCGACCTGAGCGAGGTCCCCTCCGACGCGGCGATGCTCGACTCCACCGTGCTGGAGAGCGCGGAGGACCGCCCTTCGGACATCCGCGTCGGTCGCGTCCAGCGGTCCGGTGACAACGCCATCGCCACGCTGAGCTACACCCAGGACGGCGAGAACCGCTCCGGTCAGGTGACACTCCGCCGGACCGGTACCGCGTTCCTGGTCAAGGACGAGTGGCGGGTCACGCAGCCGCTCGCGCAGACCGTGACGCTGACCGCCACCGACGTGCTCGAGGGCGCGCCGGTGACCATCGGCGGCAAGGAGATCGGCGAGATCACGGACGGCAAGTTCACCTCGCTCGCCTACCCGGGCACGTACGAGATCACGGTCGGCGGGACGGAGTACTTCACCGGGGGCACGCAGGAGCTCGCCGTCGGTGCGGCAACCTCGGGCTACGTCGACTTCTCGCCGAAGGCCACGAAGGCGCTGCAGCAGGACGCCGAGCAGTACGTCGACGACCTGCTCGAGGAGTGCGCGGCGCAGACCGACATCAGCGCGCTGAGCGACTGCCCCTGGTACGGCCCGTACGACGCCGAGGGCTCGGTGCGGTACGACGTCACGACGAAGCCCGAGCTCGAGGTCGAGGCCACGGGTTCCGGCACCGTCCTGGTGACGAGCACCCGTGACGGCGCGGTCGCGTACGACTACACCTCGTACACGGGCGACAGGAAGCGCGGCGAGGACACGTTCGTGGTGAACGAGTACCTGAAGGTCGAGGACGGGAAGCTCGTCCCCGGCTACTGAGCGTCCGCGCAGCACGACGGCCGATCCGGGATCCCCGGGTCGGCCGTCTCACTAGGCTGACGCCATGGTCAGGACACGGGCGTGGTGCGACGGGGACGCGGTCGAACAGGACTTCCCCGTCGACCGGGTCTCCGACCTCGTCGGACAGCACGGCACCTTCGTCTGGCTCGACTACACGGACCCCACAGCAGCCGACCTCGAGCAGGTCGAGGAGGAGCTCGGCATCCACGCCCTCGCCGTCGAGGACGCCGTGGAGCACGGCCAGCGACCGAAGCTCGACCGGTACCGGGACAGTCTGTTCCTGGTGGTCTACGACGTCGGCGGGACCGACGACTCCGGCGACCTCGTCACACACGAGGTGAAGGCGTTCGTCACCCGGCACGCGCTCGTGACCATCCACGGCGCCGACGTCGACACGACGGCGATGGAACGCCGGCTGACGGCGAACGCCGACCTCGCCGAGCACGGCGTGCCCTGGTTGGTCTGGGCGCTGCTCGACGCCGTGGTCGACCACGCCACCGACACCGTCGAGGACCTGGAGCGGCAGATCGACGCGCTCGAGGACGACCTGTTCGAACCCGGCGACCCCCGGGAGCACCAGATCCAGCGGCGCTCGTTCCGACTGCGGAAGAGCCTGGGCCTGCTCCGGCGCCTGGTCGTCCCGACACGGGACAGCGTCGCGTCGCTGTTGCACGGCGACGCGGAGACGATCGCCGACGGGGTCCGCCCGTACTTCCGCGACGTCGAGGACCACCTGGTGTCGATCGCCGACTCGGTCGAGCAGCTCCGCGACGCCGTGTCCAGCGTGCTCGACACCACGCTGAACCTGGCGTCGAACCGGCAGAACACCGTGATGAAGAAGGTGACGAGCTGGGCGGCGATCATCGCCATCCCGACCGGGGTGACGAGCTTCTTCGGGCAGAACGTGAAGTTCCCGGGCGAGGGCGCCTGGAGCGGACTCGGTGCCTCGCTCGCCATCATCATCGCGTCGTCGCTCGTGCTCTACCGCGTGTTCAAGACCCGCGACTGGCTCTGAGGCGCAGCCTCCACGAGCACGCCGGCGCAGCCTCCACGAGCACGCCGGCGCAGTTCGCCCGCGTCAGAGCTGCAGGGCCAACACGCCGGCGACCACGGTCAGCGGTGCGACGACGCACCCGAGCGCGATGTACCGCCCCCACGACAGGTGCACCCCCTCGGCTGACAGCCGGGCGTGCCACAGCAGGGTCGCGAGCGACGCCCACGGCGTGATGAGGCAGCCGGCGTTCACCCCGATCAGCAGGGCCGCGTACCGCACGGCCTCGTGCCCGGCGGCCGGCTCGAGCACCAGGTAGGCGGGCAGGTTGTCGATCACGTTGGCGGCGACGGCCCCGGCCCCGCCGAGCAGCAGGAGCGGACCGGTGCCCGTGCCGCCCTCGAGCGCCTGCACGACCGGGTCGGTCAGCCCGGTGCTGTGCAGCGTCTCGACCACGACGAAGAGACCGGCGGCGAACAGCAGCGTCGACCACGGCACCCGCGACGGACGGAACTCGGACGGGGACCGCACCGCCGCGACCACGACGAGCACGAGGGCCGCCGCGACCGCCGCGATCCACACGGTCACGCCGGCGGTGAGCGCCACGACGAGCGCCACGAGCACGGCCGACGCCGCCCAGAACGACACCGGGTCGGCCGGGCGCCGCACCGACACGGGCGTGTACCGGCCGAACAGCTGCCGACGGAAGAGGACGAGCAGGACGGCACACGGCACGACCACCCCGGCGACGGCGGGCCAGGCCATCAGCCCGGCGAACGGCAGCGGTCCGCCCAGTCCCATCCGGTCGACGGCGAGCAGGTTGGTGAGGTTCGAGACCGGCAGCAGCAGCGATGCCGTGTTCGCGAGCCAGACGGTGGTGAGCGCGAACGGCATCGGCGGCAGACCCACCCGGCGCGCGAGCGAGATGACGATGGGGGTGAGGAGCACGGCGGTGGTGTCGATCGACAGGAAGACGGTGCAGAGGACCGCGAGCACGACGACCGCGCCCCAGAGCCCGATCGTGCGACCCCCGCCGACCCGCGCGGCGACGTCGGCCAGACGGTCGAACACGCCGGCGTCCGCCGCCAGTTCGGCGACGACGGTCAGCCCGAGCACGAAGCCGAGGACGGGCAGCACCCGCCCCGCCAGAGCGCCGAGGTCGTCGAGGGGCAGGAGTCCGAACACGACGCACACCGCGCCCACGACGAGCAGGGCTGCTCCGATGACCGCCTGACGCACGCGTCCTCCTCCTCCGGTCGCCGGCCCAGGGTGACCGGCGGCGCTCCAATGTATTGGCCGGTAGCGTGGTCGGCACGACGACAGGAGGCCTCTGTGCGCAAGTTCATGTTCAACGGTGCCGTGTGGAGTTCGCTCATCAGCGGCTACAGCGTGCTGCAGACCACGCGGCAGGGCCCGCGTGACTGGCGGCTCGCACTGACGTGGATCGCGTGGCTCGCCACGACGATCGTCGCGATCGGCACGGTCGTCGAGGACGACCGCGCCGTCAAGGCGCGCCAGTAGGCCGGAGCGCGGCAGGGGCCGCAGTCGCGACCCCCTGACGGACGGGAGGCCCGGTGCCAGCTGGCACCGGGCCTCCCGTCCGTCGCACGTGCGGTCCAGGGCGGTCAGCGCTCCGACTCGGGGATGCCGGACGTCTGGATCGGGCCCGTGAAGAGCGCGCCGCGCTCGTCGGCGTCGCCGAAGAGCTGCGAGTCCCCCTCCGCCGCACGGCCGCGGCGGCGCAGCGCGGGCGCGCCGGGCTCGGTGAGCTGCACGCGCTGCACCGGCAGGGCGTCGGGGTGGGTCCGCTGGATCCACTCGACCATCTCCTCGCGCACGTAGCAGCGCAGGTCGAACAGGCCACCGGCGTCCGGGGCCGTCACCAGGATGCGCACCCGTACCGTCCCGCCGACCGCGTCGGTGACCTGCAGGACCTTGACCCGGCCGTCCCAGATCGTCGAGGTCGCGAGGATCCGGTCCAGCTCGGCACGCATGTCGGCCGGGCTCACCCGCCAGTCCAGGTCGAACTCGACGGCGCCGAGCAGTTCGCTGCCGGTGCGCGTCCAGTTCTCGAACGGCGTCGACGTGAAGTAGGTGGACGGGAGCACGAAGCGGCGGTCGTCCCACAGGTGCACGACGACGTAGGTCAGGGTGATCTCCTCGATCCGGCCCCACTGCTGCTCCACGACGACCACGTCGTCCACCCGGATCGAGCCCGAGAACGCGAGCTGCATGCCGGCGAACACGTTGCCGAGCGTCGACTGCGCGGCGAGACCCGCGACCACCGAGATGAGCCCGGCGCTCGCCAGGACGCTCGCACCAGCCGCCTCGACGCCGTCGAAGGTCAGCAGGATCGCACCGACGGCGATGATGACGAGCACGGCGATCGTGAGCCGCCGGATGATGAGCACCTGGGTGCGGATCCGCCGTGCCTGCCGGTTGTCCGGGACGTCGATGCGGAAGCGGTGCAGCCCGAGGTCCTCCAGGAAGATCGCCACCTGGCAGGCGAGCCAGCAGCCGACGGCGATCGTCACGATGAGGAAGCCGTGCACGACCTCGTCCCGCCAGGGGTACGCGTCCGGGTCGCGCGGGATGCTCGAGGTGAACGCGATCCACAGCAGCACCACCAGGAGCGTGGTGCGGAAGGGGTGCTTCGTCCGGCGCGAGAGCACACCGGCCCACCGTTCCCGGCGGGCGATGGTCCGCAGCACCAGGTGCAGGACGAGGGCGGCGAGGGCGGTGACGAGCAGGGCGAACCCGATCGCGACGAGGAGTCGGAGGAGGATGTCCATCCCTCCATGCAAGCAACGGACGTCGGCCGCCGTCCAGGAACCTGCCCGAGCGCCGTCCCTGTCGGGTCGCTCAGGCGTCCGGAGCCGACCGGACCGGGGCCGGTGTACGAGCCGGGCCCCGTGCGCATGTAGGTTGTCGCGCATGACAGCGCAGAACGACACGGGCGCGAGCCGCGCACCGGCCAACGACTTCTCGCACGAGCAAGAGGGCTACCAGCACGGCCTGAAGCCCCGGCAACTGCAGATGATCGCGATCGGTGGGGCCATCGGCACCGGACTCTTCCTCGGCGCGGGCGGACGCCTGCACACCGCGGGTCCGGCGCTCGCGCTGACCTACCTGGTCGCCGGGATCTTCGCCTTCTTCATCCTGCGGGCCCTGGGCGAGCTGGTGTTGCACCGCCCGTCCTCGGGCTCGTTCATCTCGTACGCCCGCGAGTTCTACGGCGAGAAGTTCGCCTACGCCGCCGGGTGGATGTACTTCCTGAACTGGGCGATGACGTCGATCGTGGACACCACCGCCGTCGCCATCTACCTGCAGTACTGGTCGGCCTTCACGGCTGCGCCGCAGTGGTTGCTGGCCCTGGTGGCGCTGCTGGTCGTCCTCGCCGCGAACATGGTGGCGGTCAAGGTGTTCGGCGAGCTCGAGTTCTGGTTCGCGCTCATCAAGGTCGCCGCGCTCGTGGCGTTCCTGGTCGTCGCGATCGTCTGGCTGGTCTTCGCGTTCCCGGTCGAGGCCGGCGGCGAAGCGGTCCGCACGGGCTTCATGATCTGGGGTGACAACGGCGGACTGTTCCCGAACGGGCTGCTGCCGGCGGTCATCGTGATCCAGGGCGTCGTCTTCGCCTACGCGGCCATCGAGCTCGTCGGCACCGCGTCGGGCGAGACGCAGAACGCCGAGAAGGTCATCCCCCGCGCGATCAACTCCGTCGTCTTCCGCATCGCGGTCTTCTACGTCGGTTCGATCGTCCTGCTCTCCCTGCTGCTGCCGTACACGGCCTACAAGGAGGGCGAGAGCCCCTTCGTGACGTTCTTCTCGTCGCTCGGCAACCCGCAGGTCGGGTCGATCGTCGGCGGGATCATGAACTTCGTCGTCCTCACCGCCGCGCTGTCCTCGCTGAACGCCGGCCTCTACTCGACCGGTCGGGCGCTCCACTCGATGGGCATGAACGGGTCGGCACCGAAGTGGACCACGAAGATGTCGAAGGGCGGTGTGCCGTACGCCGGCATCCTGCTCACCGCGGCGTTCACCGTCGCCGGCGTCGTGCTGAACTACTTCGTCCCGAAGCAGGCGTTCGAGATCGCGCTGAACATCGCGAGCCTCGGCATCATCACCGCGTGGGGCACGATCATCCTCTGCCAGATGCGCCTGCGGCAGTGGGCCAAGCAGGGACTCGCCAAGGAGCCCTCGTTCAAGCTGCCCGGTGCCCCGGTGACCTCGTGGCTCACCCTGGCGTTCCTGGCGTCGGTCATCGTCCTGATGGCGATCGACTACCCCATCGGGACGTACACGATCGCGTCGCTCGTGATCGTGATCCCGCTGCTCGTGGTCGGCTGGTTCCTGCAGCGCGACCGGATCCTGCGCATCGCCGCACTGCGCGAGGGCGTCACCGGGCCGTTCCCGATCGGCGTCCGCAACCCGGCCGCCCCGGTCCGCCGCGACGGCGACGACGGGGTCTGACCCGAGGATTGTCCCCGGAACGCGAGCCCTGCGGCCGCGCGATGTCAGGAGTCCGGCACCCGTCGCTACGATCGGCGGGTGCCGGACTCCTCTGTCTCCCCCACGCTCGACCTGCAGCTCAGCTGGCGAGGCGCCTACGGTCGTCTCCGGGCGTTCCCCGGTCGCCTCGAGGCGGAGACCGACTACCAGCGTCCGGCGCGCACCGCGGTGCCGATGGACGAGGTGCAGGCCTGGCGGCTGGGGCCGTGCGACGAGGACGCGGTGTGCGTCGAGTTCGTCACCCCGCAGGAGACCTACCGGGTCCTGCTCGACACGCCCGACGAATGCGTCGCCGAGCTGGCGGTCCGGAAGGTGCTCGGACCGCCGCAGCAGGAGGGCTGAGCGGAGTCAGTCGTCGGAGTCGGCGCGGTCGGTGTCGACACGGTCGGTGACGACGTCACCGCTCCCGGCATCGATCCGCACGCTGTGCTTCGTGCCGGACGACTCGAGCACGTCGCCCTCCCAGACGACCGCGCCGGCGTGGTCGTCGAGCCCGATCTCGGTGACGGTGCCGGTGTGCAGGTCACGGAGGGCGTCGACGGCCTGCTTCACGCTCAGGTCGGCGCCGGCGACGAGACGCTCGTGCTCCGCCGTGTCGTCCGCGTCGGCGGCCTCGGTCTGCGGCGTCCCGGCGACCGCGGTGCCGTCGGCGTTCGTGTGCACCTCGTGCTCGGTGCCGTCCTTCGTGACGACGAGGACCTCGTAGGCCGACGCGCCCTGCTCGTGCTCGGCGGACATGACGGTGCCCGAGCCGACCTCGCCGCGCGCGGTCGCGACGGCGGCGAGCAGCGCCTCGTTCGAGGCCGCCGACGTCGCGCCGGTGCCGGCGCCGGCACCGGCACCGGCACCGGAGGAGGAGGACGAGCCGCTGCCGGACGCCTCGGTGGCCGACGAGCCGGCCGAGCCGGAGCCGACCGAACGGGTGTCGTCGTCGGCGTCATCGCCGGCGCAGCCGGTGAGTGCGAGTGCCGCCACGATCGGCAGGGCGGCGAACGCGGCGACGCGGCGGGCGGAGGACTTCTGGTGCTGGGTGCGGAGGTTCATGGGGACGAGCATCGCGTCGAGGCGCTGAAGCAGGCCTGAAGCCGGCTGATCAGTCGCCGAGCGCCATGCGCACCACGAAGCGGGCTCCCCCGAGCGGCGACACGGTCACCGAGACGTGTCCGCCATGTGCCCGCACGGCGTCCCGCACGATCGCGAGTCCGAGTCCGGCACCACCGGCGTCGCGGCTGCGGGCCTCGTCGAGTCGGACGAAGCGTTCGAAGACCCGCTCCCGCGCGTCCTCCGGTACCCCGGCGCCGTCGTCGTCCACCGTCAGGACGGCCGCCCCGTCCTGCGCCACGAGCGCGACGGCGACCCGGGACCGGGCGTGCCGCACCGCGTTGTCGACGAGGTTGCGGACCACCCCGGCGAGCACGCGCTCGTCGCCGAGCACCCGCGCCGCCCCGATCCCCGAACCGTCGACCCGGACGCCGGACCGCTCGCCGTCGTCGTCCTGCGAAGCCGATCGGGCGCGGGCGACGGCGTCGAGTGCGAGGTCGTCGAGGTCGACCGCCCGCCGCGTCGCGAGTCCGCCCTCGTCGAGGCGCGAGAGTTCGAGCAGGCCGGTCACGAGCTCCTGCAGGCGCACCGCCTCGGAGCGGACGACCGCCGCCAGCGCCCCGACGTCGGAGCGGTCCGGGTGCGCTCGGGCCACCTCGGCGTGCTGGCGGATCGACGCGATCGGCGACCGGAGTTCGTGCGACGCGTCGGACACGAACCGCCGCTGGCTCGCCGCCGCGCGGTCGAGCCGGTCGAGCATGCCGTTCATCGTCGTCGCGAGCCGGGCGACCTCGTCCCCGGTGTCCGGCACGTCGACGCGGGCGTCCGGTCGCGCCGCACGGATCGTCTCGACCTCGGTGCGCATCCGCTCCACCGGGCGCAGCGAGCGGCCCGTCACGACCCACGTCACGCCGACCAGCACGAGCACGAGGACCGGGACCCCGACGGCGAGCAGGACGACCGCGGTGCGGACCGCCGTGTCGGCCTGCTCCAGCGATGCGCCGTACACGAGGGTGCCCTCGTCGCCGCTCGGCAGGTCGACCCCGTCGGCCACCAGGAGCCACCGTTCGCCGTCGTGCGACCACCGGGACTCGTCGTCCGTCGGGAGCACGACCCCGTCGGTGTCCTCGCCGTGCGCCAGGACGGTCCCGCCGGCGCCGACGACCTGCACCAGGACGTCCTCGTACCCGGCGACCACGCCGACGCCGTCCGCCTCGACCTGCGACGACACCTGTTCGAGACCGGCCTCCGCCGTGGCCCGCACCCCGTCGAGGAGCACGGACCGGAGCACGAGGACGAACGCGACGGCGCCGACCACCAGGGCAGCCAGCACGACGGCGCCGGCGCCGAGGGTCGTCCGGGCGCGGACCGAGCGGAACCGCCGCCGGGTCGTGGCCTGCCCGGTGTCACCCACCGTCGGCCGCCAAGCGGTACCCGGCACCACGGACCGTCTCGATCGCGGCGCGTCCGAACGGTCGGTCGAGCTTGCGGCGCAGGTGCCCGACGTACACCTCGACGATGTTCGGGTCGCCCTCGAAGTCGACGTCCCAGACGTTCTCGATGACGTCGCGCTTGGAGCGGACCTGTCCCGGGTGCCGGGCGAGGTACTCGAGCACCGCGAACTCGCGGCTGGTGAGCTCGACGGCGACGTCGCCGCGGCGCACAGTGCGCGCGGCGGGGTCGACGACCAGGTCGCCGAGCGTCAGCACGGTCGGACGTTCCCGCGCGCCGCGGCGGACGAGGGCACGGAGCCGCGCGACCAGGACCGGGTGCGAGAACGGCTTCGTGACGTAGTCGTCGGCGCCGGCGTCGAGCGCCTCGACCTGGTCCCACTCGCCGTCCTTGGCGGTCAGCATGAGCACCGGGGTCCAGTCGCCGTCGGCGCGGAGCCGAGCACACACGGCCCAACCGCTCAGGCCCGGCATCATCAGGTCGAGCACGATCGCGTCGTAGCGGAACTCGCGTGCGTGCCAGAGGCCGTCCACGCCGTCGTGCGCGACGTCCACCGCCCAGCCCTCGGCCTCGAGCCCGCGGCGCACGCCGTCGGCGAGCCGGACCTCGTCGTCGACCACGAGCACACGCATGGCGACGATCCTGCCGTGCGCCGCTGAAGCAGCGCTGAAGCAGGGCCGTACCGACACGGCGCCAGCCGCGACCGCGGCCGGTCGGGTCAGACCAGCAGCAGGATCCCGCCGATCACCGACGCGACGGCGATGGCCAGCGCGATGAGCAGGAGCACGAGGTGGACCGTGTAGAACGTCGTCGGCTTGCCGGCCGCGTCACGGGCGCGGGGGTCCGAGGCGACCCGCTGGAAGAAGCGCGGCCAGGTCACGACGTTGAAGACGGCACCGAGGAACAGGACGACTGCGGCGAAGACGAACACGGTCCGATCCTACGCACCGGGCCGGTGGTGCTCGGCCGCCCCCAACGCGGCCGAGTCCCGACCCGGCTGGCCACAGCTCCTGTAGCACCTGCTACAGACCCTACACGGCCCGTCGTGCGGCGTCGAGCACCCCGGTTCCGCCCTGACGCGGCCGGTGCCGGGCCGTCAGGCGGTCTCGAGCGCCGCTTCCGCCTCGGCCAGGACCGCCCGCTCGTCCTCGCGCAACGAAACCCGGGCGGAGCGCACGCCGTCCGTGATCTCGACGATCCGTCGGCTGAGACGTGTCGCGGGGTCGTCGCTCGCGGGGTACGCGTTGTCGACCCCGAAGCGCTCGTGCAGGGGGCCGAGGCGCCGCAGCGCCTGCTCGACGCGTCGGTCCCGGCGTCGACGGGAGATCCGGTGACCGATGACGAGCAGGAGCATCCCGGACGCCGCGCACAGCACCGCTCCGGGCGTGGTGACGTCGTACGGCAGGCCGAGCGCGTGCGTCAGCTCGAGGTCGCCGACGACGTGGGCCACGTCCATCACGACGACCACCACCATGCGCACGACCCCGAACACCCCGCCGAGCACGAGCGCCCAGAGACCGACCAGGTCGGTGGTCGTCCGCGCCTCGCGCAACCGCAGCACGCAGATGATGCCCGTCGCGCCGAGCGCCAGCCCCAGGTACACGGTCTGTGCCGCGGCGTAGACGGTCGCCGCCGGGTGCGACCCGGCGTCGAGCATGAACGTGGTCGTGGTGGCCGGCGGGTCGAGCACCACGAAGGCGGTCACGACCACGACGAGGACCGCGACGAACGACACGGCGATCGCGTTCCGGAGCCACGGCCGTGCGGCGCCCACGGCCTTCGCGACGCCCCACAGCAGCGTGCCTGTGCCGGCGACCATCAGGCAGTCGCTGACGACCGTCACCACGTTGCGGCCACCGAGCAGCGGGTCGAGCCACCGGTACAGCGGATCGACGTTCGTCACGATGGTCGCGGCGAAGAGCAGGAACGTGAACGCCAGCGTGCGGTCCTGCCCGCGCTGCAGGACGAAGAGCGCGATCGTCCCGACGATGAGCAGCACCGCCATGACGACGGCGACGATCACCCGAAGACCCCGCGGAAGGCGCTCGGGCGGCCGCGATGCTGACGGATCAGGGTGGCGAGGCGGTCGGCGAACACCTCGGCCTCGTGCTCGTACGCGTTCGAGAAGATCCCGCGGGCCAGCGCCCGTTCGACCTTGTACTCCGGCAGGTCGGGGATCACGTCGCGGATGTAGGCCGACTGCGGCGCGTGCTCGTGGTGGCGGTGCAGGACGTGCCCGAGCTCGTGGCCGATGACGAACGACCGGAAGGTCGGCGACGCGGTCGGCGAGATCATCACGAGGTGCGCCCGCTCGAGCGTGGCGACGAAGCCGCACACCGGTTCCGCGGCGAGGAACTGCTCCTCACGCACGACGATCGGCTTGCCGACGACCTGGGCGGCGGCGGCGACGGCCTGGTCGACGTCCGACCAGCCCTCGTCGGCACCGCGCTCCCAGAACGCGTCGAGCAGGGCGTCCGTGCTCATGCGACGGTCCCCCGCTGCGACTCCTCCTCGAGCACCTCGGCGATGCGCCGCAGTGCCTCGGGCGAGAGCTCGCCGGGGAACGTGCGCGCCGCGAAGCCGCTCACCCGCGCGGAGCGCAGGGACCGGACGAGGGCGAGCTGGGCGCCGATCCGCTCCGGCACGGCGCTGTCCTCGAGCAGGAAGCGCTCGTCGACCTCGAAGAACCCGGCCAGCAGACGCAGCAGGTCGGAGTCCCGGTTGCGGCGACCGTCGCCCGACAGCATGTAGGTCCACTTCGCCCGCGAGAGCGACCCGCCCCCGGCGGCGACGTACTCCTCGATCGAGGCGAACGGCACCGGTGTCCCGCGCTGGGACTCCTCGAAGTCGAGCAGCAGGTTGAGCCGGCGCGCGAGTTCGGCTGCGTCGAGGGCGCCGCCCTTCGGGTCGTCGGTGTCCATCGCGGGCTCCTCCCCAGCCGTGTCCGCGCGACCCGTCGGCCCGGCGCGTGGACGCCATGGTAGCGCGGGCGCCCACCGCCGCGCCGGTACCCTCGGGACGTGCCCCGACGCTTCCCCGCCACCATCGCGGCAGCGGTCGAGCACGAAATCGTCATCACGAAGTCGCGCTTCATCACGACGCTCGCACCCGTCGACGGCGTGGAGGACGCCGACCGCGTGATCGCCGAGGTCCGACGCCGCCGCTGGGACGCCCGGCACAACTGCACCGCGATGGTCACGGGCGTGCTCGGCGACCAGGCACGCTCCTCCGACGACGGCGAGCCCTCCGGGACCGCGGGCGTCCCGATGCTCGAGGTCCTGCGACGCCGCGAGCTGACCGACGTCGTCGCGGTGGTCACACGGTACTTCGGCGGGGTCAAGCTCGGGGCCGGCGGACTGGTGCGCGCCTACTCGACCTCGGTCGCCGAGGCACTCGACGCGGCCGCGCTCGTCCGTCGTGAGGCGCTCACGCGGGTGCGCTTCGACGTCGACCACGCCGACGCCGGACGGCTCGACAACGTCCTGCGGGAGTGGGTCCGGCACCACCACGCGACCCTCGGCCCGACGACGTACGGGCGTGCGGCGACCTTCGAGGTCTGGGTCCCCGCCGACGCCCTCGACGTGCTGCGGGCCGACCTGGCTGCGGCGTCGGCCGGGGCCGTCGACCCCGTCGTCGGCGAGGAACGGATCGTCGACGTGCACGCGGACTGACTTCTCGGCTGCTGTGCACCTCGGGCGTGTCCCGCTGTCGGCGCGTGTACGGTCCCGGAACGCACGAACGCCCCGACTCGATGAGCCGGGGCGTTCGTCCTGCGGTGCACCCCCTCGGACTTGAACCGAGAACCCACTGATTAAGAGTCAGTTGCTCTGCCAATTGAGCTAGAGGTGCATGTTCCGGCTTCCGTGCCGCAACGGGAATCAACAATAGCATGGGTTTCGCGTGCCCACGACCACTCGTCGGCACACGACGCGAACAGGAGCACCATGACCGACCGTCTCGCCGCCGGCGACACCGCCCCCGACTTCACGCTGCCCGACCAGGACGGTGTCGAGCACGCCCTCGCCGACCTGCGCGGCCGGAAGGTGATCGTGTACTTCTACCCGGCGGCGTCCACCCCCGGGTGCACCACCGAGGCGTGCGACTTCCGCGACAACATGTCGTCCCTGCAGGCGGCCGGCTACGAGGTGCTCGGCATCTCGAAGGACGAGCCCGCGAAGCTCAAGACGTTCCAGCACGAGCAGGCGCTGACCTTCCCGCTGCTGAGCGACCCCGACCTGACGGTGCACCAGGCCTACGCGGCGTGGGGCGAGAAGAACAACTACGGGAAGATCGTCACCGGCACCATCCGCTCGACGATCGTGGTCGACGAGGACGGCACGGTGCAGCTGCCGCTCTACAACGTCAAGGCCACCGGCCACGTCGCGAGCCTGCGGAAGAAGCTCGGCCTGGTCTGAGGACCGGCCACGCACTGGAGGCCCGGCGCCGGTTCCGAGAACCGGCGCCGGGCCTCCAGTGGGTCCGGACCGGACCGATCACTCCACCGGGCGCGCGAGCGCGGCCGTCACCGAGCGCGACAGCACGAGGGTGATCCCGAGCAGCGCCGGGATGAGCAGCACCCAGCCGACCGCGGCCACCCGGAAGACGCCCTGGAACGCGCCGATCGCGACGGCGCCCTGCAGGACCTGCCAGACGATGATCCCGGAGCGCACCCACGACCGGCCCTTCCACAGGCCGTTCAGCAGCGCACCGAGCCACAGGGCCGCGATCGCCGCGAGGACGGTCAGCGCGATGGCCGAGGCGATGCTCGTGGCCGGCGCGACGACGAGCTCGACGACCAGGACGACGGTCACCACCACGAGGGCGAGGAACTCGAGCCCCACCACGACGAGCAGTCCCAGCATCGCCGGCGTACGGCGTGCGGCGGGAGCGGAGGCGTCCGTGTCGTTCGGGGTGTCGTCGTGCACAGTGATCCTCCAGGATTGCAACCCTTGATTTGGCCCTACCAGTATGGAACGATATTGGAGGTCGTTTGGACGGCACGATGTGGTGTGCGTCTCCCGTGGTTCATCGCTCCTCCCCCGAGCGTCGCGCGGGCGTCAGACTCGCTTCCTGCGGACTCCTCCCCACAGTTGTCCCCGTCATGCCGCATGCATGTCAGCGTTCCGATCCCCCGAACCACGGCCCCGGCCTGCCGTTCGAGCATCGACATCAAGGAGCACCACACATGGACTGGCGTGACCAGGCAGCCTGCCTCACCGCGGACCCCGAGCTCTTCTTCCCCGTCGGGAACACCGGGCCCGCCGTCGACCAGATCGAGAAGGCCAAGTCGGTGTGTGCGCGCTGCACCGTCACCGAGATGTGCCTGCAGTACGCCCTCGAGAACAACCAGGACTCCGGTGTCTGGGGTGGCCTCAGCGAGGACGAGCGTCGTGCGCTGAAGCGTCGCGCCGCCCGCGCCCGCCGCGCCTCCTGACCGAGGTCGTCCGACACCACGACGCCCGCCGTCCCTCCGGGGACGGCGGGCGTCGTCGTTCGCGGCTACGCCGCGGCGGTGAGCCAGCGGAACGGGATCGAGATCGTGACCTCGGTGCCGCTGCCCGTCAGGGTGTGCCAGTCGATCGTGCCGCCGAGTTCGCCCTGGATCAGGGTGCGGACGATCTGCGTGCCGAGGCCTGACCCGACCTTGCCCTCGGGCAGCCCGACGCCGTTGTCACGGACCTCGATCTCCAGGTGGTCGTCGAAGCGGCGGGCGACGATCTCGACCTCACCGTCGCGGCCGTCCAGCCCGTGCTCGACCGCGTTCGTCACGAGCTCGGTCAGACCGAGGGCGAGCGGCGTCGCGGCCTCGGAGGGCAGGACCCCGAACTCGCCGGTCTTCTTCGGCTGCACCGTGGTGTTGTGCGACGCGGCGACCTCGGTGACGAGCTTGAGCACCGAGTCGAAGACCTCGTCGAAGTCGACCGTCTGGCTGAGTCCGCTGGACAGGGTGTCGTGCACCACGGCGATCGCGGCGACCCGGCGCATCGCGTTCTGCAGCGCCGTCCGGGCTTCGTCGGAGTGCGTGCGGCGGGCCTGGATGCGCAACAGTGACGCCACCGTCTGCAGGTTGTTCTTCACCCGGTGGTGGATCTCGCGGATGGTGGCGTCCTTGGTGATGAGCTCGCGCTCCTGGTGCCGCAGCTCGGTGACGTCGCGGCAGAGCACGATCGCGCCGATGCGCTCCCCGTGGTCACGCAGCGGGATCGAGCGCAGGGACACCGTGACGCCCTTCGCCTCGACGTCGGCGCGCCACGGTGCCCGCCCGGTGACCACGAGGGGCAGGGACTCGTCGACGTCGAGCTGCGCGCCGATGAGCTCGGTCGTGACCTCGGCGAGGGACTTGCGCTCGAGCTCGCCCTCGAAGCCCATCCGGTTGAAGGCGCTCAGGCCGTTGGGGCTCGCGAACGTCACGGTGCCGGCGGTGTCGAGCCGCAGCAGGCCGTCGCTGGCGCGCGGGGCCCCACGCCGCGGGCCGGCCGGGGCGCCGAGGTCGGGGAAGTCACCGGTGGCGATCATGCCGAACAGGTCGTTCGCACTCGCCGTGAAGTTGAGCTCCTGGCGACTCGGGGTCCGCATCTCGTCCTGGTTGGAGTGCCGCGTGACGACCGCGATGGGCCGCTCGGTCGTCTCGGTGCTCTTCGCGCTCAGTCGGCGCAGCACCGGGATCGCCCGGACGCGGGTCGGAGTGTCCTCGTACCAGTCCGGCTCGGCGGAGTCGACGACGCGCGCTCCCGCGAAGCTCTCGGTGACCTGGCCGCGCCACTCCTCGCGGAGCTCCTGCCCGACGATGTCGCGGTAGAAGAGCGTCGCCGCGGAGCTCGGTCGGGCGTGGGCGACCGCGACGAACGAGCCGTCCTCGGCGGTCGGGACCCAGAGCACCATGTCGGCGAAGGACAGGTCGGCGAGGAGCTGCCAGTCCCCCACGAGCAGGTGGAGCCACTCGACGTCTGCTTCGGAGGAACGGCCTTGCGCGAGGACGAGGTCACTGAGGGTCGACACCACGCCAGTCTAGGTCCGGCGCCTTGTGGACAATGCCGCCCTCTCCACAGGCTGACACCCGTCCGTATTCTGCATGTCGTACACATCATACGCTCAGTCCACCGACGGAAGGGGCAGGGGTGGCAGAGCAGGCACGCCGGATCGAGGACACGGCGACGACACGTCCACCGCGGCTCGTCGCGGTCGACCCGGAACGACCGCACGAGCACGAGTCGGACGGACCGGACCGACGCGACGGGTCGATCGCAGCCGTCGGAGCCGTCACGGACCCGTCGCCTCCCCCGGCCTCCGCCGACCCGGGCGACCCCGCGGCCACGGCCCGCGCGCTCGGCCTCTGCATCGCCGAGGTGCTCACCGGCGCCCGCGAGGTCGACAGCATCGCCCGCTGGATCACCGACGACGTGCACCGACACCTGCAGCAGCGTGCGGCGCTCGCGGCCCGGGCCCGCAGCACGGCCCGTCGGTCCCGCGGCCGACCCGTGCTCCGCGTCGGCAGCGTGGTCGTCTGCCGACCCGCCCGGGGCGTGGCCGAGGCGACGGTCGTCGTGCACACCCGCAGCCACGCCCGCGCGGTCGCCATCCGGCTCGAGGAACGGCACGGCAGGTGGCGGGCCACCGCCGTCGGCGTGCTCTAGCGGCGACCCCGGACGGAGGAGGGGAGGCACGGGACCAGCTGGTCCCGTGCCTCCCGTCCGGCGGTGCCGACGCTAGTTCTTCTTGGCGGCCTGCCGACGCTCGGCCCGGTTGCCCGCCGCGGCGGCCTGACCGGACGCGGTGGCGGCGTTGCCGAAGGCGGAGCCCTGCTCGGGCGCCGCTGCGGCCTCGGCCTCGGCCTGGGCGCGCTGCGCGCGGGCCGTTGCTGCCTGCTCGAGGCGGCCGCGCTCGTCGCGGACCTCGACCTCGCCGTCGATCGACGGCGCCGAGTACTCGAGGCCGGAGACCTCGTCCTCGCCGAGGCCCTTGGCCTCGATGACCGCGTTCTCGCCGTCGGACTGTACCTGCACCTCGAGGTTGAACAGGTAGCCCACGGACTCCTCGCGGATCTGCCCCATCATCGTCTGGAACAGGGCGTAGCCCTCGCGCTGGTACTCGACCAGCGGGTCGCGCTGCGCCATCGCCCGGAGGCCGATGCCGTCCTTGAGGTAGTCCATCTCGTACAGGTGGTCGCGCCAGCGGCGGTCGATCACCGAGAGCACGACACGACGCTCGAGCTCGCGCATCGCCTCGTCACCGAGGAGCTCCTCGCGCTGCTGGTACGCCAGCTTGGCGTCGGAGAGGATCTCGCGGGCGAGGAAGTCGCGCGACGCCTTGCCCTTCGAGCCGGCTTCGGTGATGACCTCGTCGATCGAGATCGAGATCGGGTAGAGCGTGCCGAGCTCGGTCCACATGGCGTCGAGGTCCCAGTCGTCGGGCGAGCCCTCGCCGGTGTGGGAGTCGATGACGTCGTCGATGACGGCCTTGAGGAACGACTGCGCGCGGTCGTGCAGGTCGTCGCCCTCGAGGATGTGGCGTCGGTCGCTGTAGATCGCCTCGCGCTGCCGGTTCAGGACGTCGTCGTACTTCAGGACGTTCTTGCGGATCTCGGCGTTGCGGCCCTCGACCTGCGCCTGGGCGGACCGGATCGCGCGGCCGACGAGCTTGTTCTCGATCGCCAGGTCGTCCGGCACGTTCGAGCGGCCCATCAGGCTCTCGGCGGCACCGGAGTTGAACAGGCGCATGAGGTCGTCGGTCAGCGACAGGTAGAACCGGCTCTCGCCCGGGTCGCCCTGACGGCCGGACCGTCCACGCAGCTGGTTGTCGATGCGGCGGGACTCGTGGCGCTCGGTGCCGAGGACGTAGAGGCCGCCGGCCTCGCGGACCTTGTCGCCCTCTTCCTCGACGGTCTTCTTGACCTCGGCGAAGACGTCGTCCCAGGCGGCCTCGTACTCGTCCGGCGTCTCCGTCGGGGAAAGGCCCTTGGCGTGCATCTCCTGCACGGCGAGGAACTCCGAGTTGCCGCCGAGCATGATGTCGGTGCCGCGGCCGGCCATGTTCGTCGCGACGGTCACGGCGCCGAGGCGACCGGCCTGCGCGACGATCGCGGCCTCACGCGCGTGGTTCTTCGCGTTGAGGACCTCGTGCTTGACGCCCTTCTTGGCGAGGAGCTTCGACAGGTACTCGGACTTCTCGACGCTCGTGGTGCCGACCAGGACGGGCTGGCCCTTCTCGTGGCGCTCCGCGATGTCCTCGGCGACCTGCTCGAACTTCGCCTTCTCGTTCTTGTAGACGAGGTCGGTCTGGTCGATGCGCTGCATCGGCTTGTTCGTCGGGATCGGGACCACGCCGAGCTTGTACGTCGACATGAACTCGGCCGCCTCGGTCTCGGCGGTACCGGTCATGCCGGAGAGCTTCTGGTACAGGCGGAAGTAGTTCTGCAGCGTGACGGTCGCCAGGGTCTGGTTCTCGGCCTTGACCTCGACGCCCTCCTTGGCCTCGATGGCCTGGTGGATGCCCTCGTTGTAGCGGCGTCCCATCAGGATGCGGCCGGTGTGCTCGTCGACGATGAGCACCTCGCCGTTCATCACGACGTAGTCCTTGTCGCGCTTGAACAGGGCGACGGCCTTGATCGAGTTGTTCAGGAACGAGATGAGCGGGGTGTTCGCCGACTCGTACAGGTTGTCGATGCCGAGGTAGTCCTCGACCTTCTCGATGCCGGGCTCGAGCACGCCGACGGTGCGCTTCTTCTCGTCCACCTCGTAGTCCTCGCCGGGGGTGAGGCGCTTGGCGATCGAGGCGAACTCGGTGAACCAGCGGTTGGCCTCGCCCGAGGACGGGCCGGAGATGATGAGCGGCGTGCGGGCCTCGTCGATGAGGATCGAGTCGACCTCGTCCACGACGGCGAAGAAGTGGCCACGCTGCACCATGTCCGACGCCTGCCACGCCATGTTGTCGCGCAGGTAGTCGAACCCGAACTCGTTGTTCGTGCCGTACGTGATGTCGGCGGCGTACTGCTCGCGGCGCTCGGCCGGGGTCTGGTTCGCGATGATGCAGCCGGTCGTCATGCCGAGGGCGCGGAAGACGCGGCCCATGATCTCGGACTGGTACGACGCCAGGTAGTCGTTCACCGTGATGACGTGCACGCCGCGCGACGGGATCGCGTTGAGGTAGGCGGCGGTCGTCGCGACGAGGGTCTTGCCCTCACCGGTCTTCATCTCGGCGATGTTGCCGAGGTGCAGCGCCGCGCCGCCCATGAGCTGCACGTCGAAGTGCCGCATGCCGAGCGTGCGCTTCGCCGCCTCGCGCACGGCCGCGAACGCCTCGGGCAGGAGGTCGTCGAGGGTCTCGCCGTTGGCGTACCGCTCGCGGAGCTCCTTGGTCTCGTCGTGGAGTTCCTCGTCGGTGAGGCTCGAGAAGTCGTCCTCGAGGTCGTTGATCGCCGAGGCGTACGCCTTCAGCCGACGGAGGGTTCGTCCTTCGCCGATGCGGAGGACCTTCTCCAGCACGTTTGCCACGTGAGCTCCTTACGAGGTCGTCGCGCGCGACCTGCGCGCCCGATCGACCAGTCATGCTAGCAACCCGCGACCACCGCCGCGCTGTGAGGAGCGCCACTGCCCGATCGGGGGCGGAACGGGTGTGCGCGGCCCGAGGACGGGCCGCGCACACGGTCGCGGAACGGATCCGCGGCGAGGGGTCAGGCGATCGCGCTGACGGGTGCCTCGTCCGCGGGGGCCCGGTCGGCGGACACCTCGTCGAGGCCGATCACGCCGTAGTCCCAGCCCTTGCGGCGGTACACGACGCTCGGACGACGGGTCTCGGCGTCGAGGAACAGGTAGAAGTCGTGCCCGACGAGCTCCATGTGGTACAGCGCGTCGTCGACGGTCATCGGGGCGGCCTCGAACACCTTCTGCCGGATGACGACGGGGCTGTAGACCTCGCTCTCGTCGTCCTCGCGCTGGTCGTCGACCACCGGCACGGCGCCGGTCGCGACGTCCTCGATGAGCTTGCCGTCGGCGGGCACGACGCCCATGCCGTCGAAGGCGTTGCCGGCGGCCTCGGCGACGGAGGTGGGGCGGTGTCGGCCGTGGTGCACCTTGCGGCGGTCGCGTGCGCGACGCAGGCGCTCCGTGATCCGCGCGAAGGCGAGGTCGAACGCGGCGTACTTGTCCGACGCCGCGGACTCCGCCCGGACCAGCGGCCCCGGACCGATCAGCGTGAGCTCCACGCGGTCCTCGCCCTGGCTGCCGCCCGACTTCTCGTTGTGGCGGCTGATGCGCACCTCGAAGGCGAGGGCGCGGTCGGCGAGCACGTCGATCTTCTCGGACTTCTGTTCGACGTAGGTGCGGAAACGGTCGGTGACCCCGACGTTCCGGCCCGTGATCGTCACGTCCATGTGGCGGCTCCCATCCAGTGTCGGCGCGTCGCCTCCGTCCGGCGACCCGAACGCCTTGCCGCGAGGCTAGACCCGTCGACTGCTCGGCGTCACGGCCCCACGGCGAGTCAGCCGGACACCCACCGGACGCACAGTGGACACCGGGCGTTCACCGAGGCGGTCAGTCGTCGACGCTCGCCACGGCGACGCAGCGGACCACCCGGCCCCCGGCGGCCCGCACGGCACGGACGCCCTCGGCCATGGTGACGCCGGTCGTCACGACGTCGTCGACCAGGACGACGTCGCGGCCGGCCACCCCCACGGCCCGGAGCGTCCCGACCGTGGCGGCGACGCGTTCCACCGCCGTGCGCTCCTTCTGCCCGGCGCCCGCCCGGAGCACGTGCCCCAGGCGGGGGCCGGCACCCCCGGCCCCGGCCCCGGCCGCGGGCGCAGGGTCGGTCGCGCTGTGTCGCCCGCGATGGAGCGCCCGCGTCCGGCGCACACCGCCCCTGGCGAGCAGGAGCACCACCGGGTCGAACCCCCGCCGCCGCGACCCCAACCGCGACGGCGGCACGCGGAGCACGACCGCGTCGTCAGGGGCGGCCTGGAGCGCTGCCCGGACGAGTGCACCGAACCGGGTGCCGAGCGGCCGGGCGACGTCGACCCGACCGCGCAGCTTCAGCTCGAGCAGCAGCGTGCGGACGAGCCCCTCGTACGCGAAGGCCGCGTCGAGCCGGACCCCGGCGACGAGTCGCACCCGTCCGGGCCGGGCGGCGAGGGCACGCCGGCACCCCGGGCAGAGCGCCCGGTCGGGCTGCCCGCACCACAGGCACGCGACCGGCAGGAACAGCCCGAGCACCGCGAGCGCGGCGTCGCGCCACGGCGTCGGCGGCTCGGGCGACGGGTCCGTGGGCGGTGAGGTGATGGGCGGTGGGGTCGCAGGCAGGTCCGGTGGCACGGCCACCAGCGTGGTACCGCACGGACGGCGGCGGTGGGCCAGCATGTCGGACGGTGGACGGGCCTCCCGGCCGTCCCGGCTGTGGAGGGCTGCCGTCAGCGCTGGACGCCGAGCACGTCGGCGGTGACGAGCGTCGTGTCCCACGCGCCGCCGGTCGACTGCAGCACCGACCCGTCCGACGTGCGGAGGAGCAGTGCGCCACCCCCGCCGCCGCTGATCGCGGTCGCGCGCCCGTCCGGTCGGGGCAGGGTGCTCGACTTGCCCCCGATCGTCGTGCGCACCACGTTCGGACCGGCGGCGGTCTGCCCCACCGACGCCACGTCGGTGTCGTCGACCCAGGTCGCTCCGACCGCGTTGCCGGTCGCCGCCTGCACGCGCACCGCCGGGCCGAGCGCGGTCGGGGCGCGGTCGGACCCGCGGATGACGGCCATCACGTACAAGCCCGGACCGTCGCCGGTCTCGATGAGCGCCAGTGCCCTGGTGGAGTCGCGCGACAGCTGGAACGACACGAGGTCGCCGCGGGGCAGCGAGGTCGCGACCTGGTGCGGGTCGCCGCCCAGCCCGTACGCCGTCACCCGGCGCGTGTCGGACCGCTGGCCCACCCAGACGAAGCCGAGGTCGTCCAGGGTGGGTGCGACGAGGTCCTCGCGGGCGTCCACGCGCAGGCGGTCGTCGCCGCGCACCACGACGGCACCGTCCCGGTTGCCGACGGCGGCGGTGGTGCCGGACGCCGACAGGGCGATGGAGGTCGGGTCGAGCCGGGCGATCGCGTCGCCGACGCCGCTGCCGAGCTCGGCCACGTCACCCGTCCCCGTCGCGGCGTAGCCGACCGTGCCGTCGTCCTCGACCAGGGGGCGCGGGTCGACGTCGGGGTTCACCTGCGCGTCCGCGCCGCCGGTGTCGGGCAGCGCCACGGTCGTGCCCTCGAACGTCATCGTCACCGACGAGATCGTGGCGACCGAGGCGAGCGACTTGCTCAGTTGTTCCCGCATCCGCACCTTGTCGACGGTGCTCGCGCGCAGGGCGTCGCTGGACAGGTCGACGAGCGCGGTGCCGCTGTCGATGGTCACGGCGTTGAGCGAGAGCTGCGTGCCCTCCGGGAACGACGAGACGACGGCGCCCTTCAGCCAGTCCGCGGGGCCCGCGAGCAGGGCGCTGGCGATGCGCGTGCTCGTCGAGGACCGCGCGAGGAACCAGCGCTGGTCCGGCACGAGGAACCGGTAGGTGGGGTCGTAGAAGTAGAGCGCGTGCGGCTGGAAGACCGACGCGAAGCTCACCGGCGACAGGATGATCCCGTCGGGGGCGTACGCGATGCGCCACTCGCCGTCCTCGCGGACGAACTGGAACGTCAGCGTCGACGAGGTCGGCCGGACCGCCTGGGTGTACTCCCCCTCGGCGTCGACCGTGGCGCTCGCGGTGAGGGTGTACGTGAGCTCGCGGTCGTCGGCGCGCTCGACCGTGCCGCTGCCGTCGCGGATCGTGACGCCCTGCCGCGGGTTCCACTGCTCGGCGAAGCCGGACGCCAGGAACTGCCGGGCGATGGCGTAGTTGTCCTGGGCCCCGGTGGCCGCCGCGATGAACCCGCGCAGGATCGCGGTCTGGTCGGCACCGGTGATCGGCTTGTCCGGCCGGAAGTCGACGCCGGACAGCGACTCGTCCTTGATGGTCTGACCGGTGCGCACGCCGCCGTCGACCGGGATCGCGGCGCAGGCGGTGAGGGCGAGCACGCCGAGCGCGGCCAGGGCCGTGGCGAGGACGCGGCGGATCCGGGGACGGCTTCGCATCAGGACTCCTCTCGCACGGCGCGCGGGCCGTCGTACGACTCGTCGAGCTCGGGCAGCGGGATCGCCGAGGTGGCGGTGGTGCCGTGTTCGTTGCGGGGCAGGGTGAGGACGAAGGTCGACCCCTCGCCCGGCCGCGACCACACGTCGATGCGGCCGCCGTGCAGCTTCGCGTCGCCGAGGCTGATGGCGAGCCCGAGCCCGGTGCCGCCGATCGTGCGCTTGCGGCTCGGGTCGGCACGCCAGAACCGGTCGAACACCCGGGCGGCGTCCTCCGGGGGCATGCCGACGCCGTGGTCGCGCACCGCGATGGCCACGGTCCTGGCGTCGCTGTCCACCACCACCTGCACGGGCCGGGCGTCGCCGTGCTCGACGGCGTTGCCGACCAGGTTCCGCAGGATGCGGCGCACCCGCTTCGCGTCGAGCCGCATCGTGGTGTGGCCACCGGGCGTGACGAGCTGGAGCTCGACGCCGGCGCGCTCGGCGAGGGGCCGGAACTCGTCGACGATGTCCGCGGCGAGCGCCGCCGGCACCACGGGTTCGGTGTCGAGCTGCACGGCCTGGGCGTCGTAGCGGGAGATCTCGAGCAGGTCGGCCAGCAGGAGCTCGAAGCGCTCCACCTGGGCGTGCAGCAGTTCGGCGGACCGGCCGACCGCGGGTTCGAACGCGTGACGGGAGTCGTAGAGCACGTCGCCGGCGAGCCGGATGGTCGTGAGCGGGGTGCGGAGCTCGTGGGAGACGTCGGACACGAAGCGCTGCTGCACGCGGGACAGCTCGGCGAGCTGGGTGATCTGCCGGCTGACCGCCTCGGCCATCCCGTTGAAGCTGCGGGCGAGCGTCGCCAGGTCGTCCTGCCCGCGCACCGGGATGCGTTCGTCCAGTCGTCCGGCGGCGATCTTCCGGCTCGTCTCGGCCGCCCCGCGGATCGGGACGACCACCAACCGGACCACGAGCGACGTCACCAGGGCGATGAGCACCATGAGCGCGACGCCGCCGATCGACAGGGTCTGCGACACGAAGTCCAGGGTCTGCTGGGCGTCGGACAGGTCGTAGACCAGGTAGAGCTCGTACTGCCCGGCGCTCGGGATCTGCAGCGTCGAACCGACCGCCAGGCCCGGGACACGGCGCCCGTCGTCGTCGAGCTCCACGGGCTGCAGGCTCAGCCGGCCGGTGTTCTTTCCGACCTCCTTGCGCAGCGCGTCGGTGATCACGGCGTCGGGGAAGTCCTGGCTCGCGATGGTCTGCAGCGTCTGCGGGGTCGACTGGCCCGGGCTGCGTTCGATCGCGATGCTCGTGCCGCCGGGGCTGGTGGTGTTCGACAGGATCGCCTGCTGCGCCTCGTTCTGCAGGGTCTCGAGCTCGGACTGGTTGTTGTCCTCGGCCGCCGTGGCGGCGTCGAAGATGCCCTGCGCGACGATGGTCGCCCGCGCCGACTCCGACTCGATCTGGTCGCGCCGCTGCGAGTAGACGTTGGTCGAGATGCTCACCATGACGGCGGTGCCGATGATCGCCACCGCGAGGCCCGTCGTCATCACCGTGATGGCGACCGAGCGGAACATGAGCGACCGCCGCCACAGGAACGCGATCGGTCGCCAGCCGCGCCGGAGCCACCGACGCATGCGCCGCCGGCCGCGACCGACGACGCCGATCGAGACGGTGGCGGTGCTGGCCGCACGCGACGGGCGCGTCGAGGGCGGCACGGTGCTCAGGCTCCTCCGGCGCGGTACCCGACGCCGCGGACCGTGGTGACGGTCTTCGGGTTGTCGGGGTCGTGCTCGATCTTCGCGCGGAGCCGCTGCACGTGCACGTTCACCAGACGGGTGTCCGCCTTGTAGTGGTAGCCCCACACCTGTTCGAGCAGCATCTCGCGCGTGAACACCTGGTTCGGCTTCTCGGCGAGCGCGCGGAGCAGGTCGAACTCGAGCGGGGTGAGCGCGATGACGGTGTCGCCCCGCCGCACCTCGTGCCCGGCGACGTCGACCGTGACGTCGCCGACCTGCAGCACGCCGGAGTCGGTGGCGCTCGGACGCAGCCGGGTGCGGATGCGGGCGACGAGCTCCTTCGGGTTGAACGGCTTCACGACGTAGTCGTCGGCGCCGTTCTCCAGCCCGGCCACCACGTCGGCGGTGTCGCTCTTCGCGGTGAGCATGATGATCGGCGTGCCGCTCTCGGCGCGGATGCGCTTGCACACCTCGATGCCGTCGATGCCCGGGAGCATGACGTCGAGCAGGACGAGGTCCGGCTTCGTGGCGTGGAACGCGTCGACGGCGTCGTTGCCGTCGGCGCTGAACTCGGGTTCGTACCCCTCGGAGCGGAGCACGATGCCGATCATCTCGGCGAGGGCCTGGTCGTCGTCGACGACGAGGATGCGCGGTGTCATGTGGTGTGGACTCCGGGTGGCGGTGCGGGGTGCCGGGCGGCACGTGTCCCCACACGATAGCCGAGGCACCGTCAGGCCAGGTTTTCCGCCAGGATGGGGGTGGACCGCGCGCCGCTGGCACGGTCCGACACGACGAGGGGGCTGGAGTCATGTCCGATTGGCACACACCGGGTGCCGGGCAGCAGGGTGGGTCGACCCCACCCGCGTCCGGGTCCCGCACGGGGTACGGCTCCGGGTCGACGCAGGGACCGGGACCCCGGCCTGGAGGCCCGTCCGGCTCCTCCGTGCCGCCACCGCCCGCCCCGGGGCCGGGTCCGTCGGGACCGGGCCGTCCGCCCCGCGGCCAGCGTCCGGTGATCCCCCTGCGCCCGCTCGGGCTCGGCGACGTGCTGGCCGGCGCGTTCACGGTCTTCCGCCGCAACGCCCGCGTCCTGCTGCTCTGGAGCGTGCTGCTCAGCGGCGTGCTCGGCCTGCTCTCGACGCTGGCCAGCACGTTCGGGCAGCGGGCGCTGCAGTCGCGGATGTTCTCCGCCCTCGACGGCGGCAGCGGTGCCGACTCGGTGCTCGCGGGCACGCTGACGCTCACGGCGCTGATCTCGGTCGTACTGCCGTTCCTCGCCTACCTCGGTCGCGGGTTCCTCGTGGCGCCGGTCGCCGCGGACACCGGGCAGCGGGTGCTCGGCCGGCGGGCGACGTTCCGCGGGCTGTGGGCGCTGCTCGCCGGTCGCCGGTGGTCCGTCGTGGCGTGGATGCTCGTGCAGGTCGGCGCCGGCGTCGTCATCGCCATCGTCGCGGGACTCGTGTTCTTCGGGGTGTTCGCCGCGATGGGTGCGGCCGACTCCGGGACCGGCTGGTTCGTGCTGGCGCTCGTGCTGTTCGTGCTCGGCCTGGTCGTCGTGGTCGTGTGGCTCAGTACGCGCTTCGTGTTCACCGTCCCGACGATCGCGCTCGAGGGCCGACCGGTCTTCGCCGCTGCCGCCCAGTCGTGGCGCCTGACCCGCGGGGCCTTCTGGCGGACCTTCGGCATCCTGCTGCTCGTGCAGGTGATGTTCGGGTTCGCGGCGTCCATCGCGTCGATCCCGCTGACCGTCGGATCGGTGTTCGTCGCCGGCACGTTCGACCCGCTCGGGCAGACGGACTCCGCGTCCGGAGCGGGGGCCGGAGCGGTCGTCGCGGTCGTGGTCGGCAGTCTGCTCGCGATCGCGGTGCAGTGCATCACGGACGTCCTGAGCGCGTCCGTCGTGACGTTCCTGACGATCGACCGGCGGATCCGGACCGAGGCCCTCGACCAGCGGATCGCGTCGCACCTGGACTCGGGGCGGCCGACCGACCCGTTCGCACCGTCCGAGCCGGTCGCGCGCCCGCCGTGGCCGCAGCAGCCGTGGGGCGGGCAGCAGTGGCAGGCGCAGCAGCAGTGGCCGCAGCAGCAGTGGAACGGTCAGGGCGGCCAGCAGTCGTGGAACGGGCAGCCGGGCCAGCCGCAGCAGCAGCCGTGGTACGGGCAGCCCGGCCAGCAGCAGCCGTGGAACGGTCGACCCGGCCAGCCGCAGCAGCCCTGGAACGGCCAGAGCGGCCAGCCCGGTCAGCAGCAGCCGTGGCAGCAGGGTTCCGGGCAGGCACCGCCGGACGGCACCGCGTGACCGCGGTCGACCCGGACGAGGCGCGCCGCCTGCTCGAACGCGAGCTCGACCGCTCCGCGTACGACGGTGCGGAGCCGACGTGGTGGGACCGTGCCTCGCGGGGCTTCCTCGACTGGCTCGGGTCGCTCCGCGCCGACGGTCTCGACTCCCCCGCTGCGGCCCGCACGGCCCTGGTGATCGCGATCGTCGTGCTCGTCGCGGTCGTCGTGCTCGTCGTCGTCGCCCGCGGACTCCCCCGCCGCCGGGCGCGGACCGGGGACGGCGACACCGGCGGGGTCTTCGACGCCGACGACCTGCGGTCGGCCAGTGAGCTGCTCGAGTCCGCGCAGGCCGCGGTCCGGCGTGCCGACTGGTCGGCGGCGGTGCTCGACGGCTTCCGTGCCGTCGCCCGGGGTCTCGGCGAACGCGACCTCGTGCCCGACGTGCCCGGTGCCACCGCCCGCACGATCGCGATCCGCGGCGCGGTGCCGTTCCCCGCTTCGGCGGAGGCCCTCGGCGACGCCGCCACGACCTTCGACGGCGTGCGGTACCTCGGTGCCGACGCCGACGAGGCCGCGGCCCGCCGCGTGCTCGACACCGAGCGCGCCGTCCGACAGGCCCGCCCCGCCCGTGCTGACCGCCCGGCGGTCCCGGCGTGACGGCCGACACCGCGAGCCGGGCGGTCGCTGCCCCGGCGTCCACCGCTCGGGAGGGCCGCCGGCTGCGCGTCGGGTTCTGGGTCGCCATCGTGCTGGTCGGCATCGTCCTCGCCGCGCTGACCGCGGTCGTCCAGGGCACCGACCCGGCGGCCCCGCGCCCGCTCGACCCGACCTCGACGACGGCGAGCGGTTCGGCCGCCCTGGTACGGGTGCTCGAGCAGCGCGGCACCGCGGTCTCCGTGACGGACACCGCCGACGGGATCGACGGTGGCACGGTGTTCGTCGACGACTCCGACGGCGTGCTCGACGCCACCGTCGCGGAACGCATCGGCCGCACGGCCCGGCACGTGGTCGTCGTGTCGTCGGGCGGCGCCGGCCTCGAGGCGCTCGGACTCGACGTCGACCCGGCCGTGCCCGTCGACGGCGACGACACCGTGTCGACCGCCTCGTGCGGGATCCCGGCGGCGGCCTCCGCGGAGCGGGTGTCGACCGGCGGGTGGGGCTACACCGTGCAGGACCCCGAGGCCGAGCGGTGTGCGCCGACCGGGAGCGGCGGGGCCACGGTGTGGGGGCTCGTGCGCACCACGACCCCGGGCGGCGACGTCACCCTGCTCGGCACCACCTCGGCACTGCGCAACGACACGATCCGGACCGCGGGCAACGCGGCACTCGCCCTCGGCCTGCTCGGCGACGACGACCGACTGACCTGGTACACCCCCGCCGTCGGCACCCCCGATGCCGCCCCGACCCTCGGCGAGCTCGCGCCGCCCTGGGTCCCGGGTGCGCTCGCCCTGCTCGCGCTCGTCGCCGTGGCGGCCGGCGTGTGGCGGGGCCGGCGCCTCGGCCCGCTCGTCGTCGAACAGTTGCCCGTCGTCGTCCGCGCCGCCGAGACCACCGAGGGTCGCGCCCGGATGTACGCCCGCACCCGCGACCGCACCCACGCGCTGGACACGTTGCGCGTCGCCGCCGTCCGGCGCATCGGCCGGCTGCTCGGCCTGCCACGATCGGCACACGTCGACGAGGTCGTGCGGTCGGCTGCGCAGGCCACCGGCATCCCGCACACCCGCGTCGGCGCCGTGCTCGTCGGCGGGACCACCGACGACGACCGCGCGCTCGTCGACGGCGCCGCAGCACTCGACGACCTCGAACGCGCTGTCCGGCGCGCCACCTCCGGCCACCGGACCACCCCGTACACCGACCGACCAGGAGCACGACCGTGACCGACATGCCCCCTGCCTCCCCCGAGCACGCCGCGACGGAGCACGACCCCGCGGGCCCCGACCGCAGCGACCTGCGCGACGCGTTCGGCCGGGTCCGCTCCGAGGTCGCCAAGGCCGTCGTCGGCCAGGAGGGCGCGGTCTCCGGCATGATCGTCGGGCTCCTCGCGCAGGGCCACGTGCTGCTCGAGGGGGTGCCCGGCGTCGCGAAGACCCTGCTCGTCCGAAGCCTCGCGGCGTCGATGTCGCTCGACACGAAGCGCATCCAGTTCACCCCCGACCTGATGCCCGGCGACGTGACCGGCTCGCTCGTCTACGACGCGTCCACCGGCACGTTCCCGTTCCGCGAGGGCCCCGTCTTCACGAACGTGCTGCTGGCCGACGAGGTGAACCGCACGCCCCCGAAGACCCAGTCGGCGCTCCTCGAGGCTATGGAGGAACGGCAGGTCAGCGTCGACGGTGACGCCCGTCCGCTGCCCGACCCCTTCTTCGTCGCCGCGACCATGAACCCGATCGAGTTCGAGGGCACGTACACGCTGCCCGAGGCGCAGCTCGACCGGTTCCTCATGAAGCTGACGCTCGACGTCCCGCCGCGCGACGTCGAGTGGCAGGTGCTCCGACGTCACGCCGACGGGTTCGTGCCGCGTGACGTGCGATCGGCCGGCATCACGCCGGTGGTCGGCGTCGACGAGGTCGTCCGCGCGCAGCGGGCCGTCCGTGCCGTCGGGGCGCGCGACGACGTGCTCGCCTACATCGTCGACCTGGCCCGTGCCACCCGCGAAGCGCCGTCCGTGCGCGTCGGGGTCAGTCCCCGTGGCGCGACGGCCCTGCTCGCGGCGGCCAAGGCCTGGGCCTGGCTCACCGGCTACGACGCGATCACCCCGGACCACGTGCAGGCGATGGCGCTGCCGGTCTGGCGGCACCGTCTGCGGGTCGCCGCGGACGCCGAGCTCGAGGGCGTCGGTGCCGACGGCCTGCTCCAGCAGGTGCTCGAGCAGGTGCGGGTGCCGATCTAGTGGCGGTCTCCGGCCGGTTCGTCGCGCTCCTCGCCGTCGCGATCGTGCCCACCGTGCTGCTCGCCAGCGCGTGGGCCGGGCTCGCGTGGGTCGGCGTGGTGCTGCTCGCGGCGACGCTCGACGTCCTGCTCGCCGCCGACCTGCGACAGGTCCGGGTGGAGCGTCGGATGCCGCGGCTCGCACGACGCGACAGCACCGCGGACGGCACCCTCGTGCTCGCGAACGACGGGTCCCGCACGGTGCGCGGTGTGGTGCGCGACATGTGGGAGCCCTCGGCGGGCCACCGCCCCCGTCGCCTCCGCATGCAGGTCCCCGGAGGTGAGCGCCGCACGGCCCGGATGCGCTTCACCCCGTTCCGCCGCGGTCGCCGCCGCACCACCGGGGTCGCCGTCCGGTCGTTCGGTCCCCTCGGCCTCGCCGCACGCCAGCGCGTGGTCGCGGCACCCGGCGAACTCGTCGTGACGCCGCCGTTCCGCTCCCGTCGGCACCTGCCCTCACGGCTCGCACGGCTGCGCGAACTCGACGGCGAGACGACCCTGCAGCTGCGCGGCCACGGCACGGAGTTCGACTCGCTGCGTGACTACGTGCGCGGCGACGACGTGCGCTCGATCGACTGGCGGGCGACAGCCCGGCGACAGGACCTGGTCGTCCGCACGTGGCGACCGGAACGCGACCGACGGGTCGTCGTCGTGGTGGACGCCGGGCGCGCCGGTGCGGGCCGGGTCGGTGACGAGCCGCGCCTGGACACGTTCATCGAGTCGGCGCTGCTCCTCGGCGCCCTCGCGGCGGCCGCGGGCGACCGGGTCGACCTGGTGGTTCTCGACGACACCGCGCACGACCGCGTGCACGGAGCCACCCGCGCCGACGTCGTGCAGCGCTTCGGCGAGGCGCTGGCGATGGCCGAACCGGGGCTCGCGGCGACCGACTGGGCGACGGTCCCGGCGCTCGTCGATTCGATCACGACGTCGCGCGCCCTGGTCGTGCTCGCGTCGAGCCTCGACTCGGTCGGTGCGTCGGGCGACCTGCTCGCCGTGCTCCCCCGGCTGGCGCGGCGGCACGCCGTCGTCGTGACGAGCGTCGAGGACCCGGCCGTGCAGCGGATGGCGCGCGGCGGGGTGGACGCGACCACGGCGATCCGCACGTCGCGGGGCGGACGGGTGCCGGGCCTCCCCACCGGCGCAGAGCGTGACGTGTACCGGCGGGCGGCCGCCGAACGCACGCTGCTCGACGCGGACGGCGCGGCCGACGTCGCACGGCGCTCCGGCGCCGAGGTCGTCCGCGGGACCCCTGCCGACGTCCCCCCGCTCGTCGCCGACGCCTACATCCGGGCGAAGGCCAGCGGCCGACTCTGACGCCGACCGGTCGCTAGCCGGCGACCAGGGCGGTGGAGCCGCGTTCGAACTCCTCGAGGTCGCCGCGCTCCCCCGCCCGGTAGGCACGACCGCCGAGCACCCACTGGTAGGCGAGCACCGCGACCAGGGCGACCGTGCCGATGCCGATCTTGATCGGCCACGGCCAGTCCTGGCGGGTCACGACGCCCTCGACGATGCCGGACAGCAGCAGCGTCAGGGTGAGCCCGATCGCGATGCTGATGAGGGCGCGACCGTCCTCGGCGAGGGCCTGCGCACGGGTGCGGCCGGGGCCGGGTGCCACCCACGACCAGAAGATCATGAGGCCTGCGCCACCGGCGAGGAACACCGAGTACAGCTCGAGCTGCCCGTGCGGCGAGATGTAGAGGAAGAAGTCGGCCAGGCGCCCCTGCGAGTGCATGATCGCGGCGGACACCCCGAGGCTGACGGCGTTCTGCATGATCGAGAACGGCACGAAGACACCGGTGATGCCGAAGGCGACCATCGTCGCGGCGATGTAGGCGTTGTTCGTCCAGACCTGCGCCGTGAACGCCCCGAGACCGCGGTCCGAGTAGTAGTCGACGAAGTCCTGCGTGGCGTACTGCCGCAGGGCCTCCTGCGTCCCGAACGTCGCCGTCGCGCCGGGGGTCGTCGTGATCCACACGGCGACGATCGCGCCGATCGCCACCGTGGCGAGGGCGACCCAGATGGTCACCCACCGGATCCGGTAGAGCGCCGCGGGCAGCTGTCGGGTGAAGAACAGGGCGACCGCGGTCAGCGGGTCGACGGGGGTGCCGGTGAAGCGCAGGCGGGCCCGGAAGAGCGTGAGCGAGAGCCGGTCCCCGGTCGCGGTGCGCGGTGCGGCGCCCCGGATGCGCGCGAGGTCCGTCGCGGCCTCCTGGTAGCCGGCGACGAGCCGGTCGACGTCGGCACCGGACGCGTGACGGGCACGTGCCAGGCGGTCGAGCTCCCGCCACCGGTCGCCGTGCACCTCGGCGTAGGCATCCAGGTCCACGTGTTCCCCCTCAGGTCGCGCGATGTCCGACAGAATGATCCCATGCCGAAGCCCCGCACGCCGCGTGACCTCGCCGACGCCCGGTTCTCACGTGACCTGGAGGAGACCGCCGACGAGCTGGTCGTGGGCGAGGGCGTGGCGCTCGACGTCCAGCCCGCCGGGCTCGTGCTGCGGCTCGCCGCGGCCCTCCTGGACGGGCTCTGCGTCCTCGTCCTGTTCGTCCTGGCGTTCTTCGGTGTCTCGCGCCTCTGGCCCGAGGGCATCGAGCCGGCCTGGGGAGCGGCGCTGAACATCGTCCTGCTCGTCGTCTCGCTCGTGCTGGTCCCCGCGGCGGTCGAGACGGTGACCAGGGGGCGGAGCGTCGGACGCTTCGCCACCGGCACCCGGGTCGTCCGGCTCGACGGCGGCGCGATCGGGTTCCGGCACGCGTTCACCCGGGCGCTCGTGGGGCTGTTCGAGCTCTGGATGACCTTCGGCTCGGTCGCCCTGCTCGTCGCGCTGTTCGGCAGCCGACCGCGGCGTCTCGGCGACCTGCTCGCGGGCACCGTCGTGCAGCACGAGCGCCTGCCGAAGCAGCGCGACCCCGAGGTACGGCTGCCGCCGGAGCTGGAGGCGTGGGCGGGCGTCGCGGACGTCTCGTCGCTGCCGCAGCGACTGGAGAACCGGCTCGGTGCGTTCTTCCGCGGGGCCGCGCTGATGCGGCCCGAACTGCGCGAGGCTGCGGCGCAGTCGCTGGCGGCCGAGGTGTCGGCGTTCGCCCACCCGGTGCCGCCCGTGCCGCCGGAGGTGTTCCTGGCCGGGGTCGTCGTGCTGCGGCGCCGACGGGACGAGCGGGCGCTGGGAGCCCGGGCGGCGCTGCTGTCCCGGGCCGGGGCGACGGCCGGGGCACGGCCGCCGGGCTTCCCGCGCTGAGCGGGCGCGCGTGGCGCACGGCGCGAGCGCGGCGCGGCGCGCGGCGGCGCGCGCGGAGAGCGGCGCGGGCGTGCGCGGTTCGCGCCCCCTGACGGTCGTCGCGCCCCGACTCTCCGGGGCGCGATGACCGCACCGGGGCGCGGCTCACGCGCCGGCCAGCCGCAGGCGTCCGCCAGCCGCCTGCCGGCGGCGGGCCGGTTCGGAAAGGGTCCGCACAACCGAAGTGACCCGGTGCCACGCGATCGCGCGGTTCCGGGTCACTTCGGTTGTGCGAACGACAACGCCGCCGCCCGCCGCCGCCCCGCCCGCTCAGTACCGGTAGTGGTCCGGCTTGAAGGGGCCCTCGACCGGCACGCCGATGTACGCCGCCTGCTCCGGGCGCAGCGCCGTCAACTGCACGCCGAGCGCGTCGAGGTGCAGCCGTGCGACCTTCTCGTCCAGGTGCTTCGGCAGCACGTAGACCCCGGTCGGGTACTCGTCGCGCCGGGTGTGCAGCTCGATCTGCGCGAGCACCTGGTTCGTGAACGAGTTGCTCATCACGAACGACGGGTGCCCGGTCGCGTTGCCGAGGTTCATGAGCCGACCCTCGGACAGCACCATTATCGAGCGCCCGGTCGGCAGGCGCCACTCGTGCACCTGCGGCTTGATCTCGACCTTCTCGACACCGGGCAGCGCCTCGAGTCCGGCCATGTCGATCTCGTTGTCGAAGTGGCCGACGTTCGCGACGATCGCCAGGTGCTTCAGGCCGAGCATCTCGTCGACGCCGACGACGCCGAGGTTGCCCGTGCAGGTGATGACCATGTCGACCTCGCCGACGACGTCGGCCAGGCGTGCGACCTGGTAGCCGTCCATCGCGGCCTGCAGCGCGCAGATCGGGTCGACCTCGCTGACGATCACGCGGGCGCCCTGCCCGCGGAGCGCCTCGGCCGCCCCCTTGCCGACGTCGCCGTAGCCCACGACGAACGCGACCTTGCCGCCGATGAGCACGTCGGTGGCACGGTTCAGGCCGTCGGGCAGCGAGTGCCGGATGCCGTACTTGTTGTCGAACTTCGACTTCGTCACCGAGTCGTTGACGTTGATCGCCGGGAACTTCAGCTCGCCGTTCCGGAACAGCTCGTACAGGCGGTGCACGCCCGTGGTGGTCTCCTCGGTGACACCTTGGATGTCGGCCGCGATGCGGGTCCAGCGGTCCGACGAGGTCTCGAGCGACCGCGCGACGGTGTCGAGCACGATCCGCCACTCGGCGCTGGCGTCGGCTGCGGCGACGGGCGCTGCCCCGGCGGCCTCGGCGTCGGCACCGGTGTGCACGAGCATCGTGGCGTCCCCGCCGTCGTCGAGGATCAGGTTCGGTCCGGTCCAGTCGGCACCGGCCGCGGCGGCCTCGTCGCTCCAGTCGAAGATCCGGTTGGTGCACCACCAGTACTCCTCGAGCGTCTCACCCTTCCACGCGAACACCGGGACACCGGCGGGGGCGTCCGGGTTGCCGGTCGGGCCGACCGCGACGGCGGCGGCGGCCTCGTCCTGCGTCGAGAAGATGTTGCAGCTCGCCCAGCGCACCTGCGCACCGAGCGCGACGAGCGTCTCGATGAGCACCGCGGTCTGCACCGTCATGTGCAGGGAGCCGGCGATGCGCGCGCCCGCCAACGGCTGCGCCGCGGCGAACTCGTCGCGCAGGGCCATCAGGCCCGGCATCTCGTTCTCGGCGAGACGGATCTGGTGGCGGCCCGCCTCGGCCAGGGTGAGGTCGGCGACGCGGTACGGGGCGGCGGTCTGGGCTTCGGTCGACATGCGCACCAGTGTTCCATGCCGGGAGGCGCGGGTCACCAGCCGACGTCGGTGACGCTCCCCGGGCCTCCCGTCCGACCACCGCGACCACGTCGCGGAGGCGAGGCGTCAGTCGACGTCGCGCGGCAGCGGCTCGCGCCGCACCACCTGCCAACCGCGCGGCACGCGCAGGGCCGCCGCGTGCCGGGCGCACAGGTCGTACCCGTGCGGCTCGACGCGGGTGGACAGCGGCCCGACCACGACCATGGAGTCGGCGTAGTCGTACGTCAGGGTCGACGAAGCGCTGTTGGCACACGCCACCTTGCTGCAGATCCGCACGTCCATGTCGACAGGGAGCCTAGCGGAGCGTCCGACCGACGCCCGTCCGCGCGTACGATGTGGGGATGCGTCGCAAGCCCCGCCTCGTCACCCCGGTCGACCGCGGACGCGGGCGCTCGCGACACGGACGCGGCGGACGCTCGAGCGTCACCGGCCCGGAGCTCGCGCCGGTCGTCACCCGCGCCGAGGCCTTCGACCGGCTCGTCGGTGACAGCGCCCACTACCTGCTCGGGCTCTGGCCGGACGAACTCGCCGGCGTGGTGTTCCAGGTGGCGGACATGCCGAGTGACGCCACCCTGCCGGACGAACTGCCGCGCTGGCGCATCGACCGCGACGCCCGCCGGGTCACCGTCTTCCGCATCCCGGTCGAACGGGTGACCCGCAGCCCGGAGAAGGACGACACGGACCGTCGGATCGTCGTCGAGACCGCGGTGTTCCGCGCCGTCGGCGAGCTGATCGGCAAGGACCCGTGGGACCTCGCACCGGACCGCTACCGCCACTGGTGACGCGCGGCCGGTCTCGTCACGAGACCGCCGCGGTCGGGGGCCAGGCCGCTCAGGGGTAGATGCGGACCGGGGTGGAGACATCGGTCTCGGGGCGGACCGGGAAGCCGGCGATGCCATCGGGTCCGCGGTACGTGACACCGGCGACGATCCCGTCGGTCCCCGTGAGCGTCAGCTGCTTCGCCGTCTGCACCGGCAGCGTGACCGTTGCGCCGGACGCGATCGCGAGCGTGCGTCGCTCATCGCCGGAGCGCACCGTCACCGAGCGGTCCTCGCGCGTGGGGTTCACGAAGTTCAGTCGGACGCCGTCGCCGGGTGCGATCGCGGTGATCGCGCGGTCACCGAGCGGCTCGGCGGACGCGAACCAGCCCAGGTCGGTGCCGTCGCCGTTGCCGTCGGTCGGCGTCGTGGTGCGGGCGCCAGCGACGACGGGCTCGGTCGAGGTCACGGTGAAAGAGTACCGGCCGTCCGGGAAGTCGTCGAGCGCGACGTCCGTCACGACCCCGGGCTCCGCGGTCGCGTTGACGGTCGAGCCACCGCCGTCGGCCGTGCTGATGCCGAGCGTCACCCGAGCCGACTTGTCGCCCGGTACGAACAGCCGGACGATGGGCGCGGCGTCGGCGGTGTCGTCGCCGCGCTGCGCCGCCTGGGTGTCGGCGAGCACGACCCCCGGGATCACCTGCACTCGCGAGGGCGCGGCACCGCCGGAGACGATGTCGTACCCGCCCGGCGTGAGCGTGCGGACGACGGTCTCCTGCATGTGCGCGACGATCTGCCCGCCGGACGACGTCACGTGCACGACGGTCGATGCAGCGTCCGAGACGAAGCCGGACAGCGGCACGACCTTCTGCGTGTTCGGCGCGACGACGATGCCGGTCGTGCCCGGTGCGCTGACGGTCCCGCTGCCGTCGTGGATCGTCAGGTCGACGGTGGCGTTCACCTCGGTCGGGTTCGACAGCGTCACGAGGCTGGTGCGTCCGGTCTCCGTGGAGCCGCCGACGAGCCAGGTGGACCGGCTCGGGTCGTCGCACGACGCTGCTCCGGCGCCGACCAGGTCGCCGCTGGAGACGCTCTGGTAGCTGCTGCCGGCGACCTGCGGGGTGGTCTCGCCCGCCGGGGCCGTGAGCAGACGAGGGTCGCTCCCGCCGGTGGTCGACGGATCGAGCGCCGAGCGGTCGACCGTCGAGCCCGTCGTCGCCGTCGCGATCGTGGCCGAACCGACCGTGCTCGCGGTCGTGGCGTCGTTGCCGGCGTCGTCGGACAGCCGCAGGGCGCTGCCGGCACAGACGCGCTCGGCGGCGGCGGGCACCGGCGTCACGGTGCGTCCGGCCGGCCGGCCGGGGTCGGACTCCGTGCCGAAGGCGTGTGCGGCGGTGACGGCGCCCGCGGCGACGACCACGGCGACCGCGGTGGCGGTCCCGCGGACGACCCACCGACGGACGGAGGCGGGGGTGGGGCTCATTCGTCTCGCTCCTCGTCGAAGGTGGTGGCGGGCTCCTCGGCCTCGATGACGTTCGAGGTGGCGCGGCGTCGGCGGGGCGCGGTCGGCACGGCGAGCAGGGCCGCGGCCCCGAACACCACGCCGAGCACGACCAGGTACAGCACGTGCGTGGCCTGGGTGGCGGCCGAGCCGGTGCGCACGCGGTCGACCTCGCCGTCGTAGTGGAACAGCTGGCCGGTCGCGGTCTCGCCGATGGCCGTGAACCGCGCGTCCTGCCCGATCGCCCCGGCGGCACGGTCGTGCACCGCGCGGGCCTCGGGGTCGTCGCCGGCGTCGTCGATGAGCACGAAGCTCACGCCGAGCTCCGCGAGCGCCGGACGCGGGTCGTACCCGCTGCGGCTCGCGAGGTTGCCGGCAAGCGTGGTCAGTCGCGCCCCGGACTCGCTCAGACGCAGAGCCGTCGCGTCGAGGGTCGACTGGTCGTCGAGCGTCGAGCCCTGCCCGCGCTCGAGCGTGACCGCGAGCGAGCCGTCGTCCTGCGGCACCACGACGAGCGTGCCCACGTCGGGGTTCGCCTGCGCCTCGGCGTTCACGTAGGCGCTCAGCACGCGGCCGGTGGTCGGCTCGATCGTGGCGTTGCCGAGGTAGAACGCGGCGAAGGCCGGCGCGACGGCGACCCCCGTGAGCACCGTCGCGGCGAGACCCGCCACCGGCGCGGCCTTCGGCAGCACGTCGATCCCGATGCAGGCGGCCACGACCAGGGCGAGCCAGTACACCGAGAGCCCGCTGCCCGGCCACACGATCGTGGTCGTCGAGCCGACGCCCGTCACCGTCACGTGCGTCGCCGCGAACGCGGTCGCGAACCCGAGGAGTGCCACCACGAGCGCGGCACCCGCGACGGCCCAGCGGTGGCCGAGCATCGCGCCGATGGCGGCGGCCGCCACCGGCAGCGCGAGCACGGCCATGACGACCGGCAGCACCACCGCGGCGATCGCCAGGCCACTGGTGACGGGCAGCCAACCGCTCCAGTCGGGCAGGGGCTGACCGATCGCCAGCTGCAGCGCGGACGGCGCACGGGTCGCCGACGGCACACCGGGGTCGGCGAAGACGGCGAGCAGGTTGCCCCTGGCCGCCTGCGCGAGCACCAGCGGCAGGAAGAGCACGACGGTGGGCACCGGGATGAAGACCCGACGGTGCGCGCGCCGCCAGCCGACCAGCAGCGCCACGAGCCAGCAGACCAGCAGGACCGGCAGCAGCGACGGCGCCGAGGCCGCGACGACGGCGAAGAGCAACGAGGCGCCGGACGCCCAGGCCCACGAGCGGTGCGCCTCGAGGACGGCGAGGAACAGCCACGGCAGGACCACGTGCGCGATCACGGCACCGAGGTGGCCCGTCGTGACCGCCCCGACGAGCGAGGGGGCGATGGCGTAGAGCGCCGCACCGATGACCGGCACCCAGGTGCGCGTCGTGACCTTGCGGACCGCGAACCAGGCACCGAGGGCGGACAGCGGGAACGCCACGAGCATCACGAGCACGACCGCGGTCGACGGCGACCAGAAGACGATCGAGCCGAGCACCGCGAGGACGGCCGCGAACGGGTCGGACGGACCGGTGAAGCCGGTGCCGAGCGAGTGCCAGCCGTAGCCGACGTTCTGCCAGAGCTGGCCGGGTGTGGCGCTGAGCGGCAGGAGACCGCCGCCCGTCAACGCCGGCGAGCCGAGCAGCGGGTAGAGGGTCACGACGCTCAGGACCGCGGCGGCCAGGACCACCCAGATCCCGCCGTCGCCCAGGAACGACGCCCGCGCGATCGGGGCGTCCTCGACCCGGGCGAGTTCGGCGTCGCGCGTGGTGGTGCGGTGCTCGTGCAGGCGTCGCCAGCTCACCCGCAGGGGTTCGATGGCCGCCCACCCAAGTTTCTGGGTCCGCGCCAGGTTCTTCCGCGCCCGGCCCGTGCCCCCGCCGAAGGCGACGGCGAACGCGGCCGCCAGCTCGGGCACGACCGCAGCGGGGTGCTTCGCGACCAGGTGCCCGAGGGCACGACCGACCGCGAACGGCACGAGGGTCAACCAGTGCAACCACAGCAGGCCGACGGGTGCGTAGACCATCCGCCGGTGCAGCTGCGCCTGCCGGTGGATGCGGACGCGCCGGGCCTCGGACACGCGCTTGCGCCCGAACTCCTCGATGGGTCCGGCGCTGGTGACCCGTGCCTCCGGCACGAGGGCGACCCGGTGCCCGGCGAGCCGGACCCGGGTGCAGAAGTCGAGTGCGGCGTCGACGTCCGGCAGTGCCGGGTCGAACCCGCGGAGCTCGTTCCAGACCGAGCGGCGCACGAGCATGCCGCCGGCGCTGACGGCGAGCACGTCGGTGTTGCGGTCGTGCTGTCCCTGGTCGAGCTCGTCCTGCACGAGCACGACGGACCGGCCGAAGCGGGTCGTGCTCTCACCGAAGGCACGGATGCGCGAGGGGTCGTCGTCGGCGACGAGCTTCGGCCCCGCGACGACGACCGACGGTGCGATCTCGACGGCGGACAGCAGGTCGGCGAGCGCGGTCGGTGCCGGCGCATTGTCGTGTCCGAGCACCCAGAGCCACTCGTCGACGGGCTCGTCGGTGGCGGCCGGCGGGGCGGCGCGCTCCCCCTGGCGCACGGCGTCACCGAACGCGACACCGGCCGGCAGCCGGACGAGCCGGGCGGACCCGCCGAACGACAGCTCGGCGGTCGACCCGTCGGTCGAGCCGACGTCGACGACCACGAGGTTCTCGGGGTGGCGCGTCTGCGCGGCGAGCGCGTCCAGGGTCCGGTCGAGGTGGTCGGCCCCGTTCGCGGCGACGAGGATCGTGGTGACGCGGGGCTGGGAGACGCTGGGCTGCATGACGGGCGTCACTCTACGGTCTGGAGGCCCGGGGTCGGCTGCGCAGGGCGGCGCGCCGTGAACCTCGGGGTGCGCTCACCGCGAGGTGCAGGAAGAGCGCTGGACGGCTGGCCCCGGCGTCCTCGTCGCAGGCTCCTCAGAACGAGGTGGCCGGGTTCCGGCGCCTTCGTCGCAGGCTCCTCAGGGGCGCAGCTGCACGGCGCTGGCGCGCCGTGGGCGCAGCTACGCCCGCTTCCGCAGCTTCCGGCGCTCGCGCTCCGACAGCCCGCCCCAGATGCCGAAGCGCTCGTCGTTCTCGAGCGCGTACTCGAGGCACTGCGCACGGACCTCGCAGGACGTGCAGATCTTCTTCGCCTCGCGCGTCGAGCCGCCCTTCTCGGGGAAGAACGCCTCCGGGTCGGTCTGCGCGCAGAGCGAGTCGACCTGCCACGCGAGCGGGTTCTCCTCGTCGTCGGACTCCGGTCGCCGGACACCCGGGACGCCGAGCGCCACGGGGTCGACGTGCCAGTCCTCCGGAACTCCGGCGCGGAAGTCGGAACCGTTCACCCTGATCACCCCTGACGTCTCGATGACGAACCACGACGGATTGCCGTCGTTGCCTGTAATTACAGCGGTGTCATTCGCTGGAGTCAAGTCGCGGATCATAGAAGGCACTGACCGCTTCGGCGTGTCATGTCCCCCGTTTGGGCGTGTCGCACTGCGTCGGTCGACCTTCCGGGGGACAGCAAGCCCCGTCCTGCCGGCTCAGGAGGCGCGGCGCCGCGCCTCCCAGGCGCTCGAGACCATCTCGTCCAGGGTGTGCCGCATGGCCCACTCGAGGTCGCGTCCGGCCGCCTCGCCGGTGGCGACGATGCGCGCCGGGTCGCCGGGTCGGCGGGGTGCGACCTCCGGCTCGAAGGCGATGCCGGTGCCGGCCGCCATGGCGTCCATGATCTGCCGGACGCTCACGCCGTCGCCGCTGCCCAGGTTGTAGGCGCGGTCGAGCGGCTCCCCCGCCTCGAGCTTGCGGGCCGCCACGGCGTGCGAGTGGGCGAGGTCGGCCACGTGCACGTAGTCGCGCACGCAGGTGCCGTCGGGGGTCGCGTAGTCGTCGCCGTTGATCCGCGGGGTGCGGCCGGCGAGCAACGCGTCGAACACCAGGGGGAACAGGTTGTGCGGGCTGGCGTCGTACAGGTCCGGCTCCCCCGAGCCGACGACGTTGAAGTACCGCAGCGACGTCGTCGTGAAGCCCGCAGCGACCTCCATGTCGCGCAGCAGCCACTCGCCGATGAGCTTCGACTCGCCGTAGGGCGACTCGGGGTTCTTCGGCGTCGACTCGACCACCGTCTCGACGTCCGGGGTGCCGTACACGGCGGCACTGGACGAGAACACGACCTTCGTCACGCCGGCGTCCGCCATCGCACGGAGCAGGGTCGCCGTGCCGGTGACGTTCTGCTCGTAGGTGTGCAACGGACGGTCCACCGAGACGCCGGCGTACTTGTACCCGGCCACGTGCACCACGCCCGTGACGTCGTGCTCGCTGAAGGTGCGCGCGAGGAGCTCGCCGTCGAGGATCGTGCCCTCGACGAACGGCACGTCGTCGGGCACGAAGGCCCGGAAGCCGCTCGAGAGGTCGTCGAACGCGACCGTGTCGATGCCCGCCGCACGCAGCGCGCGGACGACGTGGGACCCGATGTACCCGGCACCGCCGGTGACCAGCCAACTCATGGTCGCCACGCTAGCGGACGACGACGACGCCCCGGTGGCGGGGCCCGGACCGGTCCGGGTCGGCTAGGCCCCGGTGGCGATGAAGACGGTGGAGGTGACGCCGTCGGACGAGTCCGCCTCGACGGTGACGTCGCCCTCGTCGGGGGTGATGAAGCAGGACTCACCCCTGCGCAGCAGCGTCGCCGACCGCGCCCCGACGAGCGTGACGACGCCCTCGGTGCAGATCGCGATGGACGGCCCCGACAGCGGAGCGACCCCGCCCGTGCTCAGCCCCGCCGGACGACCGTCGCCGCTGACCCGCAGCAGCGCGAAGCCGACGCCCTGCGGCGCGAACCGGTCGACGCCGGGGCCGACGTGCTCCGGCTCGAGCACCGGCGCCGGGTACGCGGTGAAGTCGAGCACCCGCAGCAGCTCCGGCACGTCGACGTGCTTCGGCGTCAACCCGCCGCGGAGCACGTTGTCCGACGGGGCCATCAGCTCGATGCCCAGGCCGTCGAGGTAGGCGTGGATGTTCCCGGCGGGCAGGTACATGGCCTGACCGGCGGACAGCGTGACGCGGTGCATGAGCAGGGAGACGACGATCCCGGGGTCCCCCGGCCAGCTGGCGGCCAGGTCACGCACGGTGCGGGTGTTCGGGGTGAGGTGGTCCTCGTCCGTCGCGGCAGCGAGGTCGCCGGCCGCCTGCACCACGGCGAGCGCCGACTCGTCGGCCGTCTCGAGCCACCGGACGGTGTCCTCGAGTCCGTGCAGCAGGTGCACCTCGAGCGGCCCGAGCCGACCGGTGCCGGCGTCGAGGGCACGGACCTCGGCCAGGGTCTCCTCGACCGGACGGAAGCCGCTCAGTGCCTCGAACCGGTCGCTCAGCGCGACGACGAGCTCTGGCTTGGGGAACGGGTCCTTGTAGTTCCGGGCGGGGTCGTCGATCGCGACGCCAGCACGCTCCTCGCGCTCGTACCCCTCCTCCGCCTGCTCCGGCGTCGGGTGCGCCTGCAGCGAGAGCGGGGCCGCCGCCGCGAGCACCTTGAGCAGGAAGGGCAGCCCGGTGCGGTCGACGCCGAGCGCGGTCTCCGGCTCGTCGGCGATCCAGTCGCGCAGCGTGTCCGCGCCGCCGACCATGGCCGGGTTGACGACCACGCTGGGGCTGCCGGCGTGCGCGCCGAGCCAGAGCTCGGCCTGCGGGGCGCCGGTGACGGTGCGACCGAGGAGCTCCGGGATCGCCGTGACCGAGCCCCATGCGTAGTCGCGGGGGGTGTTCGTGATGCCGAGGAACATGGGCGAGAGCCTACCGGCGCTGCCGACGGGACTCCTGCTGACCGCGACCGGCCGGTAGCCTGGCGTCGTGACGAACACCTGGCCGCTGGCACGCGGGACCGTACCGGAGCGCGAGGCGTTCGCCTTCGGGGCGACCACCCTGTTCGTGCTGTTCGCGGGCGACGCCGTGCCGAACACCCTGACCTGGGTCGGCGCCGGGGTCCTGTGGGCGGCGGTCGCCGTGTGGGGCGTCACCGTGCTGGTCCGGGCGAAGCCGCCGCTCGTGCGCACCCCGTGGGCGCTGTGGGCGTTCCTGGGCTGGTGCCTCGTCACGCTGATCTGGTCGCACTGGCGGTTCGCGACGCTTCCGAGCCTGTTCGTGCAGGTGGTCTGTGCCGCGGTGGCCTTCGCCATCGCCTCGACCCTGACGTGGCGCCGGATCGCGGACGCACTGAGCCTGGCGCTGCGCTGGGTCCTGCTGCTCTCGCTCCTGTTCGAGGCCGTCGTCGCGGTGGTCGTGCGGCACCCGATCGCGCCGATCTGGACCGACTACGGCGATGCCGACATCCCCGACGCGTTCTACTTCTCACGCGCCGAGCTCTTCACCGGCGGCCGGATCCAGGGGCTGCCGGGCAACGCGAACCTGCTCGCGATGGTGGCCCTGCTGGTCGCGATCGTCGTGGCGGTGCAGTTCGCCGAGGGCCGGTTGCGTCGGAACCAGGCGATCGGCTGGCTCGTCGTCGCCGGGCTCGGGCTCGTCCTGACCCGTTCATCCACGGTCCTCGCCGCCGCTCTGGTGGTCGTCCTCGTCGCCCTGGCCGCCGTCGCGATCCGCCGGGTGCCCACCGAGCGCCGCACGCCGCGCTACCTGCTGGTCGCCGCCGGTGCCGCCGTGGTGGCCGTCGCCGGCGTGCTGCTGCGCGGCCCGGTGTCCGAGCTGCTCGGCAAGGGCTCCGACGCCACCGGTCGGGGCGAGATCTGGGCGAAGGTGCTCGGACTGATCGACCAGCACCCCGTGGTCGGGTGGGGCTGGATCGGCTACTGGTGGCCCGGCATCCCGACCCTCGCCGACCTCGCCCACCGCAAGGGCGTCGTCTACCTGCAGGCGCACGACGCCTACCTGGACGTCTGGATGCAGACCGGCATCGTCGGCCTGGTGCTCTTCGCCGTCTACGTCGTCACCACGCTCTCGCGGTCGTGGGCCTGCGCCACCCGCATCGGGTACGACGCGGCGCTCCGCCCGCGCACGTTCGACCCGGTGTCGCTCCTGCCGCTGCTCGTCGTCGTCGCCCTGCTGGTGCAGTCCGTGGCCGAGTCGCGGTTGCTCTACCAGGGCAACTGGGTGCTGTTCGCCCTGTTCGCGATCAAGACCCGCATCGTGCTGACCGGCGAGGAGCCCGTCTCTGCCGGTGACGGCCCCCGGACGCCGCCCGCGGCGCGTGCGTTCCGCTGGGCCGGCTCACGCTGAGGCGCCGCTCCCGCTGACCCGCTCGGCACGGACGAAGGCGATGCCGACGAGGACGAGCAGTCCCCCGGTCAGCTGCAGCGCCGCCAGCGTCTGGCCGAGGAGGATCCAGGCCGACACCGCTGCTGCGACGACCTCGAGCAGACCGGCGAACGAGGCGAGACGACTCCCGAGGAGCCGGGACGCGACGATGCTCGTGGCGTACGCGAACGCGGTCGCGACGAGTCCGATGACGAGCGTCGGCAGCCACCAGGGCACCTGCCGGCCGAGGACCTCGACCGGCGTCACGGCAGCGGAGAGCTCGACGATCCCGAGCACGCCGAGGACGCCGAGGAGTGCGGCGCCGACGAGCAGGCTCGCGGCCGCGAACGCCACGCTCGAGACGTCGCCCGGCGTGCCGGCCGAGACGACGAAGTAGACGGCGAGGCAGACCGTCGCCCCGGCAGCCAGGAGCACGCCGAGGGGATCGAGCGCCTGCCCGCTCGGTGACACCACGAGCAGGAGCCCGGCGATCGACGTGCCGGCGCCGATCAGCACGACCGCCGCCGGGCGGCGACGCCGGAGCACCCAACCGGTGAGCACGAGGAGGACCGGGGCCGTGTACTCGATCAGGATCGCGGTGCTCACCGGGATGTGCTCGATCGCCGAGAAGTAGCACAGCTGCGTGCCGACGACCCCGAGGGCGGCCATCGCCAGGACCCGCCACCGCGCTGCCCAGAGCGCCCGGTACCGGCCCCGCTGCGTGGACACCGCGAACGGGAGGAGCACGATCCCACCGATGGCCGCCCGGACGGCGACCGCTGCGCCCGGCGTCCACCCGGAGTCGAGGAGCGGTTCGACGAACGGGCCGGACAACCCGAAGGCGACAGCGGCCGCCACGGCGCTGAGCAGCCCCGTCGACCGCGGTGTCCGTGTCACGATGAGCACCTCACGTCAGGGTTGATCGAGCTGTTGCTCCTGACGGTACGCTCGGCATTCGTAAGGAGTCAGAATGTTCTTTGCCCCTGACACGGACGAGGCGCTCACGTTCGACGTCGCGCTGATGAACACCGTCGCCGGTGCGTCGCCCTCAGGTCGTGACGAGATCGCCGACCCGGGCCAGCTCGCCGGGTTCGTCGACCGGTTCCGGTTCTCCGGACGGGTCGACGGGGACGCCGCCGAACTCGATGCCGTCCGATCGGTGCGCACGCTCCTGCGGTCGGCCTGGACCCTCCCCCCGGACGAGATGGTGGCGTTCGTCAACGACGTCCTCGCGACACGGGATGCGCGGCCGCGGCTGACGCGGCACGACGGAACGGACTGGCACCTCCACGCGACGCCCGAGGACGCGGCGCTGGCGGACCGCATCGCGGTGGAAGCGGCGATGGCCCTGGTGGACGTCGTCCGCTCCGGACGGACCGGACGGCTCCGGGAGTGCGCTGCCACCGACTGTGACGGGCGACTCGTCGACCTCTCGAAGAACGGATCGAGACGGTTCTGCAGTGTGCGCTGCAGCAACCGCACGAACACGGCGGCGCACCGGGCGAGGAAGGCGACCCGGGCTGCTGGCACGGAGGGCTGAGCGCGCCCTCGACCCACGGCTAACCGGTCAGCGCATCAACCACGCGCAGGCCACCGGCGACGACCACGGGTTCGACCGCACCCGCGCGACCTGCAGGGTCGGGTCCGCTCGGCAGGCCTCCGCGGCCGCGGGCAGCTGCTCGGCCCACACCGGCCCGTCGCTCCGCCGTGTGTCCGCGGGGGCGACGTGCAGGACGGCAGCGGCCACGACGGCGGTGACCACGCACCAGCCGGCGAGCGCCCCGACCAGGCGACCCGCACCTCCCGTCCGTCGCGCCGCACGCGACCAGCGTCCGGAGTCGACGAGCGCGGCGGCGGCGACCACCACGGCACTCACCAGGAGCAGGCCGGCGGCCGCGGCGTAGCGCTGCGGCGGCAGGCCGGCCATCGCGGCGACCGGGGCGGACCAGCGGGTGCCGGAGCCGCCGTTGGCGACCAGGGCGGCGGCCCAGACGGCGACGGACGCCAGGGTGAGCGCGACGACCATCCACCGGGTGCGTGTCGGGGCGACCACGACGGCTGCCACCAGGACGACCAGGAGCACGACGGCGGGGACGAGGACCACCGCCCAGCCGCGTGCGACGACGGCGCTCAGGACGGCGCCGAGGTGCGGGTCCCACGCGCCGGACACGGGTCGGAGCAGGTAGCCCGCCAGCACGTCGCGCAGGGCGGGCACCACGGGGGTGAGCGCACGGGGGCTGGTCCGGGTCGTGATCCCCTGCACGGCGAGCCCCACGATCGCCGTCGCGGTGACGGGCAGGGCGAGCAGGCGGCGGTGCCGGCCGGTCTGGTCGGTGTCCGGCCCCGCCCAGGCCAGGAGCAGCAGCGGCAGGAACAGGACGGTCAACGGTTCGGTGAGGACGGCTGCCCCCGCGACCACGGCGAGCGCGGCGGCTCCCCACCACGAACGTGCCCGGTACGCGAACACCCAGGGCACGAGGACGAGCAGGTACCAGTGCAGGTTGGCGGCGTTGCCGCTGATCTCGCGGGGTGCGAGCGGCAGGACGACGGGCACCGCGGCGAGCACGACCCGGAGCGACGCGGGACGGACGGTGTCGCGGGACAGCACGAACACCAGCGCGCAGACCCCGCCGACCAGCAGGCACGACGTCAGTGCGACGACCTGGGCGTAGCGGGCCGCCGGCAGCGCGTAGCCGAGGTCGACGACCAGCCGCGGCACCAGGTGCACGTAGCCGGCGTACGGGTGCAGCAGGGTGTCGATCGGCCCCATCGCGATGCGCTCCCGCAGGAAGACGCCGCCGTCCTCGGCCCAGACGGTGTTCCGGGGCACGGGGCCGAGTCGGTACCAGGCCAGGGCGGCCGCGAGCAGACCGAGGACGAGCGCGACGAGGGGGACGCCGGCGACCCTGCGCACGAGGTCCATCCGGTGAGGATAGTTCTGAGATCGCGCATCGTCGATACAGCCACTCCGCGATGTGGTCGGCTCGTCCCGGGGTCGTGCGCCAAGATGGACGGGTGACGGACGGCCGGGTGAGCAGACACGTGCTCGGGCGCCGGTACCTGTCCGCCTGGATCGGCTTCTCGGCCGGTGGACGGTTCAGCCAGGCGCTCGCGACGGTCATCGTGCTGTTCGCGTTCGGACAGCCGACCGTGCAGGCCCTGGTCGGGCGGGCCGGCACGTGGGCCGTGCTCCTGACGCTGTTCGTCCTGGCCGGGCTGAGCCTGCTGGGGCAGCGCTACCGCATCGAGTGGCACGGGGTCCTGCCCCTGTCGCTGCTCGCGTTCGTGGGGTACTGCGCCCTGAGCGTGCTGTGGAGCGAGTACTCCTGGTTCGCGCTCCGGGGCCTCGTGCAGACCATCTGCTTCATCGGGCTCGGGTTGTACCTGGCGCTCGGCCGCGACCTGGTGCAGGTGATCCGGGCCTCCGGCGACGCGTTCCGCATCCTGCTCGTCACGGCCCTCGGGCTCGAGGTCCTGTCCGGCCTGGTCCTCGACGTGCCGTTCCCGGCGTTCGGCATCCGCGGCGACATCGCCTACGGCGGGCCGATCCAGGGCATCGGCGGCACGCGCAACTTCATGGGGTTCATCGCGGCGATGGCGCTCGTGACCTTCGTCGTCGAGTTCCTGACGCGGTCGGTCACGGTGTGGCGCGCCGTGGCGTCGACCTCGCTGGCCGTCATCGCCCTGATGCTCGTGCAGTCCCCCATCACCGGGCTCGCGATGATCGCCCTCGCCGTGACCGCCCTGGCGCTCTGGTCGCTCCGACATGCGCGACCGGCGACACGGCCGGTGGTCAACGCCGTGCTCGGCGCGGCGGTGCTGCTGACGCTGGTCGTCGCGGTGCTCGCCCGTGGTCGGCTGCTCGCCGAGATCGGCGCCGCGGGCGGCACGGCGACCCGCACCGACCTGTGGTCACAGATCCGGGTGCTCGTCGAGCGCTACCCGATCCAGGGCTGGGGCTGGGTGGGCACCTGGCCCACGGAGCCCGTGGTGCCCTACGTCACCCTGATCGACCCCGCCGGGGCACGCTTCACCTCGGGGCTCAACGCGTTCGTCGACGCCTGGCTGCAGATCGGGTTCGCCGGCACGATCATCCTGGGCGTCACGGCGCTGCTCGCGTTCGCCCGGGCCTGGGTGACCGCGACGACGTTCCCCGGGGTGGCGTACGTGTGGCCGGCCGCGGTGCTCGTGCTGCTGGCCGTGACGAGTACGGCGGAGAGCTACCTGCTGCACGGGGCCGGCCTGATGTTCTTCGTGACCGTGCTCGTGGTGGCCGCTCGACGCCGGTCGTGGCGGCGGCACCTGCCGCGCTCGTAGCGCGCGCTGCGCGCGACCCACCGACGGCCGGGAGGCCCGTCACGGCCCCGCACCGCGCCTCCAGGCCGTCACGCCGGACGTTCCGCGCCCGCGAGCGCGAGCGCTACGAGCGGGTGCGGCGCCCGAGACGGCGCTGCAGCCCCCACTGGGTGACGCGGAGCATCGCCTCGACGACGATCGAGCGGCTCATCTTCGACACCCCGTGCACGCGGTCGCGGAAGCGGATCGGCACCTCGACGATGCGGCCGCCCAGGGCGTCCACCCGCAGGGTCATGTCGACCTGGAAGCAGTAGCCCTTCGAGTCGACCGAACCGAGGTCCATGCGCGCGATCGCGGTGGAACGGTAGACGCGGTAGCCGGCGGTGATGTCCCGCACGTCGAGGCCGAGCACCCACCGCGCGTAGGTGTTCGCACCGCGGCTGAGCGCCTGGCGACGCAGCGGCCAGTCGACGACCGATCCCCCCGGCACCCAGCGGGAGCCGATGGCGAGCTGGACGTCGTCGGAGGACGCCACGGCGTCGATGAGGGCCGGCAGCCGGTCGGCCGGGTGCGAGCCGTCGGCGTCCATCTCGACGAGCAGCGGGTACCCGCGCTCCAGACCCCAGCGGAACCCGGCCACGTAGGCCGTGCCGAGGCCGAGCTTGCCGGCGCGCTGCAGCAGGTGCACCCGGTCGTCCTCGACGGCCATCGCACGCACGATGTCGCCCGTCCCGTCGGGGCTCCCGTCGTCCACCACGAGCAGGTGGACGCCGGGAGACGCCGTCAGGACGGCGGACGCGATGGTCCGGATGTTCTCGGCCTCGTCGTACGTCGGGACGATGACGAGGGCCGTGGTCTCGCCCGGGGTCACCGGTTGAGACGCCGCTTGACCTTGCCGACGACGCTGCGCGGGCCCTCGGTGCGCAGGTAGTGCACGGCGCGGCCGAGGTCGTACCGGACGCCGGAGAGCTTCTTGCGCTCCGGGACCCGCACGCGCATCGTGTGCGGCGCGAGCGTCGTCGTGGTGTCGCGCACCGACTTGTCCGCCGCGCGGATCGGGTTGCGGCAGAACTCGACGAGCGGGGCGAGGACGTTCTCCCACGTGAACTGCTCGCGCACGCGGTCGACGTTCGCGATGAACTGCGTGCGGGCCTTCTTGTCGAACAGCGCCGTCTCGAGCGCCGCGGCGAGGCCGTCGACGTCCTGCTCGTGCACCGCGATGCCGAGCTTCTCCTCGGCGACCAGGTCGCCGAAGGAGTCGCCCGCCGTCGTGACGATCGGCAGGCGCGCCCACAGGTAGTCGAGGATGCGGGTGCGGAACGAGAACGTCGTCTCGAGGTGCTCGTAGTGCGTCGAGACGCCGGCGTCGGCTTCGAGCAGGTAGGCGCCGCGCTCCTCGTACGGGATCCACTGGTCGTTGAAGAAGACGTGCTTGCCGGTGAGACCCAGGGCGTCGGCCTCGGCGCGGACCTTCGCGACGATGTCCATCTCGGGCACGTCGGGGTTGGGGTGCTGCACGCCCATGAAGAAGAGCTTGACCGACGGACGGCGCTCGGCGAGCTGCGCGATCGACCGGACGAGGGTGATCGGGTCGAACCAGTCGTAGATGCCACCGCCCCAGACGACGAGCTTGTCGTTCTTGCCGATGCCGGGCACGACGCCCTTGACCCGCTGCTGGTCGTGCACCGGCGGGGTCGAGGACAGGCCGAACGGCACGACGCCGATGAGCGAGCGCAGGTCGGCGTCGCGCGAGTACGTCCGGGCGTTCACGCGGCCGGAGCCGGCGAGCTGGCCGAGCCAGAACATCCGCTGCCGCTCCGACGCGCAGATGAAGTAGTCGCCGAGCTCGAGCTGGTGGTTCAGCGTGTCCGATGCGTCGAGGATCTGGCGGTTCCACTTGTCGACGTCGTCGCTGCGGCCCTGCTCGAGCTGCTCGAGGTGCAGCGGGTCGTACACGTCGACGACCAGGATCTTGCTCGTCGACTCGAGCACCGGGAACAGTCGGAGCGCGTGGCCCTGCACGATGATGACGTCGGCCCAGCCCTCGTGCTCGACCATCTGGCGCGGGTGGCGGTGCGGGACCGTGACGACCTCGTAGGACGGGTCGATCTGCGACGAGCGGGTCAGGCTGACGACGCGGACGTCGTGCTCGGACGCGAGCTGCTTCGCCATCTGGGTCGCGCGGATCGCCGGGCCGGCCATCTTCGCGCCGATCGAGTCCCCCGTGATGATGAGCACGCGGCGGCGGGTGCCGACCTCGAGCACGCCCAGGGAGTGCACGATCTTGTCGTAGCCGGCCAGGTAGTTCTCGATCGGGTAGGCGGGCTCGTCGCGGTTGCCGAACAGGCGCAGGAGCTCGCGGTCCGAGCGCACACGGGTGGCCTGGATCGCGCGTCGCGACTCGGTCATCGACGGCAGCTGCTCGACGAACTGGTCGACGCCGTAGATGCCGGCCATGCTCGTCTTCGGCACCGGGATGGTGGGCACGCTGTCGTCACCCGGGTTGCGCAGGTCGAGCTCGGTGGAGTCGAGCTCCCCGCGGCCCACGGCACGGCGGACGGCGAGGGCCAGCGACCCGGGCAGGGCGGCTGCGAGCTGCTCGTCGCCGAGGTTCTTGTAGAGCGTGAACAGCGCGTTCCGCTCGAGCAGGTAGGTCTCGCGGAAGTCGCCGAACTTGTTCATCGACGCGTGGTGCTTGTGGAACGCGACCGACTTCGGCTGGTACCGGAAGCGCCAGCCGAGCAGGTTGAGGCGCCAGCCCAGGTCGACGTCCTCGTAGAACATGAAGTAGCGGTCGTCGAAGCCGTCGAGCTGCTCGAAGAGCTCGGCGCGGATGAACATCGCCGCACCGGTGCCGAACAGCACGTCGGTCTCGCTCTCCCAGCGGCCGGTGTCCGGGGACCCGGCGAAGGGCTTGTAGCCCATGCCGTACCAGGTCATCGCCGCCTCGGTGAAGTCGACGTTGACGCCCTCCCAGTCGAGCACCTTCGACGCGACGGCGCCGATGTCGGCACCGGACGCGAACGTCGCCATCGCCTCGCGCACCCAGCCGGTGTCCGGACGGGCGTCGTTGTTGAGGAACGCGACGACCTCGCCGGAGGACTTCGCGACGCCGAGGTTGCAGCCGCCGGTGAACCCGAGGTTCGCGCCGGCGTCGATGAGGGTGAAGTCGAGCTCGGAGGCCTGCAGTCGGCCGAGGTGCTCCGGGCCGGACCCGTTCTCGACGACGATGACCTCGAGCTTGTCCTGCGGCCAGTCCTGCTTGCGGAGTTCCGCGATGCTCGTCAGGGTGTCGTCCGTGCCCTTGTAGTTCACGAGGATGACGGACACGACTCCCGGCTTGCGCTCTGTCACGCGGGTTCCTCCAGCAGCTGCCGCGCGGAGCGCGGGTCGATGGCTCGGCCGCGGGGTGCCGCGGACCGATGACACCCTACAAGGCGCGCCCCGCCACTCCCCTGTGGCGGGCGACGATTCGTGCAGAATGGCGTGCGTGACCGCCGTGATCCCGAGCACCCCCATGTCCTCCCCCCTCCGCGAGGAGTACGCGGCCATCGCGGCCGGCGAGCACGCGGAGGGGCCCCGCGGCACGATCCGCTTCGCGGTGTCGACCGCCGACCCGGACGAGGGCAAGGGCGACCTGTTCGTCGCGCTCGGCCTGGCCCGCGCGCTCCGCGCCGAGGGCTGGGGCGTCGCGATGTGGCCGCTCGAGCGCTGGGGCGAGGAGGTCCCGGCGGACACCGCCGTCGTGGTCAGCATGATCGAGTCGTTCGTGCCCGGGTACGTGCCCGCGGCGACGGCCCTGGTGGCGTGGGTGCGGAACTGGACCGCGAAGTGGGCGGCCCTGCCGTACCTGGACGAGTTCGACGCCGTGTGGACCTCGTCCGGGATCGCCCGTGACGCGGTCGCCGCGACCTACTCCGGCCCCGTCGAGGTCGTGCCGATCGGCGTCGACACCGAGCTCTTCACCACCGACGCTCCGGCTCCGCGCGAGCGCACCGACCGCGCCGTCACGACCGTCAACTTCTGGGGCGTCCGCCGACGCGTGCAGGACGTCCTGGCCGAGGTCGCCCCCGCCGAGCCGATCGTGTGGTTCGCCGCGAACGTCGACCACGTCGAGGCCTCCGCCGGCGTCGAGCTCCGCCCCGCCGTGTCGTACTTCGCCCTGCCCGAGGTCTACCGCGCCGCCGGGTTCGTCGTCGACGACGTCATCGCGCCGGCCGCCGAGTACGGCACCCTGAACTCCCGCCTGTACGAGTCGCTCGCCGCGGGGGCGCTGCCCGTCACCGACTGCGCGCTCGGACTCGACGAGCTCGGCCTGTCCGAGGTGCCCGTCTTCGACGACGCGGCCTCGCTCGAGCGGGCGCTCGCGATGCCGCGCGAGGAGCGCACCGCCCTGGTCGACCGCCTGCGCGCCGTGGTGGTCGAGCGGCACTCCTTCACCGCTCGCGCCGAGCAGGTGGGGCCTTCGCTCGACGCCGCCGTCACCGCGGCCTCCGGCCGGACCGGCGAGCGCGGGGCGTTCCTGCGCTGGGCGACCGCGCAGCGCGAGACGCTCCGGCAGGCCGAGCACGACCGTGACGTCCACCTGGCCGGCGTGCACGACATCAACGCGCGCCTGGTCGCGTCCGAGCAGCAGGTCGGTGCCTACGACACCGCGCGACGCGCGGCCGAGGCGGAGCGCGACCAGATCGCGGCCCGCTTCCACGGCCTGACCCGGTCGCCCGAGTACCGGCTGCTGCACGGCGTGGGCCTGATGGCGCGGCGCGCGCGCCGCTGACGGCGGTCGTCGCGGCTCGCTTCGTGAGCAGGAACGGTCGAGTCCGCCCGCTGGACCCGACCGTTCCTGCTCACGATCCGCTTGCCGGTCACGCAGCCCAGGACGGACGGGAGGTGGGCCCCGCCAGCCGGTACCGGCGCACCGCGCCAGCGGGGTGACGGCCGAGACTGGAGGGACGGTACCAGCTGGTACCGGGCCTCCCGTCCGTCGTGTGGTGACCGTCTACTGCACGGTGACGGTCTTGGTGCCGAAGCTCTTGTAGGTGCCGCTCGGCAGGTCCTGGAAGTACACGCGCACGGTGTGCGTGCCCTTCGACAGGCCGGTGAACGTCCGCGCCAGGCCGACGTCCGAGCCCCAGTCCGGGTGCGCGGCCTGCACGTCGGTGCGGATCGCGTTCGCGGTGCCGGGCGAGACCGCCTTGCCGTCCAGGTGGATCTTGTACTTGACCGGGTCCCAGACGTCCGGGTCGATCGCCCAGCCGGCGACCGAGATGGTCCCCTTGCCACCGGTGGCCGTCTCGTACTTGCCCGTGACGGAGCCGGTCTTCCCCGTCTTGCCGGTGGTCGGCGGGTCGGTGACCGTGACGCTCTTCGTGCCGAAGCTCTTGTACGTGCCGCTCGGCAGGTCCTGGAAGTACACCCGGACGGTGTGGGTCCCGGCCGTGAGGTCCGGGATGGTCAGGGACAGACCCACGTCCGAGCCCCACGCGGGGTGCGCGGCCTCGACGTCGGTCCGCTTGGCCTTCGCGACGCCCGGGGCGATCGCGACGCCGTCGACGTGGATCTTGTACGCCACCGGGTCCCAGACGTCGGGGTCGATCGCCCAGCCGCGCACCGTGGCGCTGTGCACGCCGCCGGTCACCGACTCGTAGGCGCCCGTCACCGAGCCGGTCTTGCCGGTCTTGCCGGTGTCCCCCGACGTCGGCGGGGCGGTCGTCGCGCTCGCCACCGTCACGGTCTTCGTGCCGAAGCTGACGTACTTGCCGCTCGGCAGGTCCTGGAAGTAGACGCGGACGGTGTGCTTGCCGGCGCTCAGGCCGGTGAGCCGGAGCGTGAGTCCGACGTCGGAACCCCAGTTCGGGTGGTTCGCCTGCACGTCGGTGCGGGTGGCGTCCGCGACACCGCTGTCCGTGCTGACGCCGTCGACGTGGATCTTGTACTTGACGGGGTCCCAGACGTCCGGGTCGATCGCCCAGCCGCGCACCGTGGCCGTGCCGACGCCGCCGGTGACGGAGTCGTACGAGCCGCGCACCGAGCCGGTCTTGCCCGTCTTCCCGGTGGTCGGCGGCGTGACCGTGACGGACTTCGACGCGACCTTGACGTACTTCGTGCCCGGCTTGTCCTGCACGTACAGCGTCACGGCGCGCTTGCCGGCGGTGATGCCGCCCATCGTCTTCGCGAAGCCGAGCGTGGTGCCGACGCCCGGGTAGACCTTCGCGACGTCGGTGCGGGTGCGGTCCGCCGTGCCGGTGGCCTTGCTCACGCCGTCGACCAGGATCTTCCACGCGCCGGGCTTGGACGAGTCGGGGTCGAGGACCCAGCCGCTCGCCGAGATGGTGCCGGCACCGCCGGTCACCGAGTCGAGGACGCCCTTCGGCGGCGCGCTCGTGACGGTGCGGGTGTAGCAGCCGAGCAGCGTGTTCGCGCCACGCCCCTGGTTGATGGCGTAGGTGCAGACGGAGTGCTTGCCGAGGCTCAGCCCGGTCAGCTCGGCCTCGAACCCGTGCTTGGTGTTGTTCGCGCCGAGGGTGCCGGCCAGGTCGCTGCGCGTCTTGTCCGCCGTGACCGTCTTCTCGCCGGCGCCGTCGACGTAGAAGGCGACGCGCAGGGGCGCGGTGGTGTCGGGGTCGGCGGCCCAGCCCTTCACGGTGAGGGTCGCGGTCGCGGTCGCGGTGACCGAGTCGACGTCGCCGGTCGGGCTGCCGTTGCCGGTCGCCGAGCCGAACCAGTCGGTGTACATGCGCCAGAAGTTGCGGTTGCCGTAGGCCGAGCAGCTGTCACCCGAGCCGTACAGGTTCGACATCGCGGCGCTGTTCGGCGTGTACGGGGTGTAGATGTACAGCCCGGCGGTGGCCTGGTTCTTGATGTAGACGTTCTTCCGACCGCAGGCGGCGTTCGGGTTGAGCAGGATCGCGTTGGTGCGGCCCGCCTGGTACGCCCACGAGGTCGGGGTGGCCTGGTAGCGCTTGAACTGCAGCCCCGCCGCGTAGACCTGCTGGGCGAACCCGCGGTAGGCCGGGTCGCACGGTGCGGTGTCCGGGCAGGCGAAGCCGGTCGCGTGCTGGTACATCCACGCGGTCGGCCGCGAGGACGAGACGATGCCCTGCTCCTTCTCGAGCAGCACGAGGAGCGCCTTCTGGCTGATGCCGCACGCGGCACCGACCTGGGCGATGATCGTCGCCGCCGACTTCTTGCCGCCCGCGATGGCCTTGCAGCGGCCGGAGACCGCACCGATCGTGTTGACGTTCTGGGAGAAGTCCTGCAGGCAGACCGGACCGCCGCTCTGCTGTCGGCAGTTCGGGGCGACGCTGTTGAGGAACGACTGCACCGACGTGGCGCTCATCGCGGAGCCGTTGTAGAAGGCCGCGTCGCTGATGATGTTGCCCGGGTCGAAGTCCGAGGCCACCGCGGCCGAGGCCGTCTGGGTGGTGGTCTGCTCGGCGAGCACGGTGCCGAAGGTCAGCCCGCTCGCCGCCACGGCGAGGGACGCCACCAGGGCGAGGGAACTCCGGAGTCCCCTGCGGGGAGAACGGGTCGAGCGCATCACGGCACCTCCGCCGGAAGGGGGTCGGACGTCGTCGACGCGGAGCCGACGGCGTAGGTCAGGGTGACGTCCCAGGTGCCGCTGCGCACCTGGGACGCGGGGAACGCGACCTGCGCGCAGTTCACCGAGGACGCGCTCGCCTCGGCGGAGCTCGTCGCGGTGCGGGAGACTCCGCCCTGCTCCGCGGTGAAGGTGCACGTGCCGCTGGTGTCCGTCGTGCCGGAGACGAGGCCGCCGGCCTGCAGGGTCTTCGAGCCGGTGTCCCAGCCGGCGTAGGTGACGACCGCGGTCGCCGGGAAGTCGGACGGGTCGGAGTCCGGCTCGTTCGTCGCGCCGGACCCGGGGAACGGACCGGGGGTGTCGTCGTCGTCCGGCTCGGCGGCGCCGTCGTCGGACGCCGGTGCCGAGGCGCTCGGCTCGGCGGTGGCGACGTCGTCGGTCGGTGCCGCGCTCGCGGTGCGCGAGGTCGACGCGGACGGCGTCGGGGTGGCGTCGTCGCCACCACCGGAGCAGCCGGCCACGAGGAGACTGAGTGCACCGACCACCGCGAACGCAGCGATCGGCCTGGATGCGAGGAGCATGCTGACGGGCCGTCCTGTGGGAGTTGACAAGGGTCCGGGTTGCGACAACGGTAACTCGAAAGTCAAGGTTGAGGGTTGGATCGACCGGAATCACCCCCACTCGGGGTGCACGACGGCCGTCGTCCAACCCCGTCGCGCGGGCCCGGTGAGTATGCTGTTCCGGTCCTGCCCCCACGAACGAAGAGACACATGGTCGATCAAGCCCGCATGACGGCGCTCGCCAAGGAACCCCTCGTCGTGATCGGCGCCCCGACGAGCGCCTTCCGAGGAACATGGCGAGAGCTGCGCGACGTCTTCCGGCAGCGCGAGATGCTCGGCATGCTCGTCCGCCGCGACCTGAAGGCGCGGTACAAGGACTCGGCGCTCGGGTTCGTGTGGACGTTGGTGCGTCCGCTGACCCAGCTGCTCATCTACTACTTCGTGATGGGCCAGGTGCTCGGCGCCGCGAAGGGCATCGACAACTTCGCGATCTACGTCTTCACCGGACTGACCGCGTACACGCTGTTCAGCGAGATCGTGGCCGGGTCGACCAGCTCGATCGTCGGCAACAGCGGCCTCATCAAGAAGGTCTACGTGCCGCGCGAGGTGTTCCCGCTCGCGAGCGTCGGCGCCGCGCTGGTCAACTTCACCATCCAGTTCGCCATCCTGCTCGCGGCGACCGTGGTCATCGGGGTGTTCCCGTTCCACGAGGGGCTGCTCTACCTGATCCCCTCGCTCGCCGTGATCCTGGTGTACGGCGCGGCCATCGGCCTGGTGCTCTCGGCGCTCAACGTCTACCTGCGCGACGTGCAGTTCGTCATCGACGTCGGCCTCATGGTGCTGCTGTGGGCGTCGCCGATCGTCTACTCGTACTCGATGGTCGTCGCGCGCCTCAACATCGACTGGCTGCTCGCCATCTACACGAACAACCCGCTCACCCTGGCCGTGCTCGGCATGCAGAACGCGATCTGGCTGCACGACCCGGCCGACGTGGCGTACCCGTCGCACCTGCTGCTGCGGCTCGCGATCGCGTTCGTGATCGGGGTCCTGCTCCTCATCGGGGCGCAGCGGATCTTCTCCCGCCTGCAGGGCAACTTCGCGCAGGAGCTCTAGACCATGGCCATCAGCACCCCCGTCGCACCGGCGACCACCGACGGCACCGCCGACCGACCCGACGTCATCGTCGTCGACCACGTGCGCAAGCGCTTCACCGTCCGCAAGGACAACACGCTGCGCGAGCGCATCGTCACCCTGGGCCGCGCGGGCCGCAAGCACCGGCAGGACTTCTGGGCCCTGAACGACGTCACCGTGTCGATCCAGGCCGGCTCGACCGTCGGGCTCATCGGCCAGAACGGCTCCGGCAAGTCGACGCTGCTCAAGGCGATCGGCGGCATCATCCAGCCGACGTCCGGCACCGTCTCGCGCCGTGGCCGCCTGGCCGCCCTGCTCGAGCTCGGCGCCGGGTTCCACCCGGATCTGTCCGGCCGCGAGAACGTCTACCTGAACGCCGCCCTGCTCGGCCTGAGCCGGAAGCAGACCGACGAGAAGTTCGCCGACATCCTGGCGTTCTCGGGCATCGGCGACTTCATCGACACCCAGGTGAAGTTCTACTCGTCGGGCATGTACGTGCGGCTCGCCTTCGCCGTCGCCGTGCACACCGACCCCGACGTCCTGCTCGTCGACGAGGTCCTGGCCGTCGGCGACGAGGCCTTCCAGCGCAAGTGCCTCGACCGCATCCGCACCTTCCAGGAGGCCGGGAAGACGATCATCATCGTCACGCACTCGCTCAGCCAGGTGCAGGAGATGTGCGACCGCGTCGTCCTGCTCAACAAGGGCACGGTGCTGCACGACGGCGACCCGGTGGCCGCGGTGAGCAAGTTCCGCGAGGTCCTCGAGGAACGCCGACTCGGCGAGTCGAGCACCGACGTCGCCGTGGGCCGCGGCAAGGTCCTCGGCGCCAGTGTGCACGTCGACGGCAAGGCGCCCCGAGCCGAGGTCCTGCCCGGCGACGACCTGGTGGTCGAGATGGAGTTCGAGCACCTGGACGGCATCACCGACTGGGAAGCCGCGGTCCAGATCAACAACGCGTCCGGCCAGGTCGTGTACGGCACCACCACCGGCATCATGGAGCAGACCCTCCAGCCCCTGCACGGGCGCCGGAAGCTGCGGATGCGGATCGCCGACACCGCGTTCGGCACCGGCAAGTACTTCATCAACGTCTCGATGATGGACTCCGCCGGACGCCACCTGCACGACATGCCGGAGTGCGACTCGTTCGAGGTCCCCTCGTTCGGCAACGCCGTCGGCACCGTGTACGCCCAGCCCTCGATCGAGGAGCTCGACTGAACCCGGCCGACGGCGCCACCGGCAGCGCGGCAGACGGCACGCTGCGCACCGCGGTCGTCGTCGTCAACTGGGAGCGCGCCGACCTGACGACCGCCGCCGTCCGCGCGGTGCTCGCCGAGGGCACCGCCGACGAGGTCGTCGTCGTCGACAACGGCTCGTCCGACGACTCCGTGGCCGTGCTGCGCCGGGAGCTGCCCGAGGCGACCGTCCTGACGCGGCAGCACAACGGTGGGTTCGCCGCGGGCGCCAACACGGGCATCCGGCACACCGACGCCGACGTCGTCGTGCTCCTCAACAACGACGCGGTGCCCGCACCGGGCTTCGTCCGGGCGCTCCGTGACCACCTGGCGCGCGCCGCGCCCGAGGTGGCCGCGGTGACGGGCCGCATCGTGCTCGCCGGACGCTGGACGGGCCTCCCGGCCGGTGCGACGCCGGCACCCGGCCGACGCGTGCTGCGCGACCACGACGGCCACCTGTGGACGCCGTCCGCGGACGGCGAGGTCCGGCTCAACTCGACCGGCGTGCGCGTCGACCGCGACGGCAACGGCATGGACCGCGACTGGTTCGCCCCCGCCGACCGGGTCGCCGACGTCGACGTCTTCGGGTTCTCGGGCGGCGCGTCCGCACTGCGACGAGCGGCGCTCGACGACGTCGGCCTGCTCGACGAGTCGCTCTTCATGTACTACGAGGACACCGAGCTCGCCTGGCGGCTCCGCCGCCGTGGGTGGCGCGTCGAGCACGCCGCGGACGCCGTGGTCGAGCACGACCACTCGGCGTCGTCCGGCGTGCAGAGCGACCTGTTCGTCTTCCGCAACGCGCGCAACCGGATGGTCGTCGCGCTCTGGCACGCGCCCTGGCCGACCGTGCTGCGGGCGAGTGCCCGCACCCTGCTCCGCGCCCTGGTGGGACTGCGGTCCGGTTCCACCCGACGGGAGGCCCGGCTCGTCCTGGCAGCGTTCGCCGACGTCCTCGGGACCCTCCCGGCACACCTCGCGCGCCGGCTCCGCGAGACGCGTCGCGCGTCCGTCCCGCGCCGGACCGTGGACCCGGGCGCATGAGCGCCGCGGGCTATCCTGGACACTCCCCCGTCGACGAACCCGGTCTCGACGTCCCCGCCCGGAAGGACCACCGCGTGCCGCAGCTCACCGTCCTGGTCGACGGCACCGCGGTCCCGCAGGCACTCGGCGGCGTCGGGCGCTACGTCGAGGGGGTCGTGTCGCACCTGACGGACCCGACGTTCGACGTCCACCTGGTCGTCCGTCCCGTGCACGCCGCACACTTCCGGGCCCTCGCCCCGCACGCCACCGTGCACACCGCGCCGGGCTGGACCGACTCGGTGCCGCTGCGGTTCCTGTGGGAGCAGACCGGGCTGCCGGCGCTCGGCCGTCGACTCGGCGCCGCTGTGCTGCACTCGCCGCACTACACGTTCCCGTTCGGCTGGCGCGGCGGGTCCGTCGTCACGCTGCACGACGCCACGTTCTTCTCGAACCCGGAGTGGCACTCGCGCCTGAAGCGCACGTTCTTCACCTGGTGGAGCCGTCGGTCGCTGCGCACCCGGCCCGTCGTCGTCGTGCCCAGTCAGGCGACCGCGACCGAGGCCGCACGGGTCGTCAGCGGCATCCGCGCCGACGTGCGGGTCGCGCCGCTCGGGGTGGACCGGGCCGTGTTCCACGAGCCGACGACGGCCGAGGTCGAGGACGCCCGGATCGCCGCGACCCTGCCCGAGGGCGCGCCGTGGATCGCGTTCCTCGGCACGATCGAACCGCGCAAGAACGTCACGGCGCTGCTCGACGCGTACGCCTCGGTGCGGGCCACGCGTGCGGCCGCCGGCGCGGAGACCCCGTGGCTCGTGCTGTCCGGGGCCCGCGGCTGGGACGAGTCGGCCGTCGCACGCCTCGACGCCCTGCAGCCCGACGACCACGTGATCGAGGCCGGGTACCTGCCCCTCGAGGACCTCGCCGGCTACCTCGGCGGTGCGGAGTTCGTCGTCTACCCGTCGCTCGGCGAGGGCTTCGGCCTGCCGGTCGTCGAGGCGATGGCGTCCGGCGCCTGCGTGCTCACCACCCGGCGGCTGTCGCTGCCCGAGGTCGGTGGCGACGCGGCCGTCTACAGCGAGCCGTCCGCCACCGCGCTGGCCGCGGCGATGACGACGCTGCTCGACGACCCGTCGCTCGTGACGTCGCACCGTGCGGCGGCGCTGACCCGGGCGTCCTCGTTCACCTGGGAGGCCACCGCCGCCGTGCACGTTGCGGCGTACGAGTCCGTCGGTCGGGGTGTGCGGTGACCCGGGTCGCGGTGCTGACGGTCACCTACAACACCGGCGAGACCATCCGGCCCTTCCTGGCGAGCATCGCAGCGGCGTCGACCGAGCCCGTCGCCGTCGTCGTCGCCGACAACGGTTCGACCGACATCGACGCACTCCGGGCGATCGGTGAGTCGTACGGCGCCGTCGTGGTGTCCTCCGGCGGCAACCGGGGGTACGGCGGCGGCATCGACGCGGCGCTGGCGGCCCTCGACGACGTCCTGCCCGACGTCCGTCCGGAGTTCCTGCTCGTCACGAACCCCGACGTCGTGCTCGCGCCCGGGTCGATCGACGAGCTCGTGGCCGCTGCTGACCGGCTGCCGTCCGGCGGGTCGTTCGGGCCCCGGATCCTCGACGAACACGGCGAGACCTACCCGTCCGCCCGACAGCTCCCCTCGCTGCGCACCGGGCTCGGACACGCGGCGTTCTCGCGGTTCTGGCCGGCGAACCCGTGGAGCCAGCGGTACTGGTCGACCACGCGTGTCGTCGAGCGCGAGGCCGGTTGGCTCTCCGGCGCGTGCTTCCTCATCCGCACGTCGTTGTTCCGCGAGCTCGACGGCTTCGACGAGTCGTACTTCATGTACTTCGAGGACGTCGACCTCGGGCAGCGCGTCGGCCGCTCGGGTCGGGCGAACGTGTACGTGCCGACCGCCGTGGTGACGCACACCGGGGCGCACTCGACGTCGTCGAACCGGCGCCGGATGGAGATCGAACACCACCGCAGCGCCTACCGGTTCCTGTCGCGGAAGTACCGGGCGTGGTGGCTCTGGCCCCTTCGGGTTGCCCTGCACGCCGGCCTGTCGCTCCGCGCCCGCTGGGTGACGCGGAAGTAGCCCGGGGGCGCGGGCGTCGCGGGGCGCGGGTTTGCGGTGCGCATCTGCCGTTGCGCCCGCGCACGGTCATCGCGCCCCGACTCTTCGGGGCGCAACGACTGTGGCGGGGCGCGCGCGTCGGGCGTGGTGCGGAGGCCCCGGTGCAGCGCGCTCCGCACAACCGAAGTGCACGCGAACCGCGGGATCGCGCGGCTCGGACGCCCTTTGGTTGTGCGCCGGCACGGGCGGCGGCGACTCCTCCGCGTCGCGCCCCCGCACGGGCATCGCGCCCCGACTCCTCGGGGCGCAACGACCGCAGCGGGGCGCGCGTCGGGCGTGGCTTCGAAAGCCCCGGATCGAGTGCGCTCCGCACAACCGAAGTGCACGTGAACCGCGGGATCGCGCGGCTCGGATGCACTCCGGT
>NZ_JAIXIG010000023.1 GCF_020297365.1 Curtobacterium oceanosedimentum
TCGATCGGGTCGATCCGGCGGGCGGCGAGGGCGAATCTGCGGGGCGCGACGACGCTCGGCCTGGTCCCGGGCGTCCGGGTGGGCGGCCGTGACAGGCGAGCGGCGGCGGCCGGCGAGCAGCGTGAAGCCGCTCGCGGTGGGCGCGTTCATCCTCGCGTTCCTCCTGCCGCCGGCAGGTGCAGGTCTCGGGGTCATCGCGCTCGTCCTCGCGGGCACGCAGGACCGGGAGCACGACCACGGATCTCCGTTCGCGATCGCTGCGGTCCTCGTCGGCTCGGTCGTCAGCGTGGGCGTGCTCGCGGCGCTGGTGGTCGGGTTCGGGGTCGTCGCCGCTCCCGCTGCTGCTGCTGCTGCTGGCGCTGGGTAGCCAGGTCGGCGGATGGCGCGCCGAACGGCATCGGAGATCGTGCCCTCCTGACGTCGAGGGCCCTACGATCGTGTCGACGTGACGTCGATCGAGGGGGACCACCATGACCGGACTCGCTGACTGGGAGACCGAGGGCGCTCGAGCGCGCCCGGCGACAGCGAGCGACCAGGTGCCCGTGCCGGCGTCACTCCGCGCCGTCACCTGGACCGGCGTGCTGCTGCTCGTCGCCGCGGTGTTCGTCTTCGTGTCCGCGGCGACGCTCGGGCTGCGTCAGGACGAGTCCGGGACGGACCTGCTGGTCCGCACCGCGGTCCTCGTGGTGATCGGTGTCGGGGCTGCCGTGGTCGGTGCGGTGGCGCTGCTGCTGCGGGTGGTGGCCGGGGTCGTCGTCCGGCGCTGAGGAGCTCAGACCTGAGCGGGTGCGCTGACCGACTGCTCGGCACCGTCGTCCGAGCCCTGCGCGCGCAGGAGCGCACCTGAGACCGTGTCGGCCCCGTGCCCGCTCATCCTCCAGGTCCGGATCGCAGACGGCTCGGCCGCCGCGACGGAAGCCGCCGCTCGCGCACCGGCGTCCACGCCGGTGGTCCAGGCCCACGCCAACCCGGGGTCGTCCGACTGCGCCACCGGGCGCCATCCGTCGCGACCACCTGCCGTGGTGACGCGGGCGGACGCGGTGGTGGCGACCCGGAACCCAGCCGGTTCGCTGCGCAGGCCGACCCCGACCGACTTGAGCAGTGCCTCCTTGGCGGTCCAGGTCTGGACCCTACGGACGAGGCCGGCACGGCCGGAGGGCACCGTCTGCCGTTCCGCCGGGTGCAGGGCGTAGTCGTCGAACCCGGGCCACAGGCGCTCCGGGTACTCCTCGACGTCCACGCCGACCCGGGCCGCGTCGCCGGCGACGGCGGCGAGGACCAGGCCGCCGGAGGACGAGGTGGAGGCGGAGAGCTCCGCGAGGCGCGGGCGGCCGTGCGGCGCTCCGCAGCGGTCGCAGGTGCGATCGACGCGGAGCGACGGCGCGTCGGACACCGGGCGCCCCTGCACGGCGCAGGTCAGGAGCCGGAGCGCGAGTCGGCCGGCGAGCGTCCGACGACGGTCGGCCTCCGCGCGCTTGCTGGCTGCAGCGGCGCGGTCGGCCGCGTCGACGAGCGCCGAGGCGCCGGCGCCGTCGCTCCGTCCGAGCAGGTGGTCGCCCGTGTCGAGCACGTCGTCCACGGAGGCCAGCAGGAGGTGGATCACCGCTTGCTGATCCGCCGGTACTGCACGACGGCGATGGGCGCGAAGACGGCGATGATCGCGACGCAGCACAGCGTGGCGTAGAGCAGCGCGTTGTCGGCGGGCCACCCGTGGCCGACGGCGAAGCCGGACGGCGGTTCGTTCCCGAAGCCGCGACGCACCGCGGTCGCCACCGCGGTGACCGGGTTCCACTCGGCGACCACGCGCAGCGGCCCCGGGAGCATGTCGGCGGAGACGAACGCGCCGGAGACGAAGCAGACGGGGAAGAGCCACAGGAGGCCCAGGCTCTGCGCGACCTCGACGCTCCGGGCGGTCAGCGCGATGAACGCGCCGATCCACGACGTCGCGAAGGCGAAGAGGAGCAGCAGCCCGCAGGTGAGCACCACTGACCCGAGGTCGGCGTGCACCCGCCACCCGATCGCGAGACCGCAGGCGATCACGACGACGATCGAGATGGTGTTCGTCAGCAGGTCGGAGGTCGTGCGACCGAGGATCACGCCGACGCGTGACATCGGGAGTGCCCGGAACCGGTCGATCAGCCCTGTCTGCAGGTCCTTCGCCAGGTACACCGCGGTGAACGACGAGTTGAAGGTCAGGGTCTGTGCGAGGACACCGCCGATGAGGAACTCGCGGTAGTCGTCGCCCCCGAGCGCGTCGGCGAAGACGAACCCGAGGATGAGCACGAAGATGATGGGCTGGGCGACGCCGGTCACCAGGGCGCCGGGCGTCCGGCGGACGCCGAGCATGTTCCGGCGCGCGATGACGCGGCCGTCGCGGAGGACGCTCGCGACACTCATCGGCGCACCTCCCCGGACCCGCCGGCCGTCACCGGTTCCCGCTCGGGCGAGACCGACTGGTCGGTGGTCGTCTCCGTCGCGGGCGCCGTGCCGGTCAGCTGGAGGAAGACCTCGTCGAGCGTCGGCTGCCGGAGGGCCGCCTCCGTCGTCTCCAGCCCGACGGCGTGGAGTGCGCCGACGACCTCGACGAGGTCCCGGCTCCCGCCGCTCGCGCCGACGGTGAGGCGACCGGCGCGCCGGTCGACGGTCGCGCCGTGGCCTGCTCGACGGACGGCGTCGACCGCCAGGTCCACGTCGCTGCCCGGCGCGAGCAGGATGTCCACGCGCGCCCCACCGGTCTGGGTCTTGAGTTCTGCGGCGGTGCCTTCAGCGATGATGCGTCCTCCGTCGATGACCGCGATCGAGTCGGCGAGCTGGTCGGCCTCCTCGAGGTACTGGGTGGTGAGGAGCACGGTCGTCCCGCCCGAGGCGAGTGACTCGATCGCGTCCCAGGTGTCCCGGCGGCCGCGGGGGTCGAGCCCGGTGGTGGGTTCGTCGAGGATGACGACCGGCGGCCGGGCGACGATCGCGCCGGCGAGGTCGAGGCGTCGACGCATGCCGCCCGAGTACGCGCCGGCTCGCTTGTCGTCGGGGACGTCGTCGAGGCGGAAGTCCCGGAGCAGCTCGCGAGCCCGTGCCTTCGCGTCCTTCCGGCGCATGCCGTAGAGCTCACCGACCATCGTCAGGTTCTCGAACCCGGTGAGCTTCTCGTCGACCGCCGCGTACTGGCCGGACACCCCGAGGCGCTGTCGCACGGCGTGTCCCTCGGTGAGCACCGATCGTCCGGCGACGAAGGCATCCCCGGAGTCGGGCTGCAGCAGGGTCGTCAGGACGCGCACGGTCGTGGTCTTCCCCGCACCGTTCGGCCCGAGGAGCCCCTGGACCGTCCCCTCGGGCACCTCGAGCTCGACGCCGTCGAGCGCCTGGTGGCTCCCGAAGCGCTTCGTGATCCCTCGGACGGAGATCACGAGGCCACGCGGTGACTCTCGACGGACGGTGTGATGTCGTGCCAGTGCTCCGACACGTAGTCGGTGCAGTCCGCCTTGACGGCGGGACCGAAGACCGCGACCCAGCCTCGGGGGACGTCGGCGAACTCCGGCCAGAGCGAGTGCTGTCCTGCTTCGTTCACCAGCACCCGGAAGGTGCCGTCCTGATCGTCGAACGGGTTCGTCACGGTCGATCCTCCTCTGTGTCGGCGACGGTTGTCGTCTCACCAGGGTCTTCGGAGCCGGCGCCGGATCGGTTCGATCCGGCCGGGTCTGTTCCCCGCCCCGCCGCCCGATCGGGCGCTGCCAGGAACTCGTCGAGCAGCGGTGCGATGTCGTCCAGCGCCCGGTCGGCGAGCATGTCCTGGTGCCGGACCCCGACGGGGCTCGATGTCACCCGCCCGGTGACGAACCGCGCCCACGCCTCCGGGGCGGGCCGGTCCGCCGGCACGTCCTCGGTCGCGGCGAACACGTGGAGGTCACCGTCGACGACGGGGACCGGCGCCTCGTCCAGGAGCTCGCCGAGCCGCCGGAACCGGCGGACCATGCGGTCGACCACGTGTCCCGGCACGTCGGCGAGCGGATTGCCCGCCTCGGCGAGCAGCGCGAGCACGCGGGCACCGTCGAGGTCGTCCGTCGGGGGCGTCACCCCGTTCGCGTCGAGGAACCCACGCCACATGGCGTCGGTGTCCGCGACACCGGCGAGTGCCGGTGCCTCGGACGGGTAGGCGTCGAGGACCGCGAGGAGCGCCACCTCGTCGCCCTCCTCCTGCAGCCGGGCCGCGATGTGGTGCGCGAGTCGCCCACCGAACGAGTACCCCACGAGCAGGTACGGTCCGTGCGGCTGTTCACCGCGGATGGCGGTGACGTACTCGGTGAGCAGCTCCGCGAACGATCCGGCCGTCGGGGGTTCGGGCTGGTCCGGCGCGATGCCCGGCATCTGGACGCCGAGGATCGGTCGGGTCGTGGCCAGACGCGAGACGAACGACGAGAACTTCCACGCGACGCCGCTCGCGGGGTGCACCGCGAACACCGGGGTGCCGTGCCCGGTCGGGCGCAGGGGCAGGATCGTCCGGAGCGACTCGGCGACGTCCGCCTCGCCGGACTCGACGAGGGCGGCGAGTCCGGCGACGGTCGGCGCCTGGAAGAGCGCCTGCACCGGCAGGTCCGCACCGAGCGCGTCGTTGATCGCCTGGATCGTCGGCTGTGCGACGAACGAGTGCCCTCCGAGTGCGAAGAACGAGTCGTCGGCTCGGACGTCGTCGACGCCGAGCGTCGCGGAGAACGCCGCGGCCACGGCGCGTTCCGCCGGTCCGCTCGGAGCCGCGCCGGTCCCCCCGCCGAGCCGGAGCTCGGGGAGCGCCCGCACGTCGACCTTGCCGTTCGGCGTGAGCGGGACCGCGTCGATCGGCGCGATCCCCGCGGGCACCATGTAGTCGGGGACGCGGGAGCGGACGCGGTCGGACAGGGCACCGAGGAAGGTGTCGGTGGCGGGGACGTCGGTCACGACCCACGCGCCGAGCTCGGTGCCGCGAGGGGTGTCGACCGGGCGGACCACGGCCTGGGCGACACCGTCGGCGTCGCGGAGCAGCGCCTCGACCTCGCCCGGCTCCACCCGGTGACCACGGATCTTCACCTGCCCGTCGCTGCGTCCCAACGAGGTGACGGCGGGGCGGTCGTCCCCGTCGGCGTCCCGTCGCACGACGAGGTCGCCCGTCCGGTACATCCGCGAGCCGTCCGCTGCGAAGGGGTCCGCGACGAAGCGGTCGGCCGTCGCACCCGCGCGGCCGAGGTACCCGTGGGCGAGCTGCGCACCGGCGAGCCACAGCTCGCCGACGCTGCCGACCGGGGTCGGGCGGAGGCGGGCGTCGAGGACGTAGCCGACGGTGGAGACCGTCGTCGCGCCGAGCTGCGGGGTGGTGCTGTCCGCGACCCGGGCGACCATCGAGTCGACACCGACCTCGGTCGGTCCGTAGAGGTTCCAGGCCTCGACCGCAGGACGGTCGCGCAGCCACGTCCACAGCCCCGCGTCGAGCGGTTCCCCGCCGAGCAGCAGGACGAACGGGTCGGCCGTGTCCCGGCTATCGAACAGCGTTCCGAGGTCCGTCTGCCCGGCGAGTGCGGTGACGTAGCTCGGCGTGGTCTCCCAGGCGTCGATCGCCCGGTCGGCGAGGAACGTCACCAGCGCCCGGGGGTCGCGCCGGGTGGCATCGTCGACGACGTGCACCTCGTGACCGGCGGCGAGCCAGACCACGGGGTCCATCGCCGCGTCGAACCCGACACCGGTGGTGTGCGCGAGGCGCACGCGTCGGTCCGCGGGGTCCGGCAGCAGCGTCGCGCGGTGGCTCGACAGGAGCGCGGCCAGCGCGCGGTGCGGCACCTGGACGGCCTTCGGTTCGCCCGTCGTGCCGGACGTGAACACCAGGTAGGCGGGGTCGTCGGCAGCCGGCGCCGCCGGCTCGCGTCGCTCTGCCGCCACGGGAGACGACGCGCGGTCGCCGTCGCCGTCGCGGTCGCCGTCGCCGTCGCGGTCGCCGTCGCCGTCGATCCGGAGCATCCGGTGCGACGGCACACCCGCGTCGGACGCGGCGAGGGTCGCCACGTCGACGGCGGTCGCGTCCGCGTCGGCTGCGCCGTCCTGGAGGCCGTGGTGCAGCACCAGGGCGACGGCGGCGGTCCGGAGCATGGTCGCGATCCGGTCGCGTGGCAGCTCCACGTCGACCGGCGCGGCCACCCCACCGGCTCGCCACACCGCGAGCAGAGCGGCGACGGTGTCGACGCCGCGGTGCAGCGGCAGCGCGACGACCTCGCCTCGTCGGAGGCCTGCGGCCGTCATCCTCGCAACGAGCCCGTCGACGCGGGCATCGAGCTCCGCCGTGGTCAGGGAGTGGCTCCCCGAGACGATCGCGGGGGTGTCCGGGCGGGCCGCGACCGACGCGGCGAACGCCTCGAGCAGGGATTCCTGCCCGTCGGTGGCGGTCGCCGGCCAGGCGGCGAGCCGTCCGGCGGCGGGGTCGACGGGGACGTCGAGCAGGGGCAGTCGCGGGGCGGCGGACGCTCCCGCCAGGAACGCGGTCCACCGGTCGACGAACCCCTGCGCTGCGGCGTCGCTGAACATCGACGCGTCGTACTCCAGGACGCCGTCGACGACACCGGAGGGGCGCGGGCGGAGGGTGAACGACAGGTCGACCTTCGCCGAACCGGTGGTGTCCGGTTCGATCCGCTCGGTCGTGACGCCGGGCAGGGCGATCGCCACCCCGCTGTCCTCCTCGACGGAGAGCATGGTCTGGAACAGCGGGTGGCGTCCGAGTCGACGCTCCGGGGCCATCGCCTCGACGATGCGCTCGAACGGCACCGACTCGTGCTCGATCGCGCGCAGGGTCGCCGCCCGTGCTCGTTCGATGGTCTCGACCAGGTGCGGTGCGTCCGCCATCTCGATGCGCAGCGGCAGGGTGTTCACGAAGAAGCCCACGAGCTCCGCCGTGTCCGGGTCGGAACGCCCGGCCGACGGCGATCCGATCACGACGTCGTCGCCGGCGCCGATGCGGTGCAGGTAGCCCGCGAGTGCGGCGAGCCAGGCGTGGAACCCGCTGGCCTGCGCCTGCCCGGCAGCGGCGTGCAGTGCGGACACGACGTCCTCGGGCACGGTGAACCGCAGCTGGCGGGCAGCACGGGTGACCGACTCCGGACGCCGTCCGTCCGCGGGCAGGTCGAGCTCGTCCGGGATGCCGGCGAGCTGCTCGACCCACGCCGAGAGCGATGCGTCGTGCCGGCCGCCGTCGGCGTCGAGGAGCGCGCGCTGCATCCGCGCGAAGTCGGCGTACTGCACCTCGAGCGGACGCTGCGCGCGAGCGGTGCTCCCGGTCCGGGCGGCGTAGGCGGTGGCGATGTCCCGCGCGAGCGGAGCGAGGGACGCACCGTCGGTGGCGATGTGGTGGATGAGCAGGTCGAGGCGCCACCGCTGCTCCCCCGTCGCGACGAGTCCGGCACGGACCGGCAGGTCGACCGTCAGGTCGAAGCCGACCGACGTGTCGACGGCGTCGCCGGTGACGATCCCGGGTGTCGCGTCGTGGACGCGCTGCGTCGGCCGACCGTCGACCTCCGGGTAGGTCGTGCGGAGGACCTCGTGACGCTCGACGACGTCGTCGACGGCGCCCGCGAACGCGTCGGCGTCCAGGTCGCCCTGGAAGGTCGCCTGCAGCAGCACGGAGTAGTCGGTGGAGGCGGGGTCGAGCCGGTTGAGGAACCACAGCCGCGCCTGGTTCGGCGACAGCGGCAGCTGCTCGCCGTCGCGTCGCGGGTTCGCCGCCGCCCACGCACGGAGCGCCGGCGCATCGTGCCGCTCCTCCTGCGGCGTGGTGCTCCCCGCGGAACCGACCGCCGCCAGGAGGCCGGCCGGGGTGGGGGCGTCGAAGATGCTCCGGAGCGGCAGGGTGGCTCCGAGTTCGTCCCGGATCCGTCCCATGAGTCCGACCGCCAGGAGCGAGTGGCCGCCGAGCGCGAAGAAGTCGTCCTGCATGCCGACGTCGTGCACACCGAGCACGTCGCCGAAGACACGGCTGATCGTCCGCTCGTCCTCGGTCACGGGCCGGTCGCCTCCACCGGTCGACGAGGGCTCGGGCAGTGCGGCGGTGTCGAGCTTGCCGTTCGGCGTCAACGGGATGGAGTCCACGACCGCGATGGCCGTGGGCACCATGTAGTCGGGCAGGTCGGCCGCCACGGACCGTCGGACGGCCTGCTCGTCGACCGTCCCGACGACCCACGCCACGAGGCGTGCGGTGTCCGGACCGGCGGGCGCGACGATGCGCGCCACGGCGGCCTCGACGCCGTCGATCCGCTCCAGCGCCCGGGCGACGTCGGCCAGCTCGATCCGGTACCCCCGGAGCTTGACCTGGTCGTCGTCGCGGCGCAGGAACTCGAGCTCCCCGGTGGCGCGACGGCGGACGACGTCCCCGGTCCGGTACATGCGGGTCCCGTCACCCTGCGGGTCGGCGACGAAGCGTCCGGCCGTCTCTGCGGGTCGTCCGCGGTAGCCGTGCGCGAGGGAACCGCCCGACAGGTAGAGCTCTCCCTCGACCCCGGGCGGGACCGGCTGCAGGAAGTCGTCCAGGACCCGGGCCGTGACGTTGGCGATCGGCCAGCCGATGGTCACCTCCCCCGGTTCGATCCGGGCGACGACGGCGTCGACCGTGCTCTCGCTCGGCCCGTACAGGTTCCAACCGTCGATGTGGTCGGCCTCGGCGATCTGGTCCCACAGGTCGGGCGGCACCGCTTCGCCGCCCACCGCGACGGTCAGGTGGCCCTCGTGCTCCGCCACGGCGTCGAGGAGTCCCACCGCGGCGAGCTGCCGGGCGTACGACGGTGTGGTCTCGATGACGTCGATGCCGTGCCCGACGACGGTGCGGACGACGGCCTCGGCGTTGGTCCGGGTGGCGTCGTCGGCCACCTCGAGCGTCGTCCCCGCGACGAGCCACAGGATCGGGTCCCACGCCGCGTCGAACCCGAGCCCGGACAGGTGCAGCATCCGCGGGGTGCGTCCTCCGACGCGGTCGCGGACCGGCCGGATCATGGCGTCCTCGTGCTGCGCGAGCACGTTGGCGAGCGACCCGTGGGACACCTGCACGCCCTTCGGCGTCCCGGTGGTGCCGGACGTGTAGACGAGGTACGCCACGTCCTCCGGCTCCGGGGCGACGGGCCGCGTGCCGAGGCCGGTCGCGCCGACGAGGTCCGCCGGCGGGACGACCTGCACGGACACGCCCGCCGTGGCGGCGACCGTGCGAGCGCGTTCCGCGTCGTCCGTGACGACGACGGACGGCTCCGCCCCCGCGAAGATCTGACCGACACGCGTGTCCGGGTAGGCGACGTCGACCGGCACCGCGACGGCGCCGGCCCGGAGGACCCCGAGCACGACCGTGATGGCGTCCGCACTGCGCGGGAGGGCGACGGCGACGCGGTCACCCCGGCCGACGCCGAGCGTCGACAGGCCGGTCGCGACGGCCGTGGTCCGCGCTGCGAGCTCGGCGAAGGACGTCGTGCCGGCGGTGTCGACGAGCGCGTCGGCGTCGGGGGTGCGGGCGACCGTGGCGTCGAGGCGGTCGAGGACGGTCCCCGTCACGTCGACGGTCCGCCCCCGCGCCTGCCGGTCGAGGGCGAGGGCGGTCTCGGCGTCCACGTTCGGGATGTCGGACAGGCGACGCAGCGGGTCGGCGACGAACGCCGCGAGCACGCGGTCGAGGGCGTCGCGCAGGCGCTCGACGGTGGGTCCGTCGAACAGCGTCGCGTCGTACCCGAACGTCACGAGGAGTGCGCCGTCCTCGCCGTCCGGGCTCGTCACGTCGAGGAGCAGGTCGGTCTTCACCCCGGCGCTGGTCGACTGGGCGGGCAGCGACACGGCGACGTCGCCGAGGTCGAGGGATGCCGGCTCGGTGTTCTGCAACGTCAGCATCACCTGGAACACCGGGTGCCGACCGACGGAGCGGGGCGGCCGGAGCGCGTCGACGACCGCGTCGAACGGTGCGTCCTGGTGCGCGTACGCCGCGGAGTTGGCGGACCGCACCCGTTCGAGCAGGTCCTCGATGCTCGGGTCGCCGACGAGCGAGGTCCGGAGCGCGACCGTGTTGACGAAGAAGCCGACGAGTTCGTCGAGCTGCGGGTCCGTCCGGCCGGCGACCGGCGTCCCGACGACGATGTCCTCACCCGCGCCGTGCTGCTGGAGGGTGGCGGCCACGGCCGCGTGCAGCACGATGAAGAGGCTGGTCCGGTGGTCGGCGGCGAACCGGCGGAGCTCCTCGTGCCGTGCGGTGTCGAGGGTCAGCGCCACCTCGCCGACGGCCTGCCGGGCACCTCGGTCGTCGATCGAGCGGGCACGGTCGCGGGGCAGTGCGATCTCGTCGGGTGCACCCACGAGGGTGGTGCGCCAGAACGCCAACTGCTCGGCGAGCTCGCTCGAGGGGTCGTCGGCGTCACCGAGCTGTTCCCGCTGCCACAGCGTGAAGTCGGCGTAGTCCACCGGCAGCGGCTGCCATCCCGGCTCGGTCCCGCTGACACGGGCGGCGTAGGCCGTCCCGAGGTCGCGGGCGAACGGTGCCAGGGACCACCCGTCCGAGGCTATGTGGTGCATCGTCGCGACCAGGACGTGACGGTCGTCGTCGATGCGCAGGAGCACCGCGCGGAGGGGTGTCTGGGTCGTCACGTCGAACGGACGGGTCGCCTCGTCGCGGACGACGTCGTCGACCCGGTCCTCGGGCACCGTGACCGTCAGGAACGGGGGTTCCGCGGCCGCGCCCTCGAGGACCTGCTGCAGCGGTTCGTCGCCCGCGAGCGGCACGATGGTCCGCAGGGGCTCGTGCCGCATCGCGACGTCCACGAACGCAGCGCGCAGCGCCTCGACGACGAGCGGGCCGTCGAGACGGAGCACCACGGGGATGTTGTAGGCGGCGGAGTCCGGCTCCAGGCGGTTCAGGAACCACAGCCGGCGCTGCGTGAGCGACAGCGGCACCTCGTCCGGACGCGTGGTCCGTGCCAGCCGGGACTCGCGGCCGGTCGGCGAGCCGCTGCCGCCGGCGAGGGCGGCCACGGACGGCCGTTCGAAGACGTCCCGCACGGTGATCGTCCGGTCGAGCCGTTCGGACAGGCGCGCTGCGAGCCGGGTGGCGAGCAGGGAGTGCCCGCCGGCGGCGAAGAAGTCGTCCTCGACCCCGATCACGGGCACGTCCAGGACCTCGGCGAACACGTCGGCGACGATGCGCTCGGTCTCGTTGCGCGGCGGCAGCACCGTGCCGGTCGTCGACTGCTCGGGGGCCGGCAGCGCACGACGGTCCAGCTTGCCGTTCGGGGTCATCGGCATCTCGCGCAGGGCGACGACGACCGAGGGCACCATGTAGTCGGGCACCTCGGAGCGCATGCCGTCCCGGACGGCCGCGGGGAGGCCCCCGAGGTCGCCGTCGGAGGAGACGTACCCGATGATGCGGCTGGCCGGCCCCTCGCCCGAGACGACGGCCGCGGCGACGGCCACGCCGGGCTGGCGGGCCATCGCGGCCTCGACCTCGGCGAGCTCGACGCGGTAGCCGCGGATCTTGACCTGGTCGTCGATGCGGCCGACGAAGCGCAGGGACCCGTCACGCCGACGACGGACGACGTCCCCGGTGCGGTACATGCGGGAACCGTCGGCGGAGAACGGGTCGGCGACGAAGCGCTCGGCGCTCAGCCCGGGCTGCCCGACGTAGCCCTGTGCGACGTTCGTGCCGGCCAGGTAGAGCTCACCCACGGCCCGGTCGGGTACCGGGGTGAGGCTGGCGTCGAGGATGTAGTGGCGCGTGTTGCGGACCGACGAGCCGATGTGCGGCGCGCGTCCCGGCTCCAGCACCGCGGTGAGGCTGTCGACGGTGGCCTCGGTGGGCCCGTACAGGTTGACGGCGTGCACGTCGTCGCGGTGGGCGAGCGCGTCCCACAGCGCCGGGCCGACCGCTTCGCCGCCGACGGCGATCTCGGTGGGGTGGACGTCAGTGTCGAGCATGCCCGCTGCGAGCAGCGCCTCGGCGAACGAGGGGGTGGTCTCGACCGCGTCGATCCGGTGCCGCACGAAGTACTCGACGAGGCGCTCCGGGTCGCGCCGGACGTCGTCGGCGACGATGTGCAGTTCGTGGCCGGCGAAGAGCCAGAGCAGCGGGTCCCACGCGGCGTCGAACGACAGCCCGGCCGTGTGCGCCACGCGCAACGGCCGACCGAGTCGTGCCTGTGCCGGGTCGAACATCTCGGCGCGGTGGTGCTGGAACAGGTTCCGCAAGGCCGTGCGGTCCACGCCGACGCCCTTCGGCCGTCCGGTGCTGCCGGAGGTGAAGACGATGTACGCGAGGGCGTCCGGGGCCGTCTGCGGCAGTGCGCTCGGGTCGTCCGTCCGGCGGTGCCACACCGCCGTGTCGGCGTCGACGGGGAGCGAGGGCACCTGCCAGGGCGCACCCGCGGCGCGGTCACGGGCGAGCTGGGCGCTGCTCGTCAGGAGCATCGTCGGGGTCGAGTCCTCGATCATCCCGGCGACGCGGTCCGTGGGGTACTCGGGATCGAGGGGGACGTACACGGCGCCCGCCCGCAGCACGGCGAGGACGAGCATCGGCAGCATGACGCTGCGCTCGATGCGGACCGCGACCCGGCTACCGGGGACGACGCCCTCGCGGATCAGGTGGTGTGCGAGGCGTGTGGCGTCGGCGTCGAGCGCCGCGAACGTCCTCGTGCCGTCGTCGGCGACCACGGCGAGGTCGTCCGGGCGTCGACGGGCGACGTCGGCGAAGGCCTCGAGCACCAGTTCCGGATCGAGGGTGACGGTGTCGCCGGCTCCCTGTTCGAGGAGTGCCGCGACCTCGTCCTCGTGCACCACCGCGGCGTCCGTGACGGTGAGCCCCTCGGGGCCGTCGACCACGCGGTCGATGAACGCGAGCAACCGGTCGGCGTGCTCGGTGAGGCTCGCCGTCGTGTGCAGCGCAGCGTCCCCCTCGAGCTGCAGCGTCGCGGCGGCGGCGTCGCTCGACAGGCCGGACAGCACGATGGACAGGTCGTGGACCGGTCCGGTCGACAGGATCTCGACCGCGCCGACGGCGTCACCGAACCGGATCTCGTCGATGACGGGCAGCAGGTTGACCGACGGTCCGGCGTGGCGGGGCGCGCCGTCGAGGGACTCGACGCGGAAGCGCTGGTGCGCGACGGCACCGCGGACGACGTCGCCGGCGTGCGCGACGACGCCCGAGACCTCGGCGTTCGCGGGCACGTCGATCCGGAGCGGGAGGATGTTCGAGAGCATCGAGGGCGTGGTCTTCGCCACCTTGCCGCGGCGTGCGGTGACCGGCAGGCCGAGCGAGACCCGCTCCTCGCCCGTGATCTTCGACATGTACAGGGCGACGATCGCGACGACCGTCTTGGGGAGGTCGCGGCCGAGCGCCGTCAGTCGCGCGGTGCGCGCGTCGTCGAGGGGCACGGCCACCCGGACGACCGAGCTCGCGGCCGTCGCGGCGGTCCCCTCGAGTCCGGCCACGGTCGCGTCGTCGTCCAGCGCGTCGCGCCAGTGGGCCTCGTCGGCGTCGCGCTGGTCGGACGCCTCGTACTCGGCGATGTCACGGTGGAGGTCGTCGAGCCCGGGGAGCGGCGACGACACGCGCGCGGCGAGGTGCGCGAGGGGCTTCGCGGTGACGTCCAGCAGCCGCCCCGAGGGCGCGTGCCGCGACAACCGCGTGTAGACCTCGGCCATGTACCGCAGCGCGATGACCGCGGAGTACCCGTCGAGCAGCACGTGGTGCACGCGCAGGAAGAGCAGCGAACGGGTGTCCGTGACCTGGAACAGGACCGCGCCGAACAGGTCGTCGCCCTGCACGTCCCGCGGCGTCCCCATCTCGCGGTCCATGGACGCCAGCGCCTCGGCACGAGCCGCGGCCGGGTCGAGGTGCCGCAGGTCGACGACCTGCATGACCTCGTCGGTCGGGCTCGGACGTTCGATGATCCCGTACGGGCCCTCGGCGTCCGACCGGATGCGTGTCGAGAGCGCATCGAGGTCGGCCACCGACTTGGTGAGCGCGATCCGCGCGAGCCGCTGGTCGAGCTCGCCGTGGAGGTCCAGGTACTGCCCGATCTGGTAGGTCGGGTTCGACGGGTCGAGCTGCTGGGCGTACCAGATCCCCCGTTGTGCGGAGGTCAGCGGGACGCGGACGGGCGCCCCGTGCTCGTTGCGGTCGTCCTGGTGGTGCTTGCTCGTCACGGAGAGGCTCTTCCTGTCGGGTCGCGGCCCGTGTCGGGGCCGGATCACGGTTCCGCTGGTGTCGGTGGCTCCGGGTGTTACTGGAACTGACCGATGCGCAGCGAGTTGAGGATCCCGCCGAGGTCGATGAGCGGACCCTGAACGAGGGGTCCTTCGATGAGCGTCGGGGTCGTCACGCTCGTGCTGGGGGCCTCGGCTGCGTTCGCCGCGGTCGCGTTCGTCGCGAGACCGCCGAGCGTCAGTGCCACGGCGACGGTCGCGGTGCTCAGGATTCGGGTGTTCTTCTTCACGGGAAGCTCCTCGTCTGCTGACGGCGACCGGAACCGGCCACCGTCCACCTCTTCGGGGCGGGCACCACGACCGGTTTGGTGTCGTCGTACGCCGGGGCAGGATCGCCGCGCGATCAGACGACCGCAGCCGCGCACCGCTGAGGGCTCGTCGACGCGTCGGCAACGCGCCCGTCCGTCACGGACGCGGCGCCGATCCGGCACGGACCCGGCGCGATCCGGCACCGGCCCGGCGGGATCGCGCACGCCGTGGTGCCGGGCACCCTACCGAGATCTCCAGGTGGGCCCTGCCGGGATCGAACCGACGACATCCACGGTGTAAACGTGGCGCTCTACCAGCTGAGCTAAAGGCCCTCACGACGATCCTAGAGCGTCACGAACCCCTCTCGAAGTTCAGCCCCAGACTTACTTTCGCCGATATGAAGCTCTACGCTTAACCCATGCAGCCCGAGCCCGTCATCGCGGTGATCGTCGACCTGGTCGACTCTCGCGCGCTCGCCGACCGCGAGGCGGCCCAGCACGCGGTCGAGCAGGCCTTCGACCGTACCGCGGACGTCAGGGCGCTCGATCCCCTGCGCGCCACCGTCGGCGACGAGTTCCAGGTGATCTACGCCACGCTCCCCGACGCCCTCGTGGCGACCACCGCCGCGACCCTCGCCCTCCCCCCGGCGGTGCAGATCCGTCTCGGCATCGGGCGCGGCCAGGTCCGGACGATCGGCACGGGCGGCACCGGTCCGCTGCAGGACGGCCCGGGGTGGTGGTCCGCGCGGGACGCCATCAACGAGACCCACCGCCGCGAGGACGCCCGGACCGCGTTCCTCCGGTCGTGGTACCACGACGCCGAGGACCGCCACGGCACGACGGAGCGGCTCGTGAACGCCTGGTTCCTCAGCCGCGACCACGTGGTGGCACGGCTGACACCCCGCGCACGTCGGATCGCGCTGGGCCTGGTCGAGGGCCGGACGCAGGCGCAGATCGCCGTGGATGAGGGCATCACCCCGTCGGCCGTGTCGCAGTCGGTGCAGAAGTCGGGCGTGGCCGCCGTGGTCGAGGGCCTGCGTGTCCTCGGAGACGGGGGCCGCTGATGCTCGCCGGGATCCTCCTCGCCCTCGTCGGGCTGGCCGACGTCGCACGTGCACGGACCGGGACGGACGCGGCACCACGACGGGCCCTGTGCACGACGGTGGTCATCCTGCTGTGGGCCGGGGCGACGGTGGTCGCCGTGCTCGGTCTCGGCGTCGACGTCCGGGCCGCGCTGACGATGGTCGCCCTCGCGGCGCTGTGGGTCGCGACGACGGTCCCGGTCCGGTCCGGGGGCGAGGCGAGTCGTCGCGGTCGGGCACTCCCCTGGCTCCGCCGCTCGGGCTCCTGGCCGGCCGCCCTGCTCGCGGTCGCCGTCGCGGTGCTGCTGCTCTGGGCACCGGCTCCGGACGCGTCCGGCTTCGTCGTCGACTGGCACCGCGACGCCGGTCCGGCGTTCGTCCGGGCGGTCCCGCTCGCGGCAGTGGTGGCCGGGATCGGATCGGCGCTGTTCCTCGTCGACTCGGCGAACGTGGTCGTCGCCCAGGCGCTGCCGCCGGGGCTCTCGCCCGACGAACGGCCCGGCGCGGAGACTGCCGAGCCGACCCGACGGAAGCGCTCCGCCCGACGGCGCACCGACACGACGCCAGACGCAGCCGCAGCCGCGGACGGCACGGTCACGCTCAAGGGCGGCCGCCTGATCGGCCCGATCGAACGGCTGCTGTTGGCCGGGTTCGCCCTGGCCGGTGCCTTCCCCGTCGTCGCCGCGCTCATCGCCGCGAAGGGCATCGTCCGGTTCCCGGAGATCCGCCGCGAGACCACCGGCTACCAGGCCGAGTACTTCCTCATCGGCAGCCTGGTGAGCTGGGCGATGGCCTTCGCCGCCGCCGGCACGTGCTGGCTGCTGGCGCAGAGCTGACCGAGCGCCGAGCCGCCGAGCTGACCGCGGGCCGAGCCACCAAGACACGGGCCACGGGCCACGGGCCACGAGCCACGAACCACGAACCACGAACCACGAGCCACCGCACCGCCACTCCCTCCCGGCCGCCGCAGGTACGCTCGTGCCCGTGAACGGTGTCGGAGTCCTCGACGAAGCCGGGCGGCTCCGCCTGCTCGGTGCCGGCGTGACGGGCGCCGCCTTCGCCGTCGTCCTCGTCATGCTCGTCCTGTCGTCGTGGACCGAGGCGACGACCACGGTCCTCGTGTCGGTGGGCATCCCCACGGCAGCGCTGGGCGCGACGATCGCGGTCGTCCTGCAGCGGCGGGCGTGGCGCGCCGAGGGCGGGTACGAGCAGTCGATCGCCGTGCGCGACTGGATCGCCGACGGCCAGGTGCCCGCACACGTGCCGGCCGCCCACTGGATCCCGCTCGTCCAGGCGCAGGCCGACCGCGAGGGCGCCGGCTGGGGCAAGGTCGTGCTCGGCGTGCTGTGGATCGCGATGACCTGGTCCATGCGCGACCAGCACGACGCGCTCATCACGGCGATGCTCATCCTGCTCTGGAGCGGGATGGTGCTGTGGGCCGCGCTCTGGGTGATCCCGCGGGCCCGGGCGGCGCGGGCCTTGCTGCGCCGGGGCGTGTCCACGACCGGCTGAACCCGGTCCGCACCCGCCTGACTACGCTCGGCAGCATGCAGAGTCGCACCCTCGGCCGCACCGGCCGCTCCGTCTCCCCCATCGGTCTCGGCACCTGGCAGTTCGGCGGTGACTGGGGCCCCGTCTCCGAAGCCGACGCGAACGCCGTCATGGACGCCTCCGTCGAGTCCGGCGTCACCCTGTTCGACACCGCCGACGTGTACGGCGACGGCCGGAGCGAGCAGCTCATCGGCGCGTGGCGTGCCGCGAACCCCGACGTGCCGCTCACGATCACGACGAAGATGGGCCGTCGCGCCGACCAGGTCCCCGAGAACTACGTCGCCGCGAACTTCCGCGAGTGGGTCGACCGCTCCCGCACGAACCTGCGGCAGGACACCCTCGACCTCGTGCAGCTGCACTGCCCGCCCACCCCGGTCTACGAGGACGACGCCGTCTACGACGCGCTCGACGCGCTCGTCGCCGACGGCTCGGTCGCCGCCTACGGCGTCAGCGTCGAGACCGCCGACCAGGCGCTCACCGCGATCGCCCGGCCCGGTGTCGCGAGCGTCCAGATCATCCTCAACGCGTTCCGCCTCAAGCCGCTCGACCGCGTGCTGCCGGCCGCCCGGGAGGCCGGGGTCGGCATACTTGCGCGCGTCCCGTTGGCATCGGGGCTGCTCTCCGGCAAGTACACGACCGACACGTCCTTCGCCGAGGGCGACCACCGCAACTACAACCGCCACGGCGAGGCCTTCGACCAGGGCGAGACCTTCAGCGGCGTCGACTACGACGACGGTGTGCGCGCGGCCCAGACCTTCGCGGCGTCCCTGCCCGACGCCGTCTCGGTCCCGCAGGCGGCGCTCGCGTGGATCATCGCGCAGGACGGCGTCACCGCGGCCATCCCGGGTGCCCGCAACCCGGAGCAGGCCCGCTCGAACGCGGCCGCCGCCGACCTGCCGCCGATCGAGGGGCTCGACGCCACCGTGCACGACCTGTACGACACGTGGTTCCGCGCGAGCGTCCACGACCGCTGGTGACCCTGCGGAGCGTCGCGGTCGCCGTCGCCGCGGTCCTGCTGCTGTCGGGGTGCTCGTCGCCCGGAGCGGACACGACCCGCGACGCTCCGCCCTGGCCCCGGCCGACCGACCTGTCCGCGCGCGCGGACGCGGCCAGTCTGGGCAACGTGTGGGGCGAACGGCTCGCCGAGCACGTGCACACGCACCTGACGATCCTGGACGGCGACGACCCGGTGACCGTGCCCGCGAACGTCGGGCACTCCGCCGAGCGCGAGTTCGCCGCCGAGATCCACACGCACGACACCTCGGGCATCGTGCACGTGGAGTCCCCGACGGAGCAGACCTTCACGCTCGGGCAGTTCTTCGACGAGTGGGGCGTGTCGCTCGGTCCGGAGCACGTCGGCGGGCTGCGCGGCGAGCTGACGGTCTGGGTCGACGGTCACCGCCGCATCGGCAACCCGCGTTCGATCGAGCTGACCGACCTGCGGCAGGTCGTGCTCGTCGTGACAGGCGTCGGCGAGGTCCCGCGCCTGCCGGCACCCTTCGACTGGCCGCCCCAGTACGACTAGCGCCGCCGTCGCTCGGCTCAGGCCTCCTTCGCCGCGACCCACGACAGGTCGAGGTCCCACTGCTCGACCGACCCGGCCGGCAGCTGCCACACGTACTCGTTCTTGAGCTTCTTGCCGTCCTCGCGGAACGGCCCCGTCCGGTACGGGTAGAAGGCCACCGTGGGCAGGGTGCCGGGCGGCGCCGTGCGGATGGCGTTCGAGAAGTCCCGGTTCAACCGGCGCAGTTCCGTGATGACGGTGCCGCGAGCGGTGTCGGCGTCGTACCCGCCCGCACCGGCCGCCAGCTGGAACGCGATGTGCAGCTGCCGGTCACCGCGGTCGTCCTCGTAGCTGATGAGCCGGTGGTTCTCGACCGCCTCGAGCAGGTCCGGGTCGCCGTAGACCACGTCACGGACGACGTCCGGCGCGACGACGGCTCCGTTGTAGTCGACGGACAGGTCGGACCGGCCGTAGTGGAACAGCAGCGGCAGGTCGAGCTCCGCCTGGTCGGCGAGCGCCGCGTGTCCCGTCGCCCGCAGCACGGACCGCAGCTCCTTCATGCGCACCACGTGCCCGCGGTCGTGGATGTTGTACCGGATGCGTGGGCTGATGTTCTCGGACCGGGCGATGGTCACGACGAGTTCGCCGAGGTCGTTCGTCTCGATCAGGTAGCCGAACGGGTTGAACTGGAACACCATCGGCAGCACGCCGTACTCGCCTTGCTTGGTGAGCGCGGCGGACAGCTCGGGCGACGCGGCGATCGCCCGGCGGAGCTGCACGCTGAACGGCGTCTCGATGCCGAGGTTGATCTCGAGGTCGCTCGCCCCGTACGACCCGAGCACGGCCTGCGCGTACTGCTCGATGTGGGCGCGCATGTTCTCGCTGATGCCCTCGCCACCGAACGCCGCGACGATCGTGTAGCGGCTCCAGTCGAGCCGGTCGTCCTCGAACAGTGCCTTGAGGAACGGCGGGTAGCTGCAGATGACGTAGGTGAAGTCGGTGCCGAACTCGCGCATCGTCTGCACGATCTTGTCGCGGTCGGGTCCGACGGACTTGATCATCGACGACTCGGTGAGCGATGCGGTCACGTTCATCCCCGTGGCCCACGCGCCGAGCGAGAAGGCGTTGAGCACGAACGGCTGCTTGGTCAGGTCCTTCGCGGTGCGCGAGAACCCGAGCTGCAGCAGCTGCCGGGTGGCCTGTCGTTCGTCCGGGCCGCGCACCCAGCTGGTGGGGGTGCCACTCGACCCGCTGGACTCGTCGACGACGACCCCGCGCCGCGGCAGCCGCCCGTCGACGCAGCGCTCGGGGATGCTCCAGCGCTTGACGTAGGAGTCCTTGTCCATCTCGGGCAGTCCCGAGATCGCTGCGGCGATCCCGCCGCGGGTGTCGAGCCTGGAGGCACGTCCGGACTCCGCCAGGAACGCCCGGTACGCGGGGACCCGCTTCGCGGCCTGTTCCGCGGTCCGCCAGGCGCGCCAGCGGCCGAGGGTCCAGCGGAGCGGTTCGATGCCCGGCGTGAGCAGGAGCTTGTGGGTGCCGACGCGGGGCATGAACAGGGCGACGAACGTCTCCACCACCCACACCACCGAGAACACCGCTGCGCGCTTCACCGGGTCCCCCCGACGGTCATCGCGGCGGCGGGCCGGCGGTGGGCCAGGGGTGGTGGGGCGCTGTGCCCGAACCGGAAGAGCATCCACGCCATCCGCCCGTCGGACTCGTCGACCTCGGCCCGTTCGACGAACGCGGCGTGCGACCGCGGGTTGGTGATGACGGTGCCGAAGGGGTGCATCGCGACCCCTCGGCGCGACAACTCGAGCCAGAGCCGCATGAAGACGCGGCCGGCCTCGACGTACTCGGCCGGGGTGCTGAACGGCCCCTCGAGCCAACCGAGCTGCCGGACGCCCCGCATGGTGGACAGGTACACCTTCCGGATGACCGCACCGACGCCCGGCGCCTGCCACATCCCGCGGTGCTCCATGGCGAACCGGAGCACCGGTCCGGGCATGAGCATCGTCTCGGCGGACAGCCCGTCGCCGGTGGCCGCGGCCTGTCGCTTCGAGAACCGCAGCCAGTGCAGGATCTCGGCGTGCACGGCGTCGTGCTGCAGGTCGTCGAACAGGGTCTCCTGGTTGACGCGCACGATCTCGTCGACGGTCGCTCGGTCGTCCGTCGTGCGGAAGCGGTGCCCCGCAGCCGCGGCGATCGCCTCGGCGGCCTGGATCGCGTCGGTCCCGACCAGGGTGGCGTCGTAGGGCCTGCGGGACGTGCGCCGCGCGAGGAAGCCGGCCAGGGCCTCCCGGTCGTCCGCGGTGGCCGTGCGCGGTCGCAACGTCACCGTGCCCAGCCGGTGCAGGTGGTCGTCGCCGGCGGCGTCGAGCCGGCCGAAGTCCATCTCGGCGTGGTCCAGCTCTTCCTGCACGGCGAAGCCGTGCGCCCGCGCGACGACCTCGAGCCCCGCCAGGAACACCCCCGCGCAGACGTGGCCGAACGGGATCCCGAACGACTCGGCCGGCAACCCCTTCCGCAGGTCGTAGAACACGGTCGCGGTGCGGTCGTCCTCGACGCGCACGACGATCGGTTGCGAGTTGTGCGGCGACGGGTAGTGCCGCGCGTCCTCGATGATGCCCGTCCACGGTGATGCCATCGTTCCCCCTCGGTGGTCCCTGGCGACGATCATACGAACCCTCCCCGGCGACCATGCTCGCCGGGGCATGCGCCGTGCGCGAGTGGTGCGTAGCCTGCTCCTCGTGACGACCATCCGCACCGGGACCGACCTGGCCGCGGTCGACGACGTCGTGGCGGGCATCACCGCCCACGGCGAGCGCTACCTGGACCGGGTGTTCACCGCGCGTGAGCGTGCCGACACGGGCGACGACCCGGAGCGCCTCGCCGCACGGTTCGCCGGCAAGGAGGCCGTGGTGAAGCTGCTCCGGCCCGCGCCCGGGCAGGCGGTCCCCCTGCGGGACGTCGCCATCGTGCTCGACGCCGACGGTGCCCCCGTGGTCGAGCTGTCCGGAGCGGCCGCGGCCCTGGCGGAGTCGGTCGGCTGCGGCCCGATCGCGGTGTCGCTGGCCCACGAACGGGGGCTCGCGGTGGCGACGGCGGTGGCCCTCTCGGAGCGCTGACCGCCGGCTCCCGACACCGTGCGGTTTCCCGCACCCGCACGGCGGTTTCCCGAGGGCGGTCCTTCCTTATGGTTGCCGTCATGGAACAGGTCCCGAACTCCTCCAGCACCACCGCGACGATCGCCGACCCGGCGATCGACCGGGCCGTCCGACGGGCGCTCGTCGACCACGGTCGGCTGTCCGTCGACGCGTGGGACGTGGCGTCGATCGCGGACCTGTACGCGCTCGGGCTGACCTCGCACGCCACGGTCAACGTGATGCTCGCGGTGGAGTCCGAGCTCGACGTCGAGTTCCCCGACTCCGTGCTGAACCGGTCCACCTTCGCCACCGTCGAGTCGATCACCGCGGCCGCGGAGCTCGCGTCGTGACCCTGACCCTGCCCGCGCCGTCGGTCGTCGACCGCTTCGCGGAGCGTGCCGGCGCGGTGGCCGAGGTCGCCGCGCAGTTCGCGGACGAGGTCGACCGTGACGCCCGTCCCCCGCGCGAGGCGATCGCCGCGATGCGCGAGTACGGGCTGCTGGCGGCCGCCGTACCCGTCGAGCACGGTGGCGAAGGAGCCACCGTCGCCGAGCTCTCCGTGATCGCGACCGAGCTCGGCCGTGCGTGCGCGGCGACGGGCATGGTGTTCGCGATGCACCAGGGACAGGTGATGGCGCTCTGGCGGCACGGTGGCGACGGTGCCGGCGTGCTCGAGACGATCGCCGCGGTGCGGGACGGCGCGCTCGTGGCGTCGGCGACGACGGAGCGCGGGGTCGGTGGGGATGCCCGTCGTTCGACGTGCGCCATCGAGGCCACCGAGGACGGCCGGATCCGCCTGCGCAAGGACGCGCCGGTGATCTCGTACGCCACCGAGGCTGACGCGGTGTTCGTCACCGCCCGCCGCGACCCCGAGGCCCCGGCGTCCGACCAGCGGCTCCTCGTCTGCCGGCGGGACACGATGGTCCTGTCGCAGACGTCGACCTGGGACACCATGGGCCTGCGCGGCACGTGCAGCAACGGGTGGGTCCTGGACACCGAGACCACGACCGACCGGGTGTTCCGCGACGACTACGCCACGATCTCGGCCCAGACCGTCCTGCCGGTGTCGCACGTGCTGTGGGCCTCGGTCTGGCTCGGCATCGCGGTGTCCGCCACCGAACGGGCCCGGAGCGCCGTGCGCCGGCAGGCCCGCGCCACGATCGGCACGACCCCGCCGGGAGCCCTGCGCCTGGCCGAGGTGCTCGTCGACCTGCAGACCATGGCCGACTCGGTCCGCCATGCCGCCGAACGCTTCGACGCCGCCGCGGACGACCCCGCGGTGCTGGCCTCGAGCGCGTCCGCCCTCGCCGCGAACGCCCTGAAGATCGGGTCGTCCGAACGGGTGACGGACATCGTCACGAAGGCGCTGCGCATCGTCGGGATCGCGGGCTACGCCGCGTCCGGGCCGATGAGCATCGCCCGACACCTCCGGGACGCCCACGGAGCCGCCGTCATGGTGAGCAACGACCGTCTCCTCGCGAACGACGCCGACCTGGCACTCATGACAGGAGTGATCCTGTGACCATCACGGACACGACCCCCACCACCGACGGCGCCGCCGACCTGGACGCCGCACGTGCCGCGCTCCGCGCCCGGCTCCTCACCGACGGTGTGCTCATCGACCTCGGCACGCCGGGGCTCTACGGCCGCACCGGCGTGTTCGAGCGCGTGACCGCCGCGGTCGACGCCGCCGCCGTCCGCAGCCAGGCCCACCTGCACGCCGACGTGCTCCGGTTCCCGCCCGTCGAGCCGCTCGCGGCCTTCGAGCGCACCGACTACATCGCGTCCTTCCCGGACCTCGCCGCGTCGATCTCCGGGTTCACCGGGGACGACCGCACCCACCGCGCCCTGCTCGCCGCCCGCGAGCGCGGTGAGCGCTGGGAGGGGTTCCTCGAGCCGGCCGACCTCATGCTCACGCCGGCCGTCTGCCACCCGGTCTACGGCCTGATCGGCGACACCGTGCCGCAGCAGGGGCGGTTCTTCGACATCCTGGGCGACTCCTTCCGCCGCGAGCCCTCGCTCGACCCGATGCGCCTGCAGGCCTTCCACATGCACGAGTTCGTGCACGTCGGCACGCCCGCCTCGGCCGCCGCACACCGCGACGGCAGCATCCCGGTCATGCGCGCCCTGCTCGAGTCGTTCGGGCTCGAGATCGACGTCGTCCCCGCCAACGACCCGTTCTTCGGTCGCGTCGGCGCGATGCTCGCCCGCAACCAGGTCGAGCAGGCGCTGAAGTTCGAGTTCGTGACGCCCGTCTACGGTCCCGACCACGACGCCACCGCGATCAGCTCGGCGAACCTGCACGAGGACCACTTCGGCACGTCCTTCGGCCTGCGCGCCGAGGACGGACAGGTCGCCCACAGCGCCTGCATCGCGTTCGGTCTCGAGCGCATCACCATCGCCCTGTTCGCCGCCCACGGCACGGACGTCGACACCTGGCCGGCGTCCGTCCGCGCGGCCCTGGCCCTGTGACCACCCTGCACGGCTGGTCCGGCAGGCCCGCCCTGCGGGCCGCCGTCCAGCTGCCGGCGCACGCCCGCGCGGGGGTCGTCATCTGCCCGCCGCTCGGCCAGGAGGGCGTCATCGCGTACCGCACGCTCCGCCTGCTCGCCGACCGCCTGGAGGCCCGTGGCATCGCCTCGGTGCGCTACGACCCGTCCGGCCGTGGGGACGGAGCACCCGACGCCGATCCCGACGCGCAGGTCCGGTCGGCACGCCACGCCGCCGCGCTGCTGCGCAGCACGGGGGTCCGCCAGGTCGCGTTCGTCGGACTCGCGTCCGCGGCGCTGGTCGCCGACCAGGCCGCGACCGACGCCGACGGCCTGGTCGTGTGGGACGCGCCGGCGTCGGGCAAGGGGTGGCTCCGACGACAGCGCGCCCTCGCGTCGATCACGATCGGTGCCGAGCGGGTCGTCGACGGCGTCGAGAGCCTGATCGGCTTCGACGTCGACCCCGACGAGGCCGCCACGCTCGCCGCCCTCGCCTTCACCCCGCGCACCGGTCCCACCGTCGCCCTCGTCCGTCCGGGCAGCACCGCACCGAGGGGACTCGGTACCGTGCCGACCACCGAGGTCACGGGCAGCGCCGAACTCCTCGACGGCACGAGCATCCATGCCCGCATCCCCGGCGCCGCCGTCGACACCGTCGTGGCCTGGCTCGACGCCTGGGCGCCCGAGCACACCGTGGTGACGACCGCACCCGCCCTCGACGAGGTCCTCGACGTGGACGGTCGGGTGTCCGAGCGCATCGTCGTGCTCGGCGAACAGGGACTCTTCGGCATCGAGACCGTGTCGTCCGCGCAGCACCACGACGCACCCGTGGTCGTGCTGCACAGCGGCGGCGCGGAGCACCGGGTCGGCGCCACCGACTACCAGGTGGAGCTCGCACGCGCCCTCGCCCGCGACGGCGCCCGCGTGGTCCGCGTCGACCGCCGCGCCACCGGCGAGAGCACCGGCGTGCACGAGGACGAACGGAGCTTCCTGTTCGCGCAGGAGTGGGTCGAGGACCAGTCCGCCGTCGTCGCCGCACTCCGGACCCCGTCCGACCGGCTCGTGCTGGTCGGGATGTGCGCCGGGGCCTGGGTCGCCGGCCGCGCGATCGACGAGTCCCCGCGGCTCGTGGTCGAGATCAGCCCGAACGACTACCGCCGCGTCCCCGCCGAGCCGGGGTCGTACGCCGACACCGTCCGGGCGATCGACACCCCCTCCGCCGCGCGGCTGTGGCTGCGCGAGCGGTACAACCGGTTCGTGCCGACGGCCCTGCGCGAACGGATCGCCCGCCGTGACCGGATGGGCGGCGTCGTCGGCCACGTCCGCCCGCTCGTCGAGCACGGCACCGACGTCGTCGTGATCGTCGCCCCCGAGGACGCCGCACTGTTCGACCGCCTCGGCGGCCAGCGGGCGGTGCGCCGCTTCGGCGGGGACGACCGTCGTGGGTCGGTGTCGGTCGTCCGGGTCGAGGACGGGGACCACGCCCTGTTCTCCCCCGCGATGCGCGAGGCCGTCGTCGCCGAGGTGCGCGCCCGCGTCGCGGCGACGTTCCCCGTGCACACCTGACCCGGGCGTCCCGTCCTGGTGCGTGTGCATCGAGCGACGTTCCACGAGCGGATCGACGACGCCGAGCACGCTCAGACGAGGCCGAGCACCCGCGCGACGGCGTCGGGGCGCTCGACGTGGGCGAAGTGCCCGCAGTCGTCGAGCAGCACCGTGCGGGTCCGCGGGACGAGCGACCGCAGCGCGTCGAGGTCCGACACCCGGGCGAACACGTCGTCACGCCCCGCGATCGCCGTCACCGGGCAGGTGATGCCGCACCACCGGTCGACGTCGCACGCCGCTGCGGCCCGGGCCGCGTCGGTGAACCGCTCCGGCCGGAGCTCGTCGACGAAGGCGTCGAGCACGCTCCGGTCGAGCCGTCGCACGTGCGTGAACACCGGAGCGGCGAGCAGTGGCAGCAGGCCGATGCGGTCGAGCCCGCGCAGCACCGGGAGCGCCGCGGCGCCCGTGACCGTCAGGCCCGCGCGCAGCAGGGTGAACGCCGGCAGGCTCCGGAGCGCGCGCAGCGGGTGCCGTGCGGCGCGGGCGGTCGCGACCGTGGTGCCGGACACCAGGGCGAGGGACCGGACGCGCTCGGGTGCCACCACGGCCAGGTGCATGCCGACGAACGCGCCCATCGAGTGCCCGACGACGTCGACGGTGCCGACCCCGAGCGCGTCGCACACCGCGGTCAGCACCCCGGCGACCCGGTCGATCCCGAACGGGCCGTCGGGAGCGGGTGAGGATCCCCAGCCGGGCAGGTCGACGAGCACCAGTCCTCGGTCACCGACCCCGCCGGCGGCGGTCAGCAGCGGCGTCCAGGTCGACCACGAACCGGCCACGCCGTGCAGCAGCAGGAGCGGGTCCGGACCGGCGCGGTGGTGCACCACGACCGCGCCCGTCGGGGTCGACACGACGGTGCGGGTGAGGCCCCAGGTGCCGGGGGTCGCCCGGACCGGGAAGGGCGCGTAGCCGTCGTCGGCGGTGACCACGCGCGCACGCGGGCCGGTGTCGGTGGCGTGCACCGGGCCTCCCGTCCGCCGACGCGGACGCGTCGGCACGAGGGGTTCGGAACGCTAGCCGACGGCGACGGGTGCCGAGCAGGCCGCGAGCCGGTCGAGCGCCGCCCGGTACTCCGCGACGTCGCGCTGCAGGCCCGGCTCGGTGATGATCGACGCCTTGATGCGGCCCTGCACGTCGATGACGAAGGTCGCGCGGGTCGCGAAGCCCTTGTGCTCGAGGAACACGCCGTACTCCTTCGACACCGCACCGTGCGGCCAGAAGTCGGCCAGGAGCTCGAAGTCGTAGCCGTTCGTCTCGGCGAAGGAACGCAGGGTGGCCTTCGAGTCGACGGAGATGCCGATCAGCTCGATGCGCTGGTCTTGGAACATCGCGATGTTGTCCTGCAGCTCGCACAGCTCGTTCGTGCAGTTCGACGAGAACGCGAGCGGGAAGAAGACGAGGGCGACGGGGCGGTGGCCGCGGTGGTCGCTGAGTCGGACGTGCTCACCGAACTGGTTCGGGAGCTCGAAGTCCGGCGCGAGTGAGCCGATCTCCAGTGCCATCGGTACGTGTGCTTCTTCCTCGGGCGTGGGGTGTGCCCGTCGGGTCGTGCGCACGCGGGTCGCGTGTGCACGATCGGCCATGCTACGCCGACGTCACGCGAATGCAAGCACCCGTCCACCTGCACGACACCATCAGCATCAGCGTCGGCGCTGGGGCCTAGAGTGGACGGGGCCCCAGCCGGTCGTGACCCGACCACCGGAGCCGCCATGTCCACCACCACGAGAACGAACGAGGTCAAGGGTGACGGTGAACGACCAGGACCCGTACAGCACCGGGGCGAACGACCAGGATCCGCAGGAGACCGCCGAGTGGCGTGAGTCCCTGGACGGGCTGGTCCGGACCCACGGCCACCAGCGCGGTCGCGAGATCATGCTGAGCCTGCTCAAGCGGTCCAAGGAACTGCACCTCGGTGTGCCGATGGTCCCGACGACGGACTACGTGAACACCATCGCGCCGGAGAACGAGCCGGAGTTCCCCGGCGACGAGGAGCTGGAGCGCCGGTACCGCCGGTGGATCCGCTGGAACGCGGCCATCACGGTGCACCGCGCGCAGCGTCCCGGCATCGCGGTGGGCGGGCACATCTCGACCTACGCGTCGAGCGCCGCGATGTACGAGGTCGGCTACAACCACTTCTTCCGCGCGCAGGACCACCCGTCCGGCGGCGACCAGGTCTTCTTCCAGGGCCACGCCTCCCCCGGCATGTACGCGCGCGCCTACATGGAAGGGCGCCTCTCCGAGGACCAGCTCGACGGCTTCCGCCAGGAGAAGTCGCACGCCGGTGGCGGTCTGTCGTCGTACCCGCACCCGCGCCTCATGCCGCACTTCTGGCAGTTCCCGACCGTGTCGATGGGCATCGGCCCGATCAACGCGATCTACCAGGCGCAGCAGGCCAAGTACCTGTCGAACCGCGGCATCAAGGACGCCTCCGACCAGCAGGTCTGGGCGTTCCTGGGCGACGGCGAGATGGACGAGGTCGAGTCCCGCGGGCAGCTCCAGGTCGCCGCGAACGACGGCCTCGACAACCTGAACTTCGTCATCAACTGCAACCTGCAGCGACTCGACGGCCCGGTCCGCGGCAACGGCAAGATCATCCAGGAGCTCGAGGCGTTCTTCCGCGGCGCGGGCTGGAACGTCATCAAGGTCGTCTGGGGCCGCGAGTGGGACGACCTGCTCGCCCGCGACACCGAGGGCGCGCTCCTCAACCTGATGAACCAGACGCCGGACGGCGACTACCAGACGTACAAGGCCGAGAACGGCGCGTACGTCCGCGAGAACTTCTTCGGGCGCGACCCGAAGGCGCTCGAGCTGGTGCAGGACTACACCGACGACCAGATCTGGAACCTCAAGCGCGGTGGCCACGACTACCGCAAGGTCTACGCCGCGTTCAAGGCCGCGACCGAGCACAAGGGCCAGCCGACGGTCATCCTGGCGAAGACGGTCAAGGGCTACGGCCTCGGCCCGAGCTTCGAGGGCCGCAACGCGACCCACCAGATGAAGAAGCTCACGCTCGACAACCTCAAGCAGTTCCGTGACGAGATGCGCATCCCGATCTCCGACGCGCAGCTGGACGAGAACCCCTACACGCCGCCGTACTACCACCCGGGCAACGACGACGAGGCGATCCAGTACATGCACGAGCGCCGTCGCGCACTCGGCGGGTACGTGCCGGAGCGCCGCACGAAGTACACGCAGGTCACCCTGCCGGACGACTCGAAGTACCAGGTCGTCAAGAAGGGCTCCGGCAAGCAGGAGGTCGCCACGACCATGGCGTTCGCCCGCCTGCTGAAGGACCTGCTGCGCTCCCCGGACTTCGGCGACCGCGTGGTCCCGATCATCCCTGACGAGGCCCGCACGTTCGGCATGGACGCCTACTTCCCGTCGGCGAAGATCTACAACCCGAACGGCCAGCACTACACCTCGGTCGACCGCGAGCTCCTGCTGGCCTACAAGGAGAGCCCGCAGGGCCAGATCATCCACGTCGGCATCAACGAGGCGGGCGCCCTGGCGGCGTTCACCGCGGTCGGCACCTCGTACTCGACGCAGGGCGAGCCGCTCATCCCGGTCTACGTCTTCTACTCGATGTTCGGGTTCCAGCGCACCGGCGACGCGATCTGGGCGGCGGGCGACCAGATGGCCCGTGGCTTCATGATCGGCGCCACCGCCGGCCGCACCACGCTGACCGGTGAGGGCCTGCAGCACGCCGACGGCCACTCGCCGCTGCTGGCGTCGTCGAACCCGGCCGTCGTCTCGTACGATCCCGCGTACGGCTACGAGATCGGCCACATCGTCAAGGCCGGCCTCGACCGCATGTACGGCACGAACGAAGACGGCTCGCCGAAGCACGACGACCCGAACGTCATGTACTACCTGACGGTCTACAACGAGCCGCTCGTGCAGCCGGCGGAGCCCGAGGGCGTGGACGTCGACGGCATCCTCAAGGGCATGTACCTGCTCAAGCCGAGCGAGCACGACGGCCCGAAGGCCCAGCTGCTCGCCTCGGGTGTCGCGGTGCCGTGGATCCTCGAGGCGCAGCAGCTCCTCGCCGAGGACTGGGGCGTGTCCGCCGACGTCTGGAGCGTCACGAGCTGGGGCGAGCTGTACCGCGACGGTGTCGCCGCCGAGCAGCAGGCGTTCCTCAACCCGAACGAGCAGCCCCGCACGCCCTTCGTCACCGAGCGTCTCCGTGATGCCCAGGGCCCGGTCGTGGCGGTCAGCGACTTCATGCACGCCGTGCAGGAGCAGATCCGCCCGTTCGTCCCCGGTGACTACGCCACACTCGGCGCCGACGGGTTCGGGTTCTCCGACACCCGCCCCGCCGCACGCCGCTTCTTCCACATCGACGGCCCCTCGGTCGTCGTGCGGACGCTGCAGCAGCTGGCGAAGCAGGGCACGGTCGACCACGCGCTCGTCCAGCAGGCGATCGACAAGTACCGCCTGCACGACGTGACCGCCGGCACCACCGGCAGCGCGGGCGGCGAGAGCTGATCAGCGAGTGACGACGGTCCGACCGGACTCGCCGGACAAGCCGGCGCAGAGCCAGGAGAGCGCGCGGGAGCGTGCGCTCTCCTGGCTCCGTCAGGTGTCCGGTGAGCTCTCCACGGCCACCATCAAGCGGCTCGAGGACACCCTCCCCTGGTACAGCGAGATGCCCCCGGGCCGTCGTTCCGCGGTGGGGCTGGTCGCCCAGGCCGGCATCACCTCGTTCATCAGCTGGCTCGAGGGCACCGCGTCCACGCCGTGGATCGCCGCGGCCGACGTGTTCGGCTCGGCACCGCGGGAACTGCTGCGCTCGGTGAGCCTGCAGCAGACCCTGCAGCTCATCCGCGTCGTCGTCACGGTCGTCGAGGAACGCGCCGCCGACGACGAGATGCTGCAGGAGGCGATCCTCAAGTACTCGCGGGACATCGCGTTCGCCGCCGCCGACGTCTACGCCCGCGCGGCCGAGGCCCGCGGCCTGTGGGACGCCCGCCTCGAGGCGCTCGTGGTCGACTCGATCCTGTCGGGTGAGTACGACGACGAACTGCCGTCCCGCATCGCCGCCCTCGGGTGGCACGGGCACGGCGAGGTCGCGGTGCTCGTCGGCACCGCCCCGAAGCAGCTCGAGGTCGACCAGGTCCGTCGCACCGCCCGGCACCTGGACGCCGACGTGCTCGTCGGTGTGCAGGGCGCTCGGCTCGTCGTCGTGATCGGCCGGTCCACCCCGCGGGACGACGTGCCCGAGGGCGAGGAACCCGTCTCGTTCACGACCATCGCGCAGGCCCTCGAACCGCTGTTCGGCGAGGGGCACCTGGTGCTCGGCAACGAGGTCCCGGGGGTCGTCGACGCCTCGACCAGTGCGAAGGCCGCCCTCGCCGGGTTCGCCGTCGCGCGGGCCTGGCGCGGGGTCCCGCGTCCGGCACTGGCCGACGACCTGCTGCCCGAACGCGCCCTGGCCGGCGACCCGCTCGCCCGGTCGGCCCTGGTGCAGCGGATCTACGTGCCCCTCAAGGACCAGTCCACCGAGCTCCTGCAGACCCTGTGGTGCTACCTGGACACCGGCCGGTCGCTCGAGGCCACCGCACGCGAGCTCTTCGTGCACCCGAACACCGTGCGGTACCGCCTGCGGCGCGTGGCCGACATCATCGGGTGGGACGCCACGCACGCCCGCGACGCCCTCATCGTGCAGTCGGCGCTCATCCTCGGCGCGATGTCCGAGTCGGCCACGGGACGCCGGCGCGTCGCTCCTCGGCGGTGAACCCCCAGGGAACCGGCGGTGAACCGCGGGTGATGACGATCCCGACAACGTCGGCGGCGGTTTCGTGTGGGAAGCCCACACGGACCCCGCGGTGTCGGACCGACAGGATTGTCCGGTGATCGTCGTCGTCGCGCCCGGACAGGGCTCCCAGACCCCCGGCTTCCTCGCCCCCTGGCTCGAGGACGCCGCCGTCCGTGAACGCGTCGGGCAGTGGTCCGAGTCGATCGGCGTGGACCTCGCCGAGCACGGGACGAACTCCGACGCGGACACCATCAAGGACACCGCCCTCGCGCAGCCGCTCATCGTCGCCGCCGGCCTGGTGACCGCCGACGCGCTGCTCGCCGACGGCCGTCGCGCCCTGGTCGGCGGGGTCGCCGGACACTCGGTCGGCGAGTTCACCGCCGCCGCGGTCGCCGGGGTCCTCGAGCCGACCGACGCCGTCGCCCTCGTCGCCGAGCGCGGCCGGGCCATGGCCGACGCCGCCGCGCTCGAGCCGACGTCGATGGCCGCCGTCCTCGGTGGCGACGCCGACGCGGTCGCCGCGGCGCTCGAAGCACACGGGCTCGTCCCCGCGAACCACAACGGCGGCGGCCAGACCGTCGTCGCCGGCGCAGCGGACGCGATCGCGGCCCTCGCCGCCGACCCGCCGGCCAAGGCCCGTGTGATCCCGCTCGCCGTCGCCGGCGCGTTCCACACGCGGTACATGGCCCCCGCCGTCGAGCGTGTCGCACCGGTCGCCGCCGCTGCCGCCGTGCAGGACCCGACGCTGCCGATCTGGACGAACGCCGACGGCTCCCGGGTGGACGACGGCCGCCGCTTCGTCGACCTGATGGTCCAGCAGATCGCGAGCCCCGTGCACTGGGACGCGGTCATGGAGTCCTTCTCCGCCGCCGGCGTGACCGGCATCATCGAGCTCGCACCGGCCGGTGCCCTCGTCGGCCTGGCGAAGCGCGGACTCCGCGGGACGCCGACCGTCGCGATCAAGACCCCCGACGACCTGCCCGCAGCGATCGACCTGCTGCAGCGCGCGGGCCAGGAAGCAGACGCAACCGCATGACCGACGCCCCCCAGTCGACGGACGCCGCCACGGGCCTCCAGGCCGACCCCACCGCACGCCCGATGCTCCAGCAGCGCCGCGGCCACGAGTACACCCGCATCCTGGCGTTCGGCGCCGCGCGCGGGGAGCACGTCGTGCCGAACGACGACCTGGTCGGCCCGATCGACTCGTCCGACGAGTGGATCCGGCAGCGCACCGGCATCGTGACCCGCAAGCGTGCCGGCAAGGACGTCGAGGCCGTCGACCTCGCCGAGGCCGCCGCGCGTGAGGCGATCGAGAAGGCGGGCATCGACCCGTCGCAGATCGGCGTCGTGCTCGTCAGCACCGTGACCCACACCGTCGCGACCCCGTCGATGGCGTCGCTGCTGGCCGAGCGCATCGGCGCGACGCCCGCCGCCGCGTACGACATCAGCGCGGCCTGCGCCGGGTACGCCTACGGCATCGCCCAGGCCGACTCGTTCATCAAGTCCGGACTCGCCGACCACGTGCTGGTCGTCGGGGCCGAGAAGCTCAGCGACGTCGTCGACCCGACCGACCGCTCGATCTCGTTCCTGCTCGGTGACGGGGCCGGTGCCGCCGTCATCGGCCCGAGCGACTTCCCCGGCATCGCCCCCACGATCTGGGGATCCGACGGCTCGAAGTGGGACGCCATCGGCATGACCGCGACCTACAACGAGTGGGAGGCCGGGGCACCCCGTCCGACCATGCGGCAGGCCGGCCAGACCGTGTTCCGCTGGGCCGTCTGGGAGATGGTCAAGGTCGCGCGTCAGGCGCTCGAGACCGCGGGCGTCCGTCCGGAGGACCTCGCCGCCTTCGTGCCGCACCAGGCGAACATCCGGATCATCGACGAGTTCGCGAAGCAGCTCGGCCTGCCCGAGACGGTCACGATCGCCCGCGACATCACCACCACCGGCAACACCTCCGCCGCGAGCATCCCGCTCGCCACACACCGCCTGCTCGAGGAGCACCCGGACCTGTCGGGCGGCCTCGCCCTGCAGATCGGGTTCGGCGCCGGACTCGTGTTCGGCGCGCAGGTGGTCGTGCTCCCCTAGCCACCCCGGACGCACCGCGACCACCCGGCCGCACCGCGTTCGTCGTCGGTCGCACCCGCGACCACCCCGACCAGCTTCCGAGCACCCGGACCCCGCGTGCCCTAGGCTGGTCCACGGTCAAACGACACCCCCCTCAAGGAGAAACTCATGGCCCTGTCCAACGAAGAAGTCCTCGCCGGCCTGGCCGAGCTGATCAACGACGAGACCGGCATCGCGACCGACACCGTCGCCGCCGACAAGTCGTTCACCGACGACCTCGACATCGACTCCATCTCGATGATGACCATCGTGGTCAACGCCGAGGAGAAGTTCGACGTGAAGATCCCGGACGAAGAGGTCAAGAACCTCAAGACCGTGGGCAACGCGGTCGACTACATCGTCAAGGCCCAGGCCTGACACGAGCTTCCTGAGCGCCGCGGCCAGCGGACCCCGTCGGCCGCGGCGCTCATCTTGTTCACCCCAACGAAAGAGCACGTCGTTCCATGACCAAGAAGACCGTCGTCGTCACCGGGATCGGTGCGATCTCACCCCTCGCCGCGACCGCCCGGGGGACGTGGGACGCGCTGCTCGCCGGCACGTCCGGCATCACCCGCATCGAGGACCCGCGCTACGCCGAGCTCGAACTCCCCGTCGAGTTCGCCGGCCAGGCGCGTCGGTTCCTCACCGACCAGCTCACCCGCCCGGAGTCGAAGCGTCTCGACCCGTCGTCGCAGCTGTCGCTCGTCGCCGCGCGCGAGGCCTGGGCCGACGCCGGCATCGACCCCGAGTCCGTCGTGCCCGAGCGCCTCATCGTCGACTGGGCGACCGGCATCGGCGGCGTCAACACGCTGCTCGACGCCTGGGACACCCTGCGTGAGAAGGGCCCGCGTCGCGTCCTGCCGATGACCGTCCCGATGCTCATGGCGAACGGCCCGGCCGCAGCCATCGAGATGGAGTTCGGCGCCCGCGGCGGTGCCCGCACCTACCTGTCGGCCTGCGCGTCCTCGACCGAGTCGCTGGCCGAGGCGTACCGCCACGTCGCCGACGGCGACGCCGACATCGTCATCACCGGTGGCGCCGAGGCCGCGCTGCACCCGCTGCCCCTGGCCGCGTTCGCCGCCATGCAGGCCCTCTCGCGTCGCAACGACTCCCCCGAGACCGCGTCGCGCCCGTACGACGTCACGCGCGACGGCTTCGTCCTGGGCGACGGCGCCGCCGCGCTCATCCTGGAGTCGAAGGAGCACGCCGAGGCCCGCGGCGCGACGATCTACGCCGAGGTCGCCGGTGCCGGCATCACGTCCGACGCCTTCCACATCACCGCGCCGGACCCCGAGGGCAGCGCGGCCGCCCGTGCCGTCATCACGGCCCTCGAGCACGCCGACGCCAGCCGCGAGGACGTCGTGCACGTCAACGCCCACGCCACCTCGACCCCGGTCGGCGACGTCGCCGAGTACCACGCGATGCGCCGCGTCTTCGGCGACCACCTCGACGACGTCGTGGTGTCCGCGACCAAGGCGTCCACCGGGCACCTGCTCGGTGGTGCCGGTGCGATCGAGGCGGTCTTCACCGTCCTCGCCCTGCACGAGCGGGTGGCCCCGCCGACGATCAACCTGAACGACCAGGACCCGGAGATCGTCATGGACGTCGCGCGCGAGCCGCGCGCACTGCCCGACGGCGACCTGCTCGCCGTGAGCAACTCGTTCGGCTTCGGCGGCCACAACGCCGTGGTCGCGTTCCGCAGCGCCTGATCCGCAGCACCCGGTCTGGAGGCCCGTCCCGCGTCGTCGGGGCGGGCTTTCGTCGTCCCGCCCTCAGCGACAGTCCACGCGCCGCTCGCCGCGTGAAGTGTCGCTGAGCGCGAAGGTCCGCACCACGCGCGGGCGCGCGGAGCGCGGGTCAGCCGACGCGGTGCAGCCAGACGACCGGGTTGCCCTCGGCCGCGTGACGGAAGGGCTCGAGCTCGTCGTCCCACGCCTGGCCGAGGGCGAGCCGCAGCTCACGGTGGAGTTCGAGGGCGTTGCTCCCGGCGACCTCCATCGCGTAGCGGACGCGGTCCTCCGGGATCACCATGTTGCCCGTGACGTCGGTCTGCGCGTAGAAGACGCCGAGGTCGGGCGTGTGCATCCACCGGCCGCCGTCCGACTCGGCCGTCGGCTCCTCGGTCACCTCGTAGCGCAGGTGCTCCCACCCGCGCAGGGCCGAGGCGATCGCGGCACCGGCGCCCACCGCACCCGTCCACGTGAACTCGGTCCGTCGTGCACCGTCCTGTGCCGGCTGGTCGAGCCACGAGAAGTTCACGGCGCGGTTCATCGCGCGGCCTGCTGCCCATTCGACGTGCGGGCAGAGCGCGCGGGGTGAGGAGTGCACGTAGAGCACTCCTGTCGTCGTTCCGTTCACGGTTCCTCCGATACGTCAGGTGCGACTTCCCCATCGACCTGGTGCGGAGGCTCCCGACCCCGGAGGGCACGGAACCATCGGTGTGCGATTGTGGTGTCCCGACAGGACACGCCCATTATGCAGCGCCCGTGCTGGGAACGGCAAGGACGGAACGACCGCGTTCCCGTCGCACGGTGTCGAACGGTGCAGTAACAGACGATTCAGTGCAGGACGGCGCCGTCCGTGTCGACCGGGTGCCGCTCCCCCGCCGTGACGGCGACCGTCAGGCGGTTGTCCTCCGGCGGGATCGGGCACGCGTACTGGTACGAGAACGCGCACGGCGGCAGGACCAGCAGGTTCCAGTCGAGTTCCACCGACGCCTCGGCCCCGGGGTCGTCGAGGTACAGGAACCGCCCCATCGAGTACGAGCTGCCGGGGTCGTCCTCGGGCAGGGCGCTCGTGGCGTCCTGCACGATGAGCTGCAGGCGCGGTGCTCCGCGGAACGCGGCGGACCGGACGGCGAGCAGACGCACGGTCGCGTCGCCGACGGTCGTCTCGACGTGCCCGGCGATCGGCAGCGCGTCGCCGGCTGCGTCGAGGACGCTGCCACGGGCCTCCAGGTCGTCGCCCACCAGCGGGACGTACCGGCCGGTCCGGACCCACCCGTCGGCGTGGTCGAACCGGGCGATGCGCGCGAAGCGGGCGATCGCGTCCGATGCCGGGTCCCAGACGCGCAGGGTGTCCCCGTTCACCGTCCCCGCAAACCCGTCCGGGAAGGCGACGGTGGAGGGCACGACGGCCGTGTCGCCGGCCACGAGCACCGTCCCGTCGACCGTGACCCCGTCGACGAGCACGCCGTCGCCCGCCTCGGCGGTGACCGTGAGGCCACCGACCGCGGGCGCCCACGTCCCCGGAACCGGCCAGACCGGCTGCGGGGTGTCGACGTGCTGCGCGTTCACCAGGGCGAGCGGCCCCCGGGGACTGCGTGCCCACGCGTCCCGCTGCTCGGCGTGCTCGGCGGACCGGGCCGTTGACGTGTCGGTCACGCCTGCTCCTGACGGGGGTAGATGACCTTCTGCACGATGATGATGACCGATGCCGCGACGGGCAGGGCGACGAGCGCGCCGAGCACACCGCCGATCGTGCCGCCGGCGACCGCGGCGATGACCACGAGTGCTCCGGGCACCTGGACCGCACGGGACATGATGCGCGGGGAGATCAGGTAGGCCTCGACCTGCATGTAGACGAGGTAGTAGATCGCGGCGGCGAGGGCCGTGGCCGGCGACGCGAAGAAGCACAGCAGCGAGATCACGATCGCGGCCGCCAGGGTGCCGACGAGCGGGATGAGCGAGCCGAGGAACGCGAACGACGCCAGCAGCACGGGCAGCGGGGCGCCGATGATGAGCAGGAACACCAGGCTGAGGATGCCGTTGATGAGCGCCTGCGACACCTGGCCGACGACGTACCGACCGACCGCCTGGGTGATCTGCTCGCTCACGTCGATGAAGTTCTGACGGCGAGACGCCGGCACGAACCGGTAGGCCGCGCGCTTCATGCCCCGCATCGACGCCAGGAAGTACAGCATGAGGATGATGACGATGAGCGCGCCGGTCACCCCGGACAGGATCCCGCTGCCGACCGCCAGGATGCCTCCGCCGACGCTGAGCAGGTTGCCCGGCTTCTCGACGAAGGCCTGCAGCGACTGCAGCGCGTGGTCGATGTCGAACGAGCCCGCGAACTGCTTCGACAGGTCCTGCACCCACGGCTGCTGGGAGATGTCCCGCACGATCTCGGGGAAGTTCTGGATGAGGTTCGACGCCTGCTCCACCAGGACCGGCACGACGGCGAACACGATGCCGGCGAACCCGCCGAGCACGCCCACCACGACGATGGTGATCGCCGCCCACCGCGGGATGAAGCGCTCGAGGAACGACACGAGCGGGTCGATGCCGAGCGCCAGGAACAGCGCGACACCGATGTACACCAGGACCGTGCTGAGCTGACCGACGATCGAGCCGGCGAGCAGGGCGACGAGCACGCCGATGGCACCCATGAACCCGATGCGGAAGGCGTTGACGCGCACGCCGGTACCGCCCCGGGTCACCTCGAACGTGACGTTCGGGGTCGGTGCGTGGTCGTCCTGCGAGGTGTCGCGCTTCCTTGGCAAATGCACGTGGGGCGGGCGGGACTCGAACCCGCGGATCGTTCGGTTATGAGCCGACTGCCTTGACCAGCTTGGCTACCGCCCCTCGCCGGGGACCGTCAGGCCACCGGCTCCCCACGATACAGCGCCTCGAACGTCGCGAGCGTGCGGTTGATGTCGTGTGCCTCGATCATCGTCAGGCTGCGGTCGCGCATCGCCACGTAGTCGTCGTCCGGTGCGGTCAGCACGCCCGTCAGCTTCGCGGCGAGGTCCTCGACGTCGCCCGGGCGGAACAGTGCCCCGTTGCCGTCGATGAGGTGCGGGAGCGCCATCGAGTCGGCCGCGACGACCGGCAGGCCCGACGCCATCGCCTCGAGCGACGAGATGCTCTGCAGCTCGGCGGTCGACGGCATCGCGAACACCGTCGCGTTCGTCAGGGCCTGCTGCTTGCGCTCGTCCGAGACGAAGCCCAGGAAGCGCACGCGGTCCTCGACGCCGAGCTCCTTCGCCAGGACGGTGAGCTTCGGGATCATCTCGCCGTCGCCGACGATGGTCAGGGTCGCGGCCAGTTCGGCGGGCAGCACCGCGAGGGCCCGGACGAGCACGTCGAGGTTCTTCTCCGGCGCCACGCGACCCACGAACACGATGTCGTTGCCGACCGGGCGTCCTTCGCGGGCGACGTAGCGGGACGCGTCGATGCCGCACGAGATCGCGAGCACCTGCTGCCCGGCGATGGCCTTGCGCAGGTAGTCGGCGGCCAGGTTCGTCGGTGTGGTGATGGTGTCCGCCAGGCGGTAGGTCTTGGCGGCGTCGCTCCACGCGATCTTCAGCGCGAGGGGCAGCGTCCACTTGCCGAACGGCGTGTACTCGAGCAGGTTCTCTGGCATGAAGTGGTTCGTCGCGATGACCCGGATGCCGCGGTCGTTCGCCTCGTGCACGATGCCGCGGCCGATGACCACGTGCGACTGGATGTGCAGGACGTCGGGCTGCACGGCGTCGAGGATCGGGCCGGTCCACTTCCGGACGCTCCACGGCCACACGAACCGGAGCCACGGGTGCAGCGGCCACTTGTAGGACTTCAGCCGGTGCACGACGAGCGTGACGCCGTGGTGCACCTCGTCGAAGGTGCCGTGGTGACGGCTCGAGGCCGGGGCGACGACGTGGACCTCGTGCCCGCGCTCGGCGAGCCCGACGGCCAGCTGCTCGGCGAAGGTGGCCGCACCGTTGACGTCCGGCGCGAAGGTGTCCGCGGCGATCAGCACGCGCAGCGGTCGGTGGCCGCCCGTCGCACCCGTCGGTCCGGCGGTGGCGGTGGTGGCGTCTCCTGACACGGCGGAGTTCGTCCTCTCGTGGGCGATTGCTGGTCGGCAGCGACGCTATCGCACCAGGATCGGCGGTCGCGTCAGCCGCGCGGATGAGGGCGGCGGTCGCCGGGCGCTGCGCACCGCACAGCGGCCGCCCCGCCGCGCCGGTTCCGCTCCGGGCGGCGTCAGCTGCGCGTCTGGGGGTGGTGCTTCGCGAGCAGGAACACACCCGTGATCGCGATCGCGGCCGCGACCACGAACCCGGCGACGGCGAACGCCGGCGCTCCCGCCGCCTCACCGAGGACGACGACGCCGATGCCGACCGCCACGATCGGGTCGATCACCGTCAGCCCCGCGATCACGAGGTCGGCCGAGCCGCTCGAGTACGCGTTCTGCACGAAGTACCCACCGAGCGACGCCGCGACGACCACGCCGACGATGGCGAGCACGGTGAGCCAGTCGAAGGTGTGGTTCACGAACCGGTTCAGCACGACCTTCGCCAGCGTCGCCACGAACCCGTAGAGCACCCCGGCCCCCACGATGTAGTACAGCGCGCTGCGGTGCTTCGCCACCACCCGGAACGACACCAGCACGAGCACCAGCACGACGGCCAGGATCACCAGGACGGTGACGAGCTGCTGCCGGGTGATCGCGCTCTCGTGCCCGACGAACGCCGCGATCCCCACGAAGATCCCGACACCGACGATGCACGTCCACACGGCGCGCTTCGCTCGACGACCCAGGGGCACCCCGGACGACCGCGACGAGAACCACGTCGTGATGACGAGGGCGACGGCGCCCAGGGGCTGCACGACGATCAGGGGGGCGAACGTGATGCTGACGAGCTGGAGCACCACCGCGATGCCGAGCATGAGCGTGCCGAGCACCCAGTAGCCGCTCGAGACGAGCCCGACGACGTGCCGGACGCTCAGCCCCTTCGACTGCCGACCGAGACGTGCCTCGACCCGCTGCACCCCGCGGCTCTGGAACTGCGCCCCGAGCGACAGGAACACCGCACCGATGAGCGCCACCGGGATCATCAGCGCCTGGAACGGCGTGAGGTTGCTCACGGCGTCGGGCAGCTGGAGGTCCGTCGTCACGCGTCGAGGCTACCGTCCCCCGCCGGATAACCTGGGTGAATGGCCGTTCTCCCGATCCGCATCACCGGCGAACCCGTCCTGCACGAGCGTGCAGCCGAGGTCACCGCGTTCGATGACGACCTCCGCACCCTCGTCGCCGACATGTTCGAGACCATGAACCTGGCGCCCGGCGTCGGCCTGGCCGGACCGCAGGTGGGCGTCGGCAAGCGCCTGTTCGTGTACTCGTACACCGACGACGACGACGTCCTGCACCGGGGCGCCGCCGTGAACCCCGTGCTGTGGACCACGCCCCCGGTCCCCGAGTCGGTCGAGGAGCTCGACGAGGACGACGAGTCCGAGGGCTGCCTGTCGATCCCCGGTGAGCGGTTCCCGCTCCGCCGCTCCGAGGGCGCCCTGCTGCGAGCCGTCGACGAGCACGGCACGCCGTTCGAGGTCGAGGCGCACGGCTGGCTGGCCCGGATCTTCCAGCACGAGTACGACCACCTGGACGGCTGGCTCTACGCCGACCGCCTGGTGCACCCGTACGGCAAGCAGGTCGCCAAGGCGATCCGCAAGAGCAGCTGGGGCGGCCCCGGGCAGTCCTGGCTGCCGGGGCGCGACCACCCCGAGGGCTGACGCCCGCGAGCGGACGGCCTGGAGGCGCGGGTCATCCCCGGTACGCCGCCGACGCGTCGCGCAGACGGTCGACCTCCGGGTGGCCCGGGCAGTACTGCAGCAGGCCGGCCGCGACGTGCGCGGCGACGGCGTCGGTCACCGACGCCGTCCACGGTGCGACCCCGCGCTCGGCGCAGACCCCGGCGAGCTCGACCATGGTCGCGTCGCCACGCGCAGCGTCGACCGCCGCCTGCTGCTGTGAGGACGGCACCGACCCGGTGAGCCGCTTGGCCGTGCACGACGACCGTCGGGCCTCCCACACCGCCGAGTAGGTCGTGTACGTCGCCCCGTCCTGCCCGTCGCCGTCGCACACGAAGGCGAACACCACCGGCGACGCCCCCGGACCGACGCCCGTGCCGGAACTCGTCGGGTCCTCGGTGCCGTCGGTGTCGGGACCCGCACCGCTGCACCCGGTGAGCCCCGCCGTCACCGCCACCACGACGCCGAGCATCGCGAGGCGGGCGGAGCGGGAACGGAGCACCTGAGAACGCTAACAGCATCAGCCGCACACGACCCGCACGGCGGCTCCTGCGAAGATGGACGCGCAGCACCGAAGCCTGGAGGCCCCCATCCCCCGCCCGCACCCCCGCACCGTCCGTGTGACGGCCCTCGTGGTCGTCGCCCTGGCCGCCGTGTTCGTCACCACGTGGCACCTCGGCCGACCGACCATCGTGAACGACGAGTTCGTGTACCTCCGCGCGAGCTGGGCCTACGTGCACGGGGACTTCTCGTTGAACCTCGAGCACCCACCGCTCGCCAAGTACGTCTACGGTGTGGCGCAGCTCCTCGCGGGACAGGGTCCACTGGGCCCCCGCCTGGTCGCCGCAGCAGCGGTGCTCGGGACCGGCGTCGTCCTGTTCCTCTGGCTGCGTCGCGAGCTCGGGTTCTGGACGGGGCTCGTCGCCGCCGGTCTCTGGTGGCTGACCCCCCGTGGGTCGGGCGCGACGTGGGCGGAGGCCGGCTCGGTCATCGGCGTCCGCATCGACCGCTTCGCGATGCTCGAACCGCTCATGGTCTTCTTCGCCGTGGCGTCGCTCGCCGCTGCGTGGACGTGGATGCGGACCGGCAACCGGTGGTGGGTCGCCGCCGCGGGAGCCCTCCTCGCCCTGTCCGTCACGTCCAAGGTGTCGACCGCGGTGCTCGTGCTCGCCATCGGCGCTCTGCCGCTGTTGTTCCGTCGCTGGCGGGACCTGGGGGTCGGCGCGCTGTACGGCGGCGTGGCCTTCGTGGTCGTCTTCGTGGTCGTGTACCTGCCGGTCGGGCTGTTCCGCGCGATCGGGCAGATGCTCCGCTTCCAGGCGCAGCAGAACGCGCACGGGCACCCGACGACCATCCTCGGGACCGTCTGGCCGACGGCGCCGTGGTGGGCGAACTTCGCCTTCCTCGCCGACGGAACGGGCTGGCTGCTGCTCTCCGTCCTGGCCGTCGGGGTCGTCGCGGCCCTCGCCGTCCGACCGGACCGGCTCGTCGCGTACCTCGGCACCGCCCTCGGCGTCTTCCTCGTCTTCTACGTCATCGTCGCCAACGTCTCACTCCCCTACTACTACGACGCGTGGATGCCGCTGATCATCGCCCTGGCGGCGATCGGGTACGGGCGCCTGGCCACCGTCCGTCCGCCGGTCGGACGCATCGCGGCGGTCGTGCTCGTCGCCGCGCTGCTGGTCCCGGTCGTGCGGCTCGGCGTCGCCGTCGTGCAGACCCGGCCGAGCGGTGTCGCGATGCTGAGCGAAGCACTACAGGTGCGGGGCAAGGACGACGAGAACGTCCTCTTCGCCCGCTTCAGCGCGAACACCTGGCGGATCTACTTCGGCGACCGCGGGACGCAGAAGCCCCAGTTCGGCCCGTTCGACGCCGTCGTCGTCGGGCACGACGACCGCCGTGCCATGCCGCCGCAGGTCCGGACGTTCCTGTCGGAGTACGACGACCAGCTCGAGCACTTCCGGCTCGACTACCTGGACGTGTACGTCACGAAGACCGGCGTGATCAACGACAACGACCGCGACGGCACCCTCAGCATCGAGCCCGAAGAACTCGACAACCGCTGACGCGCACACGCCGGCGTCCCACGCACACGCCGGCGTCGTCCCTCGACGCCCCGAACGGTCGAGACACCGCCGAATCCGGAGGCGTCTCGAGTACGGGGCGGCGTGCAGCGAACCCGCCGCTGTCCTCCCCAGCTGACCGGGAACGCAGAAGGCCCCCACTCCGAGGAGTGGGGGCCTGACGCTCCCCGAGTTGGACTCGAACCAACAACCTGCCGGTTAACAGCCGGCTGCTCTGCCAATTGAGCTATCGAGGATCACTGTCCGCTGGCGAATGACGTGCGAACAACGGGTAACAGCATAGCAGCACCCGGACGCCCACCACCGCATCGGACACGCCGCCCGGGCGCGCCGTCGCCGGACCGGCGGATCAGTAGCCCGCCTCCGGATCGACCACGCCGACGAACCCGTCGCCGCTGCCGTCCAGGAACGCCGCGGTGTTCAGGCGCACCCGCTCGGCCAGCAGGGGCGCGACCATCTCCGGGGTGTCCGCCTGGTGCGGCGTGACGATCGCACCGGGCTCCGACCACAGCGGGTGCCCGTCGGGCAGCGGCTCCGGGTCGGTCACGTCCAGGCCGGCGGCGGCGATCTCGCCCGTGCGCAGGGCGTCGACGAGTGCGTCGGTGTCGATGAGTCCGCCGCGGGCGATGTTCACCAGCCGGGCGGACGGCTTCATGATGCGGAACTGCCGCGCGCCGAACAGCTTCGCCGTGCCGGAGGTCATGGCCGCAGCGATCATGACGACGTCGGCGTCGGGCAGCACGTCGTCGAGCGCGTCGGTCGTGACGGTGCGCGAGGCACCGGGCACCGGGTCAGCCGAGCGGCGCACCACGGTGACGTCGACGTCGAACGGGGCCAGCAGCCGCAGGTACTCCACGGCGATCCCGCCCGCGCCGATGACGACGACGTTCCGGCCGTACAGCGAGACCCCCTCGGGCTCGGTGGCCCACGACGACGCGCGGGCACGCTTCTGCAGGACCCGCAGCGTGCCGAGGGTCAGGGCGAGGGCGTGCTCGGCGACGGGCTCCGCGTAGGCACCCTTCGCCGACGTGAAGAGCACGCGGTCGCCGTGCGACGCGATCAGGTGCGCGAAGGCGTCCACGCCGGCGAACGGCAGCTGCACCCACCCAACCGCGGGCGCGGCGTCGAGGGCCTCTGCGAGCCCGTCGGCGTCCTGGGCGTCGAGCCAGACGATACCGCGGGTGTCCGTGTCGAGCGGAGCGACGGTGCCGCCGGCCTCGGTCACGGCCGTGACGTGCAGGTCCGTCGGCTCCGGCAGGACCGCGACGGGTCCGGCCTGCGGCGGGTCGACCGGCAGCGCTGCGTTCGACGCCGGGACGACGGCGCGGTGGCCGCGGGCGGCGCTCACCGGGTCTCCTGCCGGTCGGTCCGGGGGGCGGCGCCGGCGGCGACGGGCCGTCGGGGTGCGGTCGAACGGCGTGCCGTGCTGGTCGTCGGGCGCCGCTTCACACCGCGGGCCGCGGTGGACGCGAGCGTCTTCACGTAGGGGTCGACGGGGTTGTCGAGGACCTCGTCGAAGGTGCCGAGGCCGACCATCCGCCCGTCGGCCATCACGGCGACGCGGTCGGCGAGGGCGCGGGCCTCGCGCAGGTCGCTCGACACGACGACGGCGGAGAACTGTCGACCGCGCTGCAGGGTCGCGAGGGCCTCGAGCACCGACTGACGCACGAGTACGTCGACGCCACGAGCGGGTTCGTCGGCGACGAGCAGCTGCGGCTCGAGCACCAGGGCCTTCGCCAGCGCGACACGCTGCCGCTGCCCGCTCGACAGCTCCCACGTGTTCAGGCGCATCACGCCGAGCGGCAGGTGCACCGCGTCGAGCAGCCGGGCGACGATGAGCCCGGCCTCCTTGCGGTCGAACCGGCGGTCGCGGGCGTATATCGGTTCGGCGACGGCCTCACCGACGGTCAGGTCCGGGCTGAGCCGGTCGGCGCCGTCCTGCGGCAGGTAGCCGATCCGGCCGCTCAGCCGCTCCGCCTTGCGCGACGACGGTCGGAGCCCGCGGGTCTTCTGCCCGAGCACCGTCAGCTCACCGCCGACGATGTGCCGGCGCAGGGCCCCCTCGCCCTCGCCGTGCGAGCCGAGCTGGCCCGCGAGCGCGGCGGCGAACGTCGACTTGCCGGAGCCGGACTCGCCGAGCAGCGCCAGGATCTCGCCCTGTCGGACCGTCAGGCTCACCCCGTCGACCGCCCGGATCGGCTCCGACCCCCGTCCGCCCCGGTACTCGATCGACACGTCGTCCGCGACGACCGCCGGTCCGTTGACCGCGATCATGGGTCCCCTTCCACGCCGCCCCCTGGCGGCGGTTCGCGACGGGCCGCGGTGTGGCAGGACCGTCGTGCGTACAGCAGTGGAGACGACCGCCCTGGAGGCCCGACCAGCGTCGACGACGCTGGTCGGGCCTCCAGGGCGGGTGCCGTCGGGTCAGGACCCGGCGCGCTCCAGTTCCTCCAGCGTACGCCGTCGCTCCGCCTGCTCCGCCGGGTCCGGCACCGGCAGCGACGCCAGCAGGCGCTGCGTGTACGGGTGCTGCGGGCTGCCGAGCACCTGCGCGGTCGTGCCGGTCTCGACCAGGTCGCCCCGGTACAGCACGGCGATGCGGTCCGACAGTGCGCCCACGACTGCCAGGTCGTGGCTGATGAACAGCGACGCGAAGCCCAGGTCCTGCTGGAGCTCGAGGAAGAGCTCGAGCACGCGGGCCTGCACGGACACGTCGAGCGCGCTGGTCGGCTCGTCGGCGATGAGCAGCTTCGGCCGGAGCGCCAGCGACCGTGCGAGCGATGCCCGCTGCCGCTGGCCGCCGGAGAGCTCGTGCGGGTAGCGGTCGCCGTACGCCGCTGGCAGCTGCACGGCCTCGAGCAGCTCGTCGACGCGCTTGCGGGCCGCACGGGGACCCGAGGCGACGCCGTGCACGACGAGCGGCTCGGCGACGCACTCGGCGATCGTGAGCAGCGGGTTGAACGAGGTCGCCGGGTCCTGGAACACGAACCCGATGTCCTTGCGGTGCCGCTTGAAGTCCCGCTCCTTGTAGCCGAGCATCTCGGTGCCGAGCACGTCGAGCGAGCCGCCGGTGATCCTCGTCAGCCCGGCGATCGCCCGTCCGATGGTGGTCTTGCCGGAGCCCGACTCCCCCACCAGGCCGAGGACCTCGCCGGGGCGGATGTCCAGGTCGACGCCCTTGACCGCGCGGAACGCCGGCGCCCCGAGACGACCCGGGTACTCGATCTCCAGGCCCTTCGCGCTGACGAGGGGCTCCACGTCGGCCGTGATCGCCGCACGGCGGGCGGTGCCCGTCGACGCCTCGAGCCGGGGCACGGCGGCGAGCAGACGCTTCGTGTAGTCGGCCTGCGGCGCCGCGAACAGCTGCGCGACCGGGGCCTCCTCGACGACCTCGCCCTGGTACATCACGGCGACGCGGTCGGCCAGGTCGGCCACGACGCCCATGTTGTGGGTGATGACGACGATCGCCGCGCCGAACTCGTCGCGGCAGCGCCGGAGCAGGTCGAGGATCTCGGCCTGCACCGTCACGTCGAGCGCCGTGGTCGGCTCGTCGGCGATGATCACGCTCGGCTCGAGGGCGAGCGCGCTCGCGATGACGACGCGCTGCTTCTGGCCGCCGGAGAACTGGTGCGGGTAGTGGTCGACGCGGGTCTCCGGGTCGGGGATGCCCACGCGGCGCAGGTAGTCGATGGCCTTGACCCGCGCCTCCTTCTTCGACACGCCGCCGTGCGCGCGCAGGCCCTCGGCGATCTGCCACCCCACCGTGAAGACGGGGTTGAGCGCGGTCGACGGCTCCTGGAACACCATCGCGCCGGCCGTGCCCCGGAGTTCGCGGAGCTTCGCCGACCCGACGCTGACCACGTCGGTGCCGTCGAGGTAGACCGCGCCGCCGATCGTCGCCGTCTCCGGCATGAGCCGGAGCATGCTGCGCGCCGTGACCGACTTGCCCGAGCCGGACTCGCCGACCAGGGCCAGGACCTCGCCCGGCCGGACGTCCAGGCTGACGCCCTTGACGGCCTCGACGGCGCCGCCGTCGGTGGCGAACGTGACGGTCAGGTCGTCGACGACCGCCACGGGCGTCCCGCCGTCGGCCTGGAGGCGCTTCGTTGCGTCCGTCATGCGGCCGCCCCTTCCGTGCTGGCCGCCTGCTTCCGCGACACCAGCTGCTTGAGCCGGCGTCGCGCGCGCAGACGGGGGTCCGAGATGTCGTTGAGGCTCTCGCCGATGAAGGTCACGCCGAGCACGAGCACGACGATCGCGACACCGGGGAACACGCCGGTCCACCAGACACCCGACGCCACGTCGGACAGCGCCCGGCTGAGGTCGTAGCCCCACTCCGCGCCGGCGGTCGGGCCGATGCCGAACCCGAGGAATCCGAGCCCCGCGAGGGTGAGGATCGCGTCGCTGGCGTTGAGCGTCAGGATGAGCGGCAGCGAGCGGGTGGAGTTCCGCAGCACGTGGCGCGTCATGATGCGCCACGGGTGGGTGCCGAGCACCCGGGCGGACTCGACGAACGCCTCGTTCTTCAGGCGCACCGCCTCGGCCCGCACGACCCGGAAGTACTGCGGGATGTACACGACGGTGATCGAGATCGCCGCCGCGACGATGCCGCCGGCGTAGCTGGAGTTGCCGCCGGAGATGACGATCGACACGACGATCGCGAGCAGCAGCGACGGGAACGCGTACACCGCGTCCGCCACCACGACCAGCGTCCGGTCGAGCCAGCCGCCCAGGTACCCGGACACCATGCCGAGCAGGACACCGATGGTGATCGAGACGATGACGGCGACGATCACCACGAGGACGGCCGTGCGGGCGCCGTAGACGACGCGGCTGAACACGTCGAAGCCGCCGACGGTCGTTCCCCAGATGTGCTCGGCACTCGGGGCGCCGGTGCGCGGGAAGCTCTGGCCGTCGGCGCCCTGCAGCTGGCCGAAGCCGTACGGGGCGATGAGCGGTGCGGCCAGGGCGACGATCAGGTAGAGGGCGCAGATCACCACACCGGTGATGAGCATGCCGCGCTGCCAGCCGGTGCTCTTGCGGAGCTGGACCACCACGGGCAGCCGCTTCCAGAACGGCTCGTGGCGGTCGACGAGCGAGGTGTCGGCCATCGCTAGAACCTCACTCTCGGGTCGATGAGCGCCGCGACGACGTCGACGACGAAGTTCGTCACGGCGACGATCACGGCGAGCATCGCGACGATGCCCTGCACGGCGACGAAGTCGCGGGCGGACAGGTACTGGTTGAGCTCGAACCCGAGCCCGCGCCAGCCGAAGGTGGTCTCGGTGAGCACCGACCCACCCAGCAGCATGGCGATCTGCAGACCCATCACGGTGATGATGGGGACCAGCGCCGGACGGAACGCGTGCGTGCGGACGAGCCGTGCCTCCCGGACGCCGCGCGAGCGGGCCGCGTCGACGTACTCGGAGCCGAGCGAACCGATCATGTTGGCGCGCACGAGCCGCAGGAAGATGCCGGCCGTCAGCAGGCCGAGCGTCAGCGCGGGCAGGACCGCGTGCGACAGCACGTCACCGATCACCTGCGCGTTCCCGGTCCGCAGGGCATCGATCAGGTAGATGCCGGTCGCGCCGGGGATGTTGTCGAGGATCAGCGACACCCGGGTCGACGCGCGGTCGCCGAGCGGCAGCCAGCCGAGCCACACCGAGAAGACGAGCTTGAGGAGCAGGCCACCGAAGAACACCGGCGTCGCGTAGGTCAGGATCGCCAGCGCGCGGAACAGCACGTCCGGCCACTTGTCGCGCAGGTACGCGGCGAGCATGCCGAGCGGGATGCCGAGCAGCAGCGCGACGATGAGCGCGTAGAACACGAGCTCCGCGGTCGCGCCACCGTACGTCACGATGACCTCGGTGATCGGCCGGTTGTCGGTCGACGTCGTGCCGAAGTCCCCGCGCAGGATGTTGCCGAGGTACTCGAAGTACTGCACGATCACCGGGCGGTCGTACCCGGCGGCGGCGAGGCGCTCCTGGAGCTGGGACGGCGTGAGCCGACCGCCGACCGACGCGGTGATCGGGTTCCCGATGACGCGCATCAGGAAGAACACGAGCGTCACCAGGATGAAGACGGTCGGGAAGATGAGGAGGAACCTGACGAGGATGTACCGGCCGAGCCCGCCGCCGTTCTTGGCACTGCGCTGTGCCTGCGGCTTCGTGGGCTCCGACTCGATCGCCTCGGGTGGCATGAGGGTCACGGTGGGGATGCCTTTCGTGGACGTGACCAGGGGGCGTTCCTCGTGGGAACGCCCCCTGGTGTCCGTTGGGTGTTACTTGCTGAGCGTGGCGTAGCGGAACTTGTACGAGGAGTCGAGGGTCAGGCCCTTGACGTCCTTCGAGGCGACCGCGACCGACTTGCCCTGCAGCAGCGGCAGCGTCGAGATCTGGGTGGCCTCACGCTCCTGCGCCTGCTCGATCAGGTCGGCGCGCTCGTCCGCGTCGGACTCCTGCTGCTCGGCGGCGATGAGGTCCTGGATCTCGGCGTCGTCGTAGTGGTTCTGCACGAAGTTGTCCTTCGAGAAGAACGGCGACAGGTAGTTGTCGGCGTCCGAGAAGTCCGGGAACCAACCGAGCTGGTACACCGGGTAGGCGTCCTTCACGCGCTCCTGCGAGTACGTCGTCCAGACCGTGGACTGCAGGTTCACGGTGAACAGGCCCGAGTTCTCGAGCTGCGTCTTGATCGCCGCGTACTCGTCGTCCGAGGTGGAACCGTAGTGGTCGGGCGAGTACTGCAGGTCGATCGTGACCTTGCCCGTGACCCCGGCGTCGGCCAGCGTCTTCTTCGCCTTGTCGACGTCCGCGCCGCCGTCACCGTCGCCGTAGAGCTCCTCGAACGGCTTCGCGGCACCCGTCAGGCCGTCCGGCACCATCGAGTAGAGCGGCGAGTAGGTGTCGTTGTAGACCTCCTTGGCGATCGACGCGCGGTCGACCACGTCGGCGACGGCCTGGCGCACGGCGAGGGCCTTCGCCTCGTCGGCGTCGTCCGTCTTCGCACCGAAGGGCTGCGTGTCGAGGTTGAAGACCATGTAGCGGATCTCGCCACCGGGGCCGTCGGTGACCTCGAGCGAGTCGTCCTTGCGCAGGTCCGCGATGTCGGTCGGCGTGAGCGAGCGGTAGGCGACGTCGACGTCACCCTCCTGCACCGCGAGCTTGAGGTCGGTCTCCTTGGTGTAGTAGCTGGCGGTGACCTCATCGGTCTTCGCCTTGCCGAGGAGGCCGTCGTACTCCTTGTTGGCCTTGTACTGGATCGTGTCGTTCTCCTTGTAGGAGGTGATCCCGTACTGCCCGGCGAACGCCTTGCCCTTGACGATGTCGTCGGCGCTGGTGAGCTCGGTGGCCGAGAAGACGTCCTCGTCGACGATCGGGCCGGCGGGGCTCGAGAGCACCTGCGGCCAGGTCTGGTCGGCGTGGTCGAGGTTGAACACCACGGTCGTGTCGTCCGGGGTGTCGATGCTCTTGAGGTTGGCCAGCAGCGACTGCGGGCCGTTCTCGTTGTTGATCTTGAGCTCGCGGTCGAACGAGAACTTCACGTCGCTCGACGTCAGCTCGTTGCCGTTCGCGAACTTCAGACCGTCCTTGAGGGTGACCTCGTAGGTGGTCGGGTCGGTGAACTCCGCCTTCGAGGCGATGTCCGGCTCGACGTCCGGGCTGCCCACGGGCGTGTTCATCAGGAACGGGAAGACCTGGTTCTGCACGGCGAAGGAGCCGTTGTCGTAGGAACCGGCCGGGTCGAGGGACGTCACCTTGTCCGTCGTCCCGATGCTCAGGCCGTTCAGTTCGGTGTCACTCACGCTGCTGCTCGCGCAGCCGGTGAGCACCAGCGCCGTCGCCGCTGCTCCGGCGCCGAGCGCGATGCCGCGCTTGCCCCACTTGGTCACGGATGCCATGTCCGCTGCCTCTCTGGTCGTGATTGCAAGGGTCCTGGGCCGGCGGTGGATCGACTGTGTGACCGGCCAGGAACGCTCATTGGTATCACCCTGTCACGGAAGTTCTCGACCCGGGAGGCGTTTTGTTTACACCGCTGTAATGCACGAGGGCGTCGCATGCTGCATGATTCCGCCACTGCTGAGCGGCGCGTCGCGCACGAAAGTTGCGCCGTGCAACGTGCCGGGTTGCCGGGTTGCCGGGGCACGTTCGCCGCCGAGGTCGCACTTCGGCCCCCTACGGCTGCCGGTTGGCGTGACGGAGTGCGACCTCGGTGGTGCGCCGACGGTGCGTCGTGCGACCTCGTGCACCCGGCCGGGAGGCTCGACCCGCGTCCGCCCCGCCACTCGCCGACGCCGACTGGTCACGACACACCGCCCGCCCCACGCCGCGCGGTCACGTGCAGTCGGCCGGATCCCGTCCAGCCGACGCGCTGCGACCACTCGACGCCCGGCAGGCGGCACGTCGTGCGACCTCGCGCACCTGGCTCGAACCGCTCGAGGCGGGCTAGGAGGCCTCGGCGTCGGCGCGCAACCGCATCCGCTGCCCGTCGATGTCGACGAGCTGCCGCTGGATCTCGGCGCGTCGCTCGGCCTGCTCGTGCGGGTCCGCGCGCTGCAGCTGCCCGAGCAACGACGCCTTGCGGGCCAGCAGGTCACGCTCGACCAGCGCCACGACGATGCTGCGGGACCAGGCCGCCAGGTCGTCGGCGTTGCGCGCGGGGATCGGCGCGAGGGCGAGCTCGTGCGTCAGGGTGCGCAGGGGCGCCGGCACGTCGGCGAGGAGCCGGTCGAGCCAGTCCCCCGCGCCGATGACGTCGACGTTCGCGACCACGGCGTCCCGCACCACGGCGAGCATCGGCGTCGAGAACGTGGCCGACGCGGCGAGTCCGAGCAGCGGCGCCCCGACGGACGTCGGCTGCTGCACCATCGCCATCACGGCGTCGCGCTCCATGCGGCTGATGGGGTCGTTCGGCAACGAGCGGATCCCGGCGACGGGCTCGTCGGTGACACCCGACCCGTCGTCGGCGGAACCGGCGCGACCGTCGCGCCCCGGGCCTCCAGACCGGTCGTCCTGGCCCGGCGAGCCGGCACGACGCCGGGCGGTCTCGACGGACCGGCGCACCTCGGGGATCTCCATGCCGAGCCAGCCGGCGAGCTCGCGGACGTAGCCCTGGGTGAGCGAGCGGTCGCGGATGCCGGCGAGCACCGGGGCGGCGGCGCGGAGGGCACCGACGCGCCCCTCGACGGTCTCGAGGTCGTGGCCGTCGAGCGTGCGGCGGATCATGAACTCGAACATCGGCCGCTTGTTCGTGACCAGACGGCGGATGGCGTCGTCGCCGCGGGCAAGGCGGAGGTCGCACGGGTCGAGCCCGCCGGGGGCCACGGCGACGTAGGTCTGCGCGGCGAAGCGCTGCTCCTCAGCGAAGGCGCGGGACGCCGCACGCTGCCCTGCCTCGTCCGGGTCGAACGTGAACACGACCTCGCCGTTGGCGTTCGGGTCCGCGCCGGCCAGGTCCCCGAGCATCGGTCGCAGCACCTTGATGTGGTCGACGCCGAACGACGTGCCGCAGGTGGCGACCGCGGTGGTGACCCCGGCGACGTGGCAGGCCATGACGTCGGTGTAGCCCTCGACGATGACGACCTGCTTCTGCTTCGAGATCTCGCGGCGGGCGAGGTCGAGCCCGTAGAGCACCTGGCTCTTGTGGTAGATCGGCGTCTCGGGCGTGTTGAGGTACTTCGGGCCCTTGTCGTCCTCGAGCAACCGCCGGGCACCGAACCCGATCGTGGCGCCGGTGACGTCGCGGATGGGCCACATCAGCCGCCCGCGGAACCGGTCGTACGGCGACCGGTCGCCCTGGCTGACCAGGCCGGCGGAGATGAGTTCCTCCATGGTGAAGCCGCGCCCGCGCAGGTGGTCCTTGAGCATGTCGTACGACTTCGGCGCGAAGCCGACACCGAAGTGCTGGGCGGCCGAGGGGTCGAAGCCGCGCTCCCCCAGGAACCGGCGGGCGGGATCGGCGGCGGCGGTCGTGAGCTGCGAGGTGAAGTACTCGAGCGCGGCCTCGTTCGCGGCGATCAGCCGGGCCCGGGTGTTGTAGTCGGTGCGGGGGCCGTCGCCCTCTTCGTAGTGGAGGGTGTAGCCGATCTTCGCGGCCATGCGCTCGACGGCCTCGGCGAAGGTGGTGTGGTCCTGCGCCATGATGAAGCTGAAGACGTCGCCGTCCTCGCCGCAGCCGAAGCAGTGGTACCGGCCGACCTGCGGGCGGACGTGGAACGACGGGGAGCGTTCGTCGTGGAAGGGGCACAACCCCTTCATCGACCCGACGCCCGCGTGCTTCAGCGTGACGTAGTCGCCGACGACGTCGGCGATGTTGACACGCGAGCGGACCTCGTCGATGTCGTTCCGCGCGATCCTGCCAGCCACCCCTCGATCCTAGTTCGTGGGGCCGACGCTGGCGGACCGGTCCGACCGCGATGTGGACGAGACCACGGCCCGCGCGGTCAGGTCAGACCGCGATGTGGACCGGACCACGGCCTGCGCGGTCACGTCAGACCGCGATGTGGACGGGATCACGGTCACCGACCACCAGGCGCTTGTGCCAGGCGAAGGCACCCTGGTCCGTCAGGTTCGCCACCTGGTCCACCACGGCGCGCAGTCGGCCGGCGTCGTCACCGGCCTCGTGCCAGTCGGCGGCGAAGCCCGGCTCGAGGTCGGCCGGTCCCGTCGCGGCGAGGGCGTCGAGGAGCTCGGTGAGCACCCGCCGCTGGTCCTCGTACACCGGCTGCCGGTCGCCGTGGGTCATCACGAACGCGGCGACGATGCCCTTGAGCACCGCGATCTCACCGATGATCTCGGGCGGGGTCACGACCGAGGCGGCGAACCGGACGAGCGACCCCGAGGCGTAGGACTCGCGGGTGGCCGCCGTCGCCGTGCGCGCGAAACGCCCGATCAGCTGCGACGTCAGGTTCTTGAGACGGGCGGCGTCACGCCGGGAGCCGTCGTACGAGGTCATCCACAGCGGCAGCGCCCGCAGCCGGTCGAAGGCCTCGAGCAGTTCGTCGCGGCTCAGGTCGTCGCCGACCCAGGCGTGCATCGCGGTGACGATGTCGTTCTCGCCGACGCGGTCGCCCAGGGCTGCCACGTCGATGAACCCGGCGACGACGGCGTCCTCGAAGTCGTGCACCGAGTACGCGATGTCGTCGGCCAGGTCCATCACCTGCGCCTCGATGCACCGCTGACGCCGGGGCGCGCCGGCACGGAGCCACTCGAAGGCGTCGTGATCGTCGTCGTAGAAGCCGAACTTGGTCCGGCCGGACGACGACTCGGACACGCCCTGGGCGGCCGGCCACGGGTACTTGCAGCTGGCGTCGAGTGACGCACGCGTCAGGTTGAGGCCGTACGGGCGGTCGGCGCCGCCGGGGACGCCGGCGCGGGGGCCGTAGACCTTCGGTTCGAGTCGGGTCAGCAGCCGGAGCGTCTGCGCGTTGCCCTCGAAGCCCCCGATGCCGGCGGCCCAGGCGTTGACGGCGGTCTCGCCGTTGTGCCCGAAGGGCGGGTGGCCGATGTCGTGCGCCAGGCACGCGGTGTCCACCACGTCGGGGTCGAGTCCGAGCGAGTCGGCGAGCTCGCGACCGACCTGCGCGACCTCGAGCGAGTGCGTCAGGCGGTTGCGGGCGAAGTCGAGCCCGGCGGTCGGGCTGAGCACCTGGGTCTTCGCGGCCAGGCGGCGCAGGGCGCTGGAGTGCAGCAGCCGGGCGCGGTCGCGGGCGAAGTCCGATCGGCGGTTGCCGTGCTCCTCGGGGAGCCAGCGCTCGGCGTCGGCCGGGCCGTACGAGGCGGTGGCGCTCATCCGCCGCTGTGGTGCAGCTCGGCGGCGGCCAGGACCTTGCGGAACTCGCTGTCGACGTCGCGGGACTCGAGCCAGCGGTCGGGCAGGGCGGTGCGCTTGGGGTGACCGGCACGACCGCGCGGCCCCTCGGCGTCGGCACCCGGGTAGGGCGCGTCGTGGTCGAGCTGGCCGAGCAGGTCGTCGATCTCCTGCAGGCTCGACGCCATGGCCAGGCCGGACCGGACGTCGCTGCCGATCGGGTACCCCTTGAAGTACCAGGCCACGTGCTTGCGGATGTCGCGGCAGCCGTGCTCCTCGGACCCGAAGAACTCGACGAGCAGCTCGGCGTGCCGGCGGAACCCGTCGGCGACCTCGCCCAGGGACGGCATGTACCGGAGCCCCTCACCGCGGAACGCCGCGGCCAGGTCGCCGAAGAGCCAGGGACGACCGAGGCAGCCGCGCCCGACGACCACGCCGTCGGCGCCGGTCTCGTCGACCATCCGCAGGGCGTCGGCAGCCGACCAGATGTCACCGTTGCCCAGGATCGGGATGTCGGTCACCGTCTCCTTGAGCGTGGCGATCGCCGACCAGTCGGCGTGCCCGGAGTAGTGCTCGTTCGCGGTGCGGGCGTGCAGCGAGACCGCGGCGACACCGGCGTCCCGCGCGATGCGGGCGGCGTCCAGGTAGGTCAGGTGGTCCTCGTCGATGCCCTTGCGCATCTTCACGGTGACGGGGACGTCACCGGCGGCGCGGACGGTCTTGGTGACGAGCTCGCGGAACAGCTCGAGCTTCCACGGCAGCGCCGCTCCGCCGCCCTTGCGGGTGACCTTGGGCACCGGGCAGCCGAAGTTCAGGTCGATGTGGTCGGCTCGGTCCTCGCCCACCAGGATCGACGCCGCCTCGGCCACGGTGTTCGGCTCGACGCCGTACAGCTGGATCGAGCGCGGGGTCTCCGACTCGTGGTGCTGGATGAGCTGCATCGACACCGGGGTGCGTTCGACCAACGCGCGCGAGGTGATCATCTCGCACACGTACAGTCCGGCGCCGTACTCGCGGCACAGCCGCCGGTACGCCATGTTCGTGATGCCCGCCATGGGCGCGAGCACGACCGGCACGTCGACCTCGATGGGGCCGATGCGCAGGGGGCCGCCGACTCGCGACGCGGGCGCTTCTGTGATCGTCATACCGGTCCCATCCTCCCACGTCGGTGCCCGACGGTAGCGTTCTCCACATGACGACCGACGCCATCACCAGGTTCGACGCCGACGCAGCCGCCAGGGGCCTGCCGGTCGAGGTCGTCGAACGCCCGGCCGCGGACTCCCTGGAGCAGGCTGCCGGCCTGCTCGGCATCGAACCGGGCGACATCGTCAAGACCCTGGTGGTCAAGCGGCACGACGGCGGGTTCCTGCTGGCCCTGGTGCCCGGCGGCCGGAGCATCGCCTGGAAGAAGCTCCGCACCGTCGTCGGCGTCAACAAGCTCTCGATGCCCGACGCCGCCACGGCGCTCGAGGCCTCCGGCTACGAACGCGGCACCATCACGCCGATCGGCGCGACCGGCGAGCTGCCCGTCTACGCCGACGAGCGCATCCTCGGCCGTCGCGTCGCACTCGGCGCCGGCCGGCACGGTGCGAGCGCCTTCGTCGACGCCGACGCGCTCGTCGCCGCGTACGGCGCGACCGTCGCCGACATCACCGACGCGGAACCGCAGCGCGGCTGACCGGTCCCGGCGACCGACGGATCGCGCCCCCGCGCAGCCGTTGCGCCCCGCAGAGTCGGGGCGCGACGACCGCACGGGGGCGCAGGGCCGCACCCGGACGACGGACGTCAGTCCGGCACCTCGGTCCAGTCCCCCTCGGAGCCGGCGAACGCGCCGGCGTCGATCAGGCACGCGTCACCCTCGCAGACCGGCGCACCGCCGGGCGTGACGAGCGTCAGCAACGCGGGGCGGGCCTCCAGGCCGGTGAGCGCGTCCGGCACGGACGGTACCGACGTCACGGCCTGGAGGCGCACCGCGCCCTGGTCGCTGATCGTCGCGCCGGTCATCGAGTCGCCGCCACGTCCGCGCTCGCGTCGTCCGCAGCACGCTCGGTCGCAGCCGCGACCTCGTCGGGCGTCGTCTCGCGGAGCGCGACGACCTGCGACAGGACCTGCTCGAACGCCGACGGGTCCTGCGCGCCGGAGACGCCGTACTTGCCGTCGATGACGAAGAACGGCACGCCGTTGATCCCGTAGGCCTGCGCCTGGGCCTGGTCGGCGCGGACGGCCGCGAGCTGCGAGTCGTCGCGCAGGGTGGCGAGGACCTCGTCGCGGTCGAGCCCGACCTCGGCGGCGAGGTCCGCCAGCGCGGCGTCCTGCCCGACGTGCTCACCGCGTTCGAAGTAGGCGGTGAACAGGCGCTCGACCATGTCCAGCTGCTTGCCGTGCTGCTTGGCGAGGTGGATGACCTGGTGCGCCTTGACGGTGTTGGTGTGGTGCATGGCGTCGAAGTCGTACTGCAGTCCGACCGAGGCGGCGATCGCCGAGACCTGGTCGAGCATCTGCTGCGCCTGGTCGACGGGCATGCCCTTGTGGCCGGAGAGGAACTCGGCCTCGGTGCCCTCGAAGTCGACGGGGGTGTCCGGGCTCAGCTCGAAGGAGTGGTACTCGACCTCGACGGGCCGGGCGTCCGACGAGGCACCGAACGCGGCCACGCCGGCCTCGAACTTGCGCTTGCCGATGTAGCACCAGGGGCAGGCGATGTCCGACCAGACATCGACCTTCACGGAGTCGTTCATGCTCATCCCCAACGCGGGCGTGCGGCGCGCATTCCCGTCGCACGACCGAAGTCACCCCGCGCCACGCGATCGCGCGGTTCGGGGTGACTTCGGTCGTGCGGAGCGGAGCGGAACCGCCTACGCGCCGAGCAGCCGCTCGGCCAGGTAGCCCTGCAGCCGGTCGAGCGCCACGCGCTCCTGGCCCATGGTGTCGCGCTCGCGCACGGTCACGGCCTTGTCCTCGAGGGTGTCGAAGTCGACCGTGATGCAGAACGGCGTGCCGATCTCGTCGTGGCGACGGTAGCGACGGCCGATCGCCCCGGCGTCGTCGAAGTCCACGTTCCAGTTCTTGCGCAGGTCGTCGGCCAGGCCGCGGGCGACCGGGGACAGCTGCTCGTTGCGCGACAGCGGCAGGACCGCGGCCTTCACGGGCGCCAGGCGCGGGTCGAGGCGCAGCACGGTGCGCTTGTCGACGCCGCCCTTCGCGTTCGGGGCCTCGTCCTCGTGGTACGAGTCGAGCAGGAACGCCATGAGCGCACGGGTCAGGCCGAACGACGGCTCGATGACGTACGGCACGTACTTCTCGTTGGCCGCCTGGTCGAAGAACCGCAGGTCCTGGCCGGACGCCTCGATGTGGTTGTTGAGGTCGAAGTCGGTGCGGTTCGCGACGCCCATGAGCTCGCCCCACTCCGAGCCGGTGAAGCCGAAGCGGTACTCGATGTCGGCGGTGGCGTCGGAGTAGTGCGCCCGCTCGCCGTCCGGCACGTCGAAGCGGCGGAGGTTCTCCGGGTCGATGCCGAGGTCGGTGTAGAACGCGACGGCGTCGGCGATCCACTGCTCGTAGTGCTCCTCGGCCGAGGCCGGCGGCACGAAGTACTCGATCTCCATCTGCTCGAACTCGCGCGTGCGGAAGATGAAGTTGCCGGGCGTGATCTCGTTGCGGAACGCCTTGCCGACCTGACCGATGCCGAACGGGGGCTTCATCCGGCTGGTCGTCACGACCTGCGCGAAGTCCACGAAGATGCCCTGGGCAGTCTCGGGGCGCAGGAAGTTCAGGCCCTCTTCCGACTCGACCGGGCCGAGGTACGTCTTGAGCATGCCGGAGAACTCGCGGGGCTCGGTCCACTCGCCGCGGGTGCCGCAGTTCGGGCAGGCGATCTCGGCCATGCCGCCTTCGGGGGCGCGGCCCTTCTTCGCCTCGAACGCCTCGAGCAGGTGGTCCTCGCGGAACCGGTGGTGGCAGTGCAGGCACTCGACCAGCGGGTCGGTGAACGTCGCCACGTGCCCGGAGGCCTCCCACACCTTGCGGGGCAGGATGACGGCGGAGTCGAGGCCGACCATGTCCCCGCGTCCGCGCACGAACCGCTGCCACCACTGGCGCTTGATGTTCTCCTTGAGCTCCACACCGAGGGGCCCGTAGTCCCACGCGGAGCGGGAGCCTCCGTAGATCTCACCCGACTGGAAGACGAAGCCGCGGCGCTTGGCCAGGGCGATGACGCTGTCGAGACGGGAGGGCTGTGCCAAAGGGTGCTCCAGAGGTCGCCGAGCTGGGTGCTCGGTGCGGAAACGGTCCGGGCAAGACTACCGGCGATCGTCAGCCGGGAGGCCCGCCCCGCCCCCGCCGTCCGCGCTCACGACC
>NZ_JAIXIG010000024.1 GCF_020297365.1 Curtobacterium oceanosedimentum
GGGCCGGCCCCCGCCGGACAGACCCAGCCGGCCGCCCCGCAGGCACCGTCCGCGCCGCCTGCCGCCGCGCCCGTGCCGGCCGCCGCTCCGGTCCCGCCGCCCGCCGCCGCTCCCCCGGCAGCCGTGCCGGCCCAGGCCGCGCCGGCCGCTGCTCCGACCCCGGCCGCAGCGGTGCCGAACCCGACGCAGGACGGCGCAGCCAGCGGCTACGTCACCCCGCTCGTGCGCAAGCTCGCCAACGAGCAGGGCGTCGACCTGTCCACCGTCACCGGGTCCGGTGTCGGTGGACGCATCCGCAAGGAGGACGTGCTCGCCGCCGCCGCGAAGGCTCCGGCCGCCACCGGTGCAGCAGCACCCGCCGCCGCGTCCGGTCCGTTCGTCGCCGAGGTCTCGCCGCTGCGCGGCACCCGCGAGAAGATGACGCGCCTGCGCAAGGTCGTCGCCGAGCGGGCGGTGCAGTCGATGACCTCGACCGCACAGCTGACGAGCGTCGTCGAGGTGGACGTCACGAAGGTGGCGCAGTTCCGCGACGCCCACAAGGCGGAGTTCCTCGAGAAGACCGGTTCGAAGCTCTCCTTCATGCCGTTCTTCGCCCTCGCCGCGTCCGAGGCGCTCAAGGCCCACCCGAAGATCAACTCGACCGTGGACGGCGACGAGATCGTCTACCCGGAGACCGAGAACGTCTCCATCGCGGTGGACACGGAGCGCGGTCTGCTGACGCCGGTCATCAAGGACGCCGCCTCGCTCGACCTGGCACAGTTCTCGAAGTCGATCGCCGACCTGGCCGAGCGCACTCGGAACAACCAGCTCAAGCCCGACGAGCTGGCCGGTGGCACGTTCACGCTGACCAACACCGGTTCGCGTGGCGCGCTGTTCGACACTCCCGTCGTGTTCCTGCCGCAGTCGGCGATCCTCGGCACGGGCATCGTCACGAAGCGCCCGGCGGTCGTCAAGGTCGACGGGCAGGAGGCGATCGCGATCCGCTCGTTCGTCTACCTGGCGCTGTCGTACGACCACCGGATCATCGACGGCGCGGACGCGTCGCGCTACCTCGTCGCGGTGAAGAACCGCCTGGAGGAAGGCAACTTCGCGCCCAACCTCGGGTACTGATCCCCGCTGCACGGCCGACGGCCCCGGTTCCCCTGGTGGGAGCCGGGGCCGTCCCCGTTCCCGGTGCGGCGTCCAGCGCGGGCGCGGTGACACGTCGGTCCGACAGGTGCCGACAGCACCCTTGACGCGGCCCTCACCCGCCCCCGACCACCGTCAGCCCCGCGACGACGAGACCCACAACGACGATCGCACCGACCAGCACGTGGCGCAGCGGGAGTCGACGGCCCACGCCGACGAGCAGGCCCTGCTCGACGACGAGGCGGAGCTGCTCGACGAACCCGAGCGGTCCGCTGGCGGCTGACGCCGCGTCGGGGTCGGCGAACACCAGGTCGCTCGGCACCGGCGTCCACCGGAAGGGTCGGGGCGGAGCGGCGTCACGGACCAGCTCGAGGGCCGTCCTGGCGCTCTGTCCGTCGCCGTCGAGCGCCCCCTGCAGTGCCGCGGCCACCGCCGGCAGCTCGGGGTCGGCAGGGTCGACGCGGTCCCACACGGTGCGTGCCGCCAGGACGAGCGTGCGGAGCGCGTCCGGTGCAGTGCCCCCTCGGGGAGCGGCGGTCGGGGTGGGGTCCACGGCCCTCGTGGCCGTCGCACCCGGCGGACGGTCGCACAGCACGACCGCCCCCGCGTCGTCCACCACGACGTCGTCGATCTCGGCGGCCCCGAGCATCACCGTGCCGTCGTGCGCGGCGACGACGAGTTCGAGGAGCGGCACGGAGAGGGTGACCGCGACGCCGGTGGTCGGTGTGCCGAGTCGTTCGAGCGCAGCATCGATCGGCATGCCGCCCGGACGATCGACCTCCACGACCAGGCGGCCGTCCGGGGAGCGACCGACGTCGACGACCGGAACGAGGTGCCGATCGGCGGTCGCAGAGCGGTCGGCGACCCACCCCAGCAGGGCCGACTCGTCGGGGTCCGCGACCCAGCGGGTGGGGTGGACGGTGCTCGGTTGCATGTCCGCCAGCGTGGCGGACGTGAGCCGCGCCTCCCGGTCCACGCACCCCACCTGTGGACGGATGCTGTTCGCCCACAGCCGGACGTCGTGCGGTCTCCCCCGCCGCGCAGAGGCCGTATCCTGTTGCCATGGCACGCAGCTCTTCAACGGACAAGAAGGCGAAGGAGCCCGGGCGTCTCAAGCAGATGTTCCAGGTCTTCCAGATGACCCGTCGGGCCGACCCGTCGTCGGTCTGGTGGTTCGCCCTGGCCTTCATCGGGCCCGTCGTGCTCGGTGTCCTGCTCGCGCTGCTCCTGCCGGGGCAGAACTGGCTCGCGATCACCCTGTGGATCGTCGCCGGCGTGCTGCTCGGCGTGCTGCTGTTCCTGATCGTGCTGGGTCGGCTGGCCGAACGTGCCGCGTACTCGCAGATCGAAGGGCAGCCCGGCGCCGTCGGTGCCGTCCTGTCGAACTCGCTTCGTCGGCAGTGGCGGTCGAGCGAGATGCCCGTCGCCGTGCACGGCCGCTCGCAGGCCGCGGTCTACCGCGCCGTCGGACGCCCCGGCGTCGTCCTCATCACCGAGGGCCAGCGCGGCAACCTCAACCGTCAGGTCGACGAGGAGCGCCGCAAGGTGCAGCGGATCGTGCCGAACGTCGCCGTGCACGTGCTCCACGTGGGCGACGGTACCGGTGACAGCCTGACGCTGCACAAGCTCCCCCGCGCCATGAACAAGCTCGGGAAGTCGCTCAACCGCAACGAGGTGCTGGCCGTCGCGAACCGCCTCGACTCGCTGACGCAGAGCCCCGCCGCCGCGATCCCCAAGGGCATGGACCCGATGCGCGCTCGCGCCGGTCGTCCGCGCTGATCCGTCTGCGCTGATCCGGATCGACCCGGACACAGGACGCCCCCGACCTGGACTGGTCGGGGGCGTCGTCGTGTGTTCCGGGGGTGCGCGGGAGCCGCTCGGGTCCAGCGGGAGCCGCTCAGCGGCGGACGAGCACCGTCCCCGCGATGCGGTCGTGCGCGCCGCGGCTGTCGCGGTCGATGATGAGCGCCGGCACGACCAGGCAGAGGAGCAGCGTCCGGACCACGGGCCGCCAGACACCGACGTAGCCGCCCCGCATCGGCACGACCCGGAGCCCGACGCAGATGTGGCCGAACGACCCGGACAGCAGGCAGATGAACACGATCTGCAGCACGGCGAAGATCGCGAGCTGGATCCACGTGTGCGCGATGTCACCGGACCCGTTCACCGGCGACCACACCCCGGTGACGTAGGCGACGAGGTCGGCCAGGGCGCCGTCGATCAGGAGCGCGACGATCCGACGGCCGATCCGACCGACGCTCCTGGGCCCGGTCTCGGGCAGTCCGAGGTCCTTGCCCGGCCACCCGTCCGGGTGCTCGGAGGGCGCGGACGGACTGGGAGTGGGGCGGGCCATGCACTCCAGCGTAGGCGACCACCCGGGCGTAACACGCCTGAAACAACCCAGTCATGTCCGGGAAACTCCTTGTCAATAGCCTCGTCGGAGGTGCCTTGACCGGTGCCTCCGACATCACCCAACCCATTGGAGATCGGCCCCCATGTTCAGCGATTCCTCCGAGGTCCTGGCCTTCATCAAGGACACCGACGTCAAGTTCCTCGACATCCGCTTCACGGACCTGCCGGGTGTGCAGCAGCACTTCAACATCCCCGCATCGACCGTCGACGAGGACTTCTTCTCGGTCGGGCAGCTGTTCGACGGCTCGTCCATCCGGGGCTTCGCGTCGATCCACGAGTCGGACATGCAGCTGATCCCCGACGTCACCACGGCGTACGTCGACCAGTTCCGCGCCGAGCGCACGCTCATCATGATCTTCGACATCTACAACCCGCGGAACGGCGAGATCTACGGCCGTGACCCGCGCCAGGTGGCGAAGAAGGCCGAGAAGTACCTCGCGTCGACGGGCATCGCGGACACGGCGTTCTTCGCCCCCGAGGCCGAGTTCTACATCTTCGACGACGTCCGCTACTCGGTCACGCAGAACGAGTCCTTCTACGCGGTCGACTCCGAAGAGGGCGCGTGGAACACCGGTCGCGACGAAGAGGGCGGCAACCTCGCCAACAAGACCCCGTACAAGGGCGGCTACTTCCCCGTGTCGCCGGTCGACAAGACCGCCGACCTGCGCGACGACATCACCCTCAAGCTGATCGACGCCGGCTTCGAACTCGAGCGCTCGCACCACGAGGTGGGCACCGGCGGCCAGCAGGAGATCAACTACAAGTTCGACACGATGGTCCACGCCGCGGACGACATCCTGAAGTTCAAGTACATCGTCAAGAACACGGCCGACCAGTGGGGCAAGGTCGCCACGTTCATGCCGAAGCCGCTCTTCGGTGACAACGGCTCGGGCATGCACACCCACCAGTCGCTCTGGTCGGACGGCAAGCCGCTGTTCTACGACGAGAACGGCTACGGCGGTCTCTCCGACGTCGCGCGTTGGTACATCGGCGGCATCCTCAAGCACGCCCCCGCGCTCCTCGCCTTCACCAACCCCTCGATCAACTCGTACCACCGCCTGGTGAAGGGCTTCGAGGCGCCGGTGAACCTGGTCTACTCGGCCGGCAACCGCTCCGCCGCGATCCGCATCCCGATCACGGGCACGAACCCGAAGGCCAAGCGCATCGAGTTCCGCGCGCCGGATGCCTCGGGCAACCCCTACCTCGCCTTCGCGGCGCAGCTCATGGCGGGCCTCGACGGCATCCAGAACCGCATCGAGCCGCACGAGCCGGTCGACAAGGACCTGTACGAGCTCCCGCCCGAGGAGGCGAAGGGCATCCCGCAGGTCCCCGGCTCCCTCGACGAGGCGCTCGAGGCACTCGAGGCCGACCACGAGTTCCTCACCAAGGGCAACGTGTTCACCGAGGACCTCATCCAGACCTGGATCGACTACAAGCGCGAGAACGAGATCCTGCCGCTGGCCCAGCGCCCGCACCCGTTCGAGTACGAGCTGTACTTCGGCGTCTGAGCCCCGCTGAGCACGAAGGGCCCCGCACCGTCCGGTGCGGGGCCCTTCGCCGTGCCGGCCACGGTTCGCGCTGGGCGACATCTCACGGGCTGCGCCACCCGTGGGGTGTCGCCCAGCGCGAGCGGACGCGGCCACCGGGAGCCGCGGGGTGCGGAGGCGACCGCCTGGAGGCCCGGTGCCGGTCCGCCGGGCGGGTGCCGGGCCTCCAGGCGGTCGCGACGCACGGGAACGGGGCCCGCGCCGCCCGGCACGGACCCCGTCTCGCGAACGGTGACTAGCGACTCGTGGCCAACGCGTCGTTCGTCCCCGCTGCGACGCTCACGGGTGCACCCGTGACCGGCGTGGGACGTCCCAGGGAACGGACGGTCCACCCCGCTCTGACCCAGTCGGCGACCGGGAGGCAGTTGCGCGCGTCGATGACGACGCGGCGTCCGACGAGGTCACCGAGGGCGACCGGGTCGGCGGTGACGACGTCGTCCCACTCGGTGAGCACGAGCACGACGTCGGCACCCTCGATCGCGTCGGACATCGACGCGGCGTAGCTCAGCGTCGGGAACGAGCGCTTCGCGGGCTCCAGCGCCTCGGGGTCCCAGAGCGTCACCTGGGCGCCGCGCAGGTGCAGCGCCGCGGCGACGTTGAGCGCCGGGGAGTCCCGGACGTCGTCGGTGAGGGGCTTGAACGCGGCGCCTATGACGGCCACGCGGCGGTTGAGCACGGATCCCCCGGCCGAGTCGATCGCCATGTCGATGACCCGCTGGCGCTGGCCCATGTTGATCTCGTCGACCTGCTGCATGAGCCCGACGACCTGACCGGCGCCGATCTCGTTCGCACGGTGCATGAGCGCCCGGATGTCCTTCGGCAGGCAGCCGCCGCCGAAGCCGAGACCGGCGTTGAGGAACTTCCGCCCGATGCGGGCGTCGTGCCCGAGGGCGTCGGCGAGGGTCGTGACGTCGGCGCCGGTGATCGCGCACATCTCGGAGATGGCGTTGATGAACGAGATCTTCGTGGCGAGGAACGCGTTGGCGCTCACCTTGACGAGCTCGGCGGTGGCCAGGTCGGTCGTGATGACCGGGGTGCCCTCGCTGATCGGCGCGGCGTAGACCTCGCGGATCACGGCGTCGGCGGCCTCGGAGGCGCCGCCCCACACCAGGCGGTCCGGGTGCAGCGTGTCCTCGACGGCCTTGCCCTCGCGCAGGAACTCGGGGTTCCAGATGAGCTCGGCCGTGATGCCGGACGGCGTGAACTCGCGGACGATGCCCCGCAGCCGCGCCGCGGTGCCGACCGGGACCGTCGACTTGCCGACGATGAGGCCCGGGTGGGTGAGGTGCTCGGCGACACCGCGCGTGGCGCTCTCGACGTAGGCGAGGTTCGCGGCGTGCGACCCGGCCTTCTGCGGGGTGCCGACGCACACGAAGTGCACGTCGGCCGCGGCGACGGCGGAGGCGAGGTCCGAGGTGAAGCGGAGCGTGCCACTGGCGACGTGCTTCGTGATGAGCTCGGGCAGTCCGGGTTCGAAGAACGGGACCTCGCCGGCGGACAGGGCGGCGAGCTTCGCCGGGTCGACGTCCACGCCGATGGTCTCGAAGCCCATCTCGGCCATGGCGGCCGCGTGGGTGGCACCGAGGTACCCGGTGCCGATGACGCTGATGACGGGTGCGGGACGGGTGTCGGCCGATGCGGTCGACTTCTTGGACTCGCTCATTGCGTGACCTCCTGCAGGTCGTAGTCGATGTCGTTGCGCGTGATGCCCTCGGCGAAGGCCTTGAGGGAATCGGCGCGGGAGTTGAGGCGCCAGTCGTTCGTGGTGCGCTTGCCGTCGACGATGGTGGTGGCGGTCTCGCTGAAGTACGCGAAACCGATGATGTCGTCGTTGGCGGGGTCGGCCAGGGCGTCGAAGAGCGAGTTGATCCACTGCGTCTTCTGCGGGTTCGCGACGCTGGTGCCGGTCTCGGTCGCCCCGATCTCGTTGAGCATGATGCCCTTGCCCGGCGCGACCTGTCGGAGCTGCGCGAGCGTCGCGCCGAAGGTCGTGGCGAACGTCGGCTGCTCGGTGGCGTCGCGGTAGTAACCGCTCATCCCCACCCAGTCGACGTAGTCGGCGCCCGGGTAGTACTGACGCATGTAGTCGAGGGTCTGGTACTTCGGGTTGCCGAGCTTGTCGATGCGGCTCGGCGACCAGTCCCAGATGACGTACCGGTTCGCGCCGTTCGCCTGGAAGACGTCGTGCACGTGCTGCCACATCGCGACGTACGAGCCGGCGGGGTTCTGCTGGGCGCTGCCCTCGGACCAGTTGTACCAGGAGCCGTTCATCTCGTGGTCGAGCCGGATGACCAGCGGCTGCCCGTTGGCCGCCAGCGCCTTCGCGTACTTCGTCAGGTAGGCGTCGAAGGCCCCGCCGGCGATGTCCTGGTTGGTGTAGCCGGGCACGTACTTCTGGTCGTTGCCGGTCTGGGCCGGCACCGTCTCCCACGTCATGAGCGGGACGCGGCCGTTGGCCCAGGAGCGCTGCACCGCCGAGGCGTTGAACGCCTGGTCGAAGCCCTGGAAGAACCCGGTCATGTTCGACGCGGTGCCGACCTGTCGGGAGACCTCGTCGTACTCGGCCCAGTTGAACGGGGACTGCGCGGTGTACAGGCCGTACCAGCGGGACTGCTGCCCGAGGATCTCGGCCTTCGTCGGGACGTCGACGGGCGTCGTCCCGGGGTCGGTCGACGGGCCCGGGTTGGACTTCGTCGCGCCCGTCCCGGCGCCGCCGGCCGCACCGGAGCCGCCGCTCGCGCCCCCGCCGGACCCGGCGGAAGCGGACCCACCGGACGTGCCGGACCCCGATCCGGTCCCCCAGTCGGAGGAACCGGCCCCGCCGTCACGGGAACCCGACGCGTCGACCCGGGACGAGCCTCCCGAGCCCTTCGCGGCACCGAGCTGCGACCGCAGCGACGCGATCTGCGCCTGGAGCTCGGTGATCTGGTCGCCACGCGACCCGGCCTGGGCGGTGCGGGAGTCGAGCTTGCCCTCGAGCGCCCAGATGCGCTCCTGGGCGGCGTCGAGCTGCGTCTGCAGTTCGGCCGCCGAGACCTTCTTGGCCTTCGGGGGCTGGACCCCGAGCGCCTGGTGCACGGCGGTCGACACGGGGCCGGAGGGTGACACCCAGACGGACCAGGTGATGAGGGCGAGGGCGAGGACGATGGCCGTCGTCCCGACCGCGGTCCAGCGGGCGTGCTTGCTCGACTGCGCCCACCAGGTGCTCGAGGAGCGGATGATGTCAGACAATGAGGAACGCCTCCAGGGCGAAGATCGCGAAGCCGATGCAGTACGGGATCGCTGCGTACGGGTTGTACCGGCGCGCTCGGGCGGGAGCCGGCGTGGCTGCTCGCTGTGCGTCCTGCTGCGCGGCCGCTGCTGCTGCCTCGCGCCGGGTGGCGAGCACGGTGGTGGTGGAGTTGGTGGCCGCGTCGGCGCCGAAGAGCTCGTCGAAGGCGCGGTCCACCGCCACCTGGTCGACGGTCTCGAGCGGAGCAGCCGGAGCAGCCGGAGCAGACCCGACCGAGCCGGACCCGGCCGACCCGGTCAGCCGGGCACGTTCGGCGTCGATCGGGCTGACCGGCACCTGCGCGGTGGACGACAGGGGCTGCACGGCGTCGGCCGGGTCCTCCTGCACCGGTCCACCGGCGTAGGCACCGGCACGGGTCCCCCAGCCGGACGCGTGCGCCAGACGGAAGAAGCCGATGAGCCGGATCGGCATGAGGAAGAACGTCGACACGATGATGAACATCGGCAGGCGGAAGAAGTCGCTCGGCTTCTCGGCCAGGTGCCGCATCTGCCGGATCGCCATGCTCAGCACGCTCGACACGACCATCAGCGCGGCGACGTACACGAAGCCCGTCGAGAAGCCGTACTGCGACAGGATGCCCTGGTACAGGTTCTCGCCCTGGCCGGTCAGTGCCCGGTAGATCCAGCCCGCGATCACGCCGAAGAGCATGAACGGCAGGATGATGTCGGTGATGAAGAACGCCGCCAGGATCGGGGCGTGTCCGAGCATCCACGGGAGCATCCGCAGCGTGTTGTACTGCGAGCCGCGGGCCCAGCGGAGCTGCTGCTTGAACAGCTTCTTCACCTGCAGCGGGGCGTCCGTGTAGACCAGCGACGTGTACTGGTAGACGGTGCGGTACCCCTCGGTGAGCGTGAGGTTCGTGAGCGTGCGGTCGTCGGAGACCTCGAGGAACACGCCCATGAACTTCTCGTGCATGAACCGGTCCATCACCCGCACGAGGATGTTCCGACGGAACGCGATCGTGCGGCCCGGCAGGCAGCCGATCTGTCCGAGGACGCTCTGCGCCGGCATCGAGTAGAGCGCGCGCGAGTTCTCCAGCCAGTCGGCCCAGCGGGTGATCCAGCTGCGCTCCGGCTCGAGGATCCGCTGCCGCGTCGTGACGCCGCCGACGGACTCGTCGGCGAACGGCTTGAGCAGCTCGTCGAGCGTGCCGGGCGTCCAGACGGTGTCGGAGTCGACGAGCACCGTGATGTCGCCGTTCGACATCTCGGTGCCGACCTTGACGGCGTTGCGCTTGCCCGGGATGGGCGTGTGGGTCCAGCGGACGAGCGGGGCGAACTCGTCGCAGACCGCTTCGAGCGCCTCGTTGCGGGCGCCGTTGATGACGACGATGATCTCGCCGGGACGCTGCTCGACCATGCGGCCGATGACGTCGCGGAACAGGTCGAGCGGCTCGTCCACGACGGGGACGACGACGCTGGTCGTGCCGACGAAGGTGCCGGTGAAGGGGCGGTAGCGGGCGGACAGGACGACCTTGAGCAGCCAGAGCAACCAGATCACCGCGGAGTACACGGCGAACAGGTAGAACTCGGGGTGCCCTTCGACCATCTGCCTGATCTGCAGAATGAAGGTGAACATCGATCCCTGCTTCAACGTTCGAGGTGGAGATTCCGCTTCATCGGGGAATCAGGGCCGGTTCGGGTGAGGCAATTGATGCAGAAACCTGGACGCCCGCGCAACGCGGCCCCCGTCCGGGGGCGTTTCGTGCGTGTTACGGGGGACACACCGGTCCCCCTTGCGGCGGGTCACGACGGTCCCCCGTCGTGCTGACAGCACTCCTGCGGACCCGCCGGTCGCGCACGATCGGCACGATCGACGACGGGTGCGGCCTGGAGGCGCGGGCCGCCGCCGACGGAAAGCCCCGGTCAGCGGGTGGTCACCTCGTTGCGCCACGAGCGTGGCGCACGCCGCCCCGGCGGCTCGGTCGGAAACCGATCACGACACGGGAACGGCCGGGAGGGCACGGCGGACAGGGGTACGGCCGGACGCCCACCGGGGGACGTCCCGCGACACGGAGAATTCACCTGGAGCGTCTGCCCGGTCCGCGCCGTTCCGACGCCGCTCGGGCGTGTCGCGCCCGTTCCCGGCACCGGAGGGGCGGCGGTTCAGGCGCCGTAGAACTCGCGCTCGAACACCTGTCGGGCACGCCGGGTGACGCCGAGGTAGTCGTCCTCGAGCTGGCTCGCGGACCCCGGCGGGTACTCCATCAGCCGTGCCACGCCCTCGAGCTGCACCCGGTCGACGGGCAGCACGTCGGTGGTCTTGCCGGACCACAGCACCAGGGCACTGCGCGTCCGCGAGGCGAACCGCCACGCCGCCCCGAGCCGTTCGCCGTCCTCGGGGTCGACCAGGCCCGCGGCGACCGCGGCGTCGAGCGCCTCGAGCGTCGACGTGGTCCGGAGCGACGGCGTCTCGAGGGCGTGTTGCAGCTGCAGGAGCTGCACGAACCACTCGACGTCGCTCAACGACCCCCGCCCGAGCTTGAGGTGCCGGGCCGGGTCCGCGCCGCGCGGCAGGCGCTCCGACTCGACGCGCGCCTTGATCCGCCGGACCTCGCGCACCTCGTGGTCGTCGATCCGTTCCGGGTAGCGCGTGCGGTCGGCCAGGTGCTCGAAGTCCCGGAGCAGCTGCTGGTCCCCCACGGCCCCGCGGGCACGGAGGAGCGCCTGGGCCTCCCACGTGAGCGACCACCGGGCGTAGTAGGCACCGTACGACTCGAGCGTCCGCGCGACGGGGCCGTTCTTGCCCTCCGGTCGCAGGTCGATGTCGAGGTCGAGCGGGTGGATGGTGTCCTCGGTCAGCCGCTTCAGTTCACGGACGACGTTCTGTGCGGTGCGCGAGGCCACCTCGGACGGCAGGTCCGGGGCGCGGTACACGTAGAGCACGTCGGCGTCGGAACCGAAGCCGAGCTCCCGGCCGCCGAACCGGCCCATCGCGATGATCCCGAACGCGAAGCCCTCGGGTGCGTCACGGCGTGCGAGCGCGAGGGCACCGGCCAGCGTGGCCTCGGTGACGTCGCTCAGGGCGGGTCCGAGCGCGTCGACGTCCAGGGATCCGAGCACCGCGGCCATGCCGAGCCGCAGGGTCTCGCGGCGGCGGGTGGACCGCAGCAGGGCGGCCGCGCCGTCGACGTCGTTGCCGTGCCGAGCGGTGGTGGCGGTCATCTCGGCGAGCAGGGCCTCGACCGGCCGGGGCCGCAGCAGCGCCTCGGGTTCGTCGAGCCAGGCGACCGCCTCGGGGAACCGCTCGAGCAGCCCGGACAGGAACGCCGACTCGGACAGCACGGTGGTGAGCGAGTGCGCCGCGCCGGACGAGTCCCGGAGCATCCGGAGGAACCAGCTCGACTCCCCCAGTGCGTCGCTCAGCCGACGGAACGCCAGGAGCGCCCGGTCCGGCGCCGGCCCCTCGGCCATCCACCGCAGCAGCACCGGCAGCAGGTTCCGCTGGATCGCCGCGCGACGGCTCGTGCCCTGCGTGAGGGCGCGGATGTGCCCGACCGCACCGGCGGGGTCGACGAACCCGACGCCCGCGAGCCGGTCGACCACCTGGTCGTTCGTCAGGACGATCTCGTCCTCGGTGGAGGCGACCGCCGACAGCAGCGGGCGGTAGAACAGCCGCTCGTGCAGGCCGCGGACCTCGAGCTTCACGGCACGCCACCGGGCCTCGACGGCGGAGGCCGACGACGCGACCCCGCTCGACCGGGCCAGCACGCGCAGCTCTTCCTCGTCGGTGGGGACGAGGTGCGTGCGCTGCAGCCGCCGGAGCTGGATCCGGTGCTCGAGCACGCGGAGCAGGGCGTAGTCCGGCCCGAAGCGTGCCGCCTCGGCGCGGCCGACGTAGCCCGCGTCGGTCAGGGCATCCATCGCCTCGAGCGTGGACCGGACGCGCACCGACTCGTCGTCGCGCCCGTGCACGAGCTGCAGCAGCTGCACGGTGAACTCGACGTCGCGCAGCCCGCCGGGGCCGAGCTTGAGCTGCCGGTCGACCTCGGCGTCGGGGATGTGCTCGGTGACACGCTCGCGCATCCGCTGCACGGACTCCACGAACCCCGGCCGGGTCGACGAGTTCCACACGAAGGGCGCCATCGCCTGCGCGTACCGCGCCCCGAGGTCGGCGGAGCCGGCGATCGGTCGGGCCTTGAGGAGCGCCTGGAACTCCCACGCCTTCGCCCAGCGTTCGTAGTACGCCACGTGCGAGTCGAGCGTGCGGACGAGCGCGCCGTCCTTGCCCTCGGGGCGCAGGTTGGCGTCGACCTCCCACAGCCCGGGCTCCGGCGCGAGGTCGGTGATGACGTGCATGGCGGCGATGGCGATGCGCGTCGAGACGAGTACCGCACGATCCGTGGGCACCGTCTCGGTCGGCTCGGTCACGAAGATGACGTCGACGTCGCTGACGTAGTTCAGCTCGCGCGCGCCGGCCTTGCCCATCGCGATCACCGCGAGCGGCGTCGCCGCGACCTCGTCGGCCGGGAACCGCACCTCGTGCCGGGCCACCGCCACCGCGGCCTCGAGCGCCGCGCCGGCGAGGTCGGCCAGGCCGGCTGCCACGGCCGGGAACGCGTCCGTCGGCGCCGGGTGGAGCACGTCGTACAGGGCGATCTGGGCCAGGTGGCGGCGGTAGCGGACCCGCAGGCGCACCCGGGCGTCCTCGCCGGTCGCACCGTCCACCGCCGCGGTCAGTGACTCGGTGTACCGCTCCTGGCTCCACGGCTCGGCGACGGGTTCGAGCAGCAGGTCGAGTTCGGCGGGCCGGCGGTGCAGGAACTCGCCGAGCCCGATCGACGCCCCGAGCAGGCGGACCAGCCGCTCGGTCGCCGCGCCGTCCGCCAGCACCGGACGGAGCTCGTCGGCGGCGCGTTCGAGCAGCCGCTCGAGCATCCGCAGCGCGCCGTCCGGGTCGGCGGCCCCGCCCCAGAGTGCGGCAGACCCGCCGACCGGCAGCGGCACGTCGGGGCCGAACCGGGCCTCCAGGTCGGCGGCGCGGGTCAGGCTCTCCGACAGCTCCGCGAAGCCCAGCCGGGCCAGCTCCGAACGCGACGTCGTCGTCCGACCGGTCATGTGGAACGTGCTCCCGAGGGGTCGTCGGCGCTCGACCTAGAGCGCGCCGAGGTTGGTGTCGAGTTCGAACGGCGTGACCTGGTCGCGGTAGCGTTTCCACTCCTGCCGCTTGTTGAGCAGCACGAAGTTGAAGACCTGCTCGCCCAGCGTCTCGGCCACCAGCTCCGAGTCCTCCATCAGGCTCAGGGCGTGGTCCAGGCTCGCCGGCAGCTGGCTGTAGCCCAGGGCCTTGCGCTCCGAGTCGCTCAGGCTCCAGACGTTGTCCTCGGCCTCGGCGGGGAGCTCGTACTCCTCCTCGATGCCCTTGAGCCCGGCCGCGAGCAGCAGCGAGTAGGCGAGGTACGGGTTCGCTGCGGAGTCGATGCCGCGGTACTCGATCCGCGAGGACTGGCCCTTGTTCGGCTTGTACAGCGGGACGCGCACCAGTGCCGAGCGGTTGTTGTGGCCCCAGGTCACGAACGACGGGGCCTCGTCACCGCCCCAGAGGCGCTTGTACGAGTTGACGAACTGGTTCGTGACCGCCGTGATCTCCGGCGCGTGCTTGAGCACACCGGCGATGAAGTGCTTCGCGGTCTGCGAGAGCTGGTACTGGCCGCCGGCCTCGTAGAAGGCGTTCTGGTCGCCCTCGAACAGGGACACGTGCGTGTGCATGCCCGACCCCGGCTTCCCGGAGAGCGGCTTCGGCATGAACGTCGCGTAGACGCCCTGCTCGATCGCGACCTCCTTGACGACCGTGCGGAAGGTCATGATGTTGTCGGCCATCGTCAGGGCGTCGGCGTACCGCAGGTCGATCTCGTTCTGGCCCGGCCCGGCCTCGTGGTGGCTGTACTCCACCGAGATGCCGAGGTCCTCGAGCATCCGGACCGAACGGCGTCGGAAGTCGTGGGCGCTGCCACCGGGGACGTTGTCGAAGTAGCCGGCCTGGTCGACGGGCTGCGGACCGCCGTCCTTCCAGTCGCGGCTCTTGAGCAGGTAGAACTCGATCTCGGGGTGCGTGTAGAACGTGAACCCGCGGTCGCTCGCCCGGGCCAGCGTGCGCTTGAGCACGTTGCGGGGGTCGGCCACGGCGGGCTGGCCGTCCGGCGTCGTGATGTCGCAGAACATCCGCGCGGTCGGGTCGATCTCGCCGCGCCACGGCAGGATCTGGAAGGTCGAGGGGTCCGGGTGTGCCAGGACGTCGGCCTCGTAGGAGCGGGTGAGGCCCTCGATCGCGGAACCGTCGAACCCGATGCCCTCGGCGAACGCGCCCTCGACCTCGGCCGGCGCGATCGCCACCGACTTCAGCGTCCCGATGACGTCCGTGAACCAGAGTCGGATGAACTTGATGCCGCGCTCCTCGATGGTGCGGAGCACGAAGTCCGTCTGCTTGTCCATGCACGACCTTTCCGTGTATCGGGTGGTCGCCGGGCGACCGTCTCCCCAGGCTAGTGGTCCGGACCCCGCCAGGGGCGCCTGCGACGCACCCCGGGTCGGACGGGAGGCCCGTGGCGACGCCGCCCCGTGCCTCCCGTCCGCCCCGGGGTCGCGGCCGGGGCCGCGGCGGCGTCCGTGGTCGGGGTCAGCGGTCCTCGGCGTCCCACTTCTCGTTGTTGGCCGCAATGCGGTCGAGGGCGTGCTGCGCCTCGTCACGGGTCGCGAACGGGCCGATCCGGTCGCGCTGCGGGGACTGCGGGCCCTGCTCGACCTGGCCGGTCTTGTCGTTGAACCACCACTGGGACTCGATGCGTTCGTCGCTCATGCCGCCACCGTACCCACGCAGGGGTCGAGCGGTCCGGGGGCGGGCGGTTGCGGTCGGCGCGTCGAGCCGCGGCTAGAGTGGTCGGCATGCCCCGGGATGAACACGGACACCTGACCGCCGGCCGGATCTCCCCGCACCGCCCCGTCCCGAAGGACATCGAGCGCCCCGAGTACGTCGGGAAGGTCGAGCCGCACGAGCACGGGCTGGGCGACACGTACTCCCCCGACGAGGTCGAGCGCATCCGCGCCGCCGGTCGCATCGCGTCGCAGGCCATCGACGCCGTCGGGGCCGCCATCCGCCCCGGCATCACCACGGACGAACTCGACCGCATCGGGCACGAGTTCGTCGTCGCCCACGGCGCCTACCCCTCGACGCTCGGCTACCGCGGGTACCCGAAGTCGCTCTGCTCGTCGCTGAACGAGGTCATCTGCCACGGCATCCCCGACGACACCGTGCTGCAGGAGGGCGACCTCGTCAACATCGACATCACCGCCTACAAGGACGGCATGCACGGGGACACGAACCGCACGTTCGTCGTCGGGCAGGCCTCGCAGGAGGTCACCGACCTGGTGGAGCGCACGCGCACCGCGATGGAACGCGGCATCAAGGCCGTCGCCCCGGGTCGCCAGGTCAACGTGATCGGCCGGGCGATCGAGGCGTACGCGAAGCGCTTCGGCTACGGCGTCGTCCGCGACTACACCGGGCACGGCGTCGGCAGGGCCTTCCACTCCGGCCTGATCATCCCCCACCACGACGCCCCGCAGTACGACACCGTCATCGAGCCGGGCATGGTGTTCACGATCGAGCCCATGCTGACGCTCGGCGGCACCGAGGCGGACATCTGGTCGGACGACTGGACGGTCTCGACGCGCGACAAGTCGTGGACCGCCCAGTTCGAGCACACCCTCGTCGTCACCGAGCGCGGCGCGGAACTCCTCACCGTCTCCTGACCGGGAGCCGTTCCCTGACCGGGAGCCGTTCCCTGACCGGGACCCCTTCCTGACCGGGCACCGCCGGCAGGCAACCGAAAGGCACGACACCTCATGACCTCCCTCGCAGTCGGCGTCGACATCGGCGGAACGGGCATCAAGGGCGCGATCGTCGACGTCGCGACCGGCGCCCTCACCACGGACCGCATCAAGAAGGCCACCCCCGAGGGTGGCAAGCCCAACGACATCACCGCGGTCGTCCGCGAGATCATCGGCGAGCTCGCACCGGCCGACGACGTGGCCGTCGGTGTGTGCTTCCCGGCGATCGTGCGCGACGGCAAGACGATGTCCGCGGCGAACGTCTCGAAGAAGTGGATCGGGTTCGAGGCCGAGGCACTGTTCGAGAAGGAGCTCGGCCGTGCGATCCACTTCGTCAACGACGCCGACGCCGCCGGGTTCGCGGAGCAGCAGTTCGGCGCCGCCAAGGGCAAGGACGGCCTGGTCGTCGTCACCACGCTCGGCACCGGCATCGGCACGGCGCTCATCAACGACGGCGTGCTCATCGTCAACTCCGAGCTCGGGCACCTGGAGATCGACGGGCACGACGCCGAGACGCGGGCATCGTTCGCCGCCAAGGAACGCGACGACCTGTCGTGGAAGCACTGGGCGAAGCGACTGCAGAAGTACTACTCCACGCTCGAGGCGCTGCTCTCCCCCGAGCTGTTCGTCGTCGGTGGCGGGGTGTCGAAGCAGCACGAGGAGTTCCTGCCGCTGCTCGACCTGCAGGCCGACATCATCCCCGCCACCCTGCGGAACAACGCCGGCATCATCGGCGCCGCGACCCTGGCGGCTCGCTCGCGCTGAGCCGAGGTCGCTCGGGCCGGCGCAGCACCCCACCGTGAGGCCGGTAGACTCGGCAACGCGAATGGGTCGGTGAGACGGTCGCGTCACTCCCCCGGGAGTGCCGAGGAACGTCCGGGCTCCACAGAGCAGGGCGGTGGGTAACACCCACCCGGAGCAATCCGCGAGACAGTGCCACAGAGAACAGACCGCCGGCGGCGACGTCGGTAAGGGTGAAACGGTGGTGTAAGAGACCACCAGGGGTCCGGGTGACCGGATCCGCTCGGTAAACCTCGCCCGGAGCAAGGTCAGACAGAGGACGCTGAGGCTGCTCGCCGAGTCCTCGGGTAGACCGCTGGAGGCCGACGGCAACGTCGGTCCGAGAGAGATGGCCGTCACCGCTGCGCGAGCGGCGGGACAGAACCCGGCGTACGGCCGGCCCATTCGCCCCCCCTGCAGCTGGAACACGCCGGCGTCTTCTCGACGCGCCCGCATCCTGTCGAGACGCCCCTGGATCCTGCGGCGTCTCGGGCACGACGCGGCGTCGCGCCGACACGACGGCGTCGTGCGTCGAAAGTCGTGCGTCGAGGGACGACACGCCGGCGTCATCGCTGCACGCCCGCATCCCGCCGAGACGCCGCACAAAGCTGCGGCGTCTCGCGCACACCGCGGCGTCAGACCGACACGACGGCGTCGTGCAGCAGCAGACAACAAGACGCCGCCGCGCACGCACGCCACGACGGACGGGAGGCGCGGTGCCAGCCGGCACCGCGCCTCCCGTCCGTCGCCGCGCGCGACTACAGCCCGGACTCGGCCGTCCGCACCAGGATCGCGTCGCTGTCCGGGCACAGCACGACGTCGTCGGGAGCGGCCTGACGGATCGTCTGCAGGTCGGAGTTGGTGAGCGTCACGCCCGAGGCCGTCGACACGCCACCCTGCAGCAGCGAGGCACCGAACCCGTACCGGGCGCGCTGCCGGTCGTACAGCGCGAGCAGGTCGGCCGGCACCTTGGCGGCGACGTCGGCGCGCGCCTGCTCGGCGGACTCGCGGTCCGAGGTCAGCCGGGCGATCTCGGCGTCGCGCTCGGCGACCAGCCCGGCGCGTGCGGCCTCGACGTCGGCGAGCTTCGCCTCGACGTCGCCGACCCGGGCGCGGAGCCCGTCCAGGTTCTCCATGATCTCGAGCTCGGCGGTCTCGAGGCCGCCGATGCGCCGCTGCAGCGACTCCAGCTCGCTCTGCAGCCCGGCGGCGTCCTTCGCGTTGCCGACGTTCTGCAGCATGGTGGTGTCGCGCTCGACCCGGGCCTGGGCCACCGCGGTGTCGGACTCGAGTCGGGCGAGCTCGCGCTCGGCGTCCTCGACCTCGCCGGTCGCCGCGACGAGCTCGCTGCGCAGCCCCGCGGCCTGCTTGCCGAGCTCGGTCAGGCGGTCGCCCTTCTGCAACGAGGTGATGCGGTGCGCGATGCGCGTGACGTCGTTGTCGAGACGCTGGACGTCGAGGAGGATGACCTGGTCATCGGGTGCTGCCTTCATGGTCAGGCTCCTTCTGTGGGGGTGGTGGGGTCGGCTGCCGGCAGGACGGCGAAGTCCCACGGGTCGGTTCGGAGGTCGCTCACGGTGACGCGGACGCCCGCGCGGGAGCGGAGTTGCTCGGCGGCGACGTCGAGCCAGAGCCACTCGGTGGCCCAGTGCGAGGTGTCGATGAGAGCCGGGCCGCCGCCGAGCAGGGCCTGCTCGCGGAACTCGGACGCCGGGTGGTGGCGCAGGTCGCTCGTGATGTACACGTCGGCGTCGAGCACGGCGGGGCGCCCGAGCAACGAGTCCCCGGCTCCCGCGCAGAGCGCCACGGTGCGGACGGGCTGGTCGAAGGCGCCGGAGACGCGGACCCCGGTCGCGGTGGGCGGCAGCAGGTCGACGAGTCGGCGGGCGAGCAGCCCCAGGGTGGTGCCCTCGGGGAGCACCCCGACCCGACCGATGCCCGTCGCGGGGTCGGCACCGGCGTCGAGCGGACGCTGCTCGGTCAGGCCCAGGCGGTCGGCGAGCACGGCCGAGGTGCCGGTCGTGACGACGTCGGCGTTGGTGTGGGCCGCGACGAGGGCGCTTCCGCCGCGCACCAGGGTGGCGAGGACGCTGCCCTTGTAGGTCGTCTCCGCGATGGTCGTGACGCCGCGGAGCAGCAGCGGGTGGTGCGTGAGCAGCAGGCCGGCACCGAGCTGAACGGCCTCGCGAGCGGTGTCCGGCACGGCGTCGACGGCGAGGTGCACGTGGTCGACCGTGGCGTCCGGGTCACCCGCGACGAGCCCGACGGCGTCCCACGACTCGGCACCGGCGGCGGGCCACAGGTCCTCGATGACGGCCTGGAGTTCGCGGAGCGTCGGCATCCCGTCAGTCTACCGAGGCGACCGCCCCGGCGGCGGTCGCCGACCCGCACGAGCCGTGCGCGCCTCCCGGCCGTCAGCGGCGACCGAGGACGCCGAGCAGGCGGGCGACGAGCCGCGACCACCATCCGGCAGCGGCCGGCTCGGCGGGGGTGGGCGACGCGACGGGCGCCTCCGGCACGGTCGGGGCGAGCGGCGCCGCGACGGCGTCCGGCAGCACGACCGGGGTGCTGGCGGTGACGCCCTGGTGCGCGGTGAGCGCTGCGGCGAAGGCCGCCCGGTCGATGACCGTGGGGCCGGTGGCCGGCAGGACGAGCGGGGTGGGTCGCGTGGTCGCGGACACCGGTGAGACGGACGGGAGGCCCAGCACCGGTCGTGCCGGCTCGTCGCGTTCCGGGGTGACCAGCTCGACGACCGGGGTGACGGGGGTCACGGCGGGTGCGGCACCCGCGGGGGCCGCGGCGACGTCCGTCGTGGCGGCGGTCGGGACCGGTGCGGGCCGGACGGGGACCGCGACGGGCGCGGTCCCGGCGCGACGCAGGGCGGACTGCTCGCGGCGGTCGGCCTCGAGCGCGGCGTCGGCGAGCAGGTCGGCGAAGACGGTGTGCGCGAAGGCGCGGGCGGCGGTGACCTCGGGGTCGTCCGAGCCGGCCACGGAGGCCTCCCACGCGGCGAGTCGGGCGAGGTCCTCGTCGCGGCGGCGGACCTCGTCCTCGAGCAGGACGATGCGCTCGATGGTGCTGCGGCCGGTCGACGACGAGACCTGGACGGCGAGGTCCTCGATGCGCAGGGCCAGGCGCTCCGGCGGCTCGGGGAACGACGGAGCGCAGGCCGCCGCGTGGCGGGCGCGGTCACGGCGGAAGGCGGGTGCGACGACGGCGTCCGTCGCCTCGGCGTCCGCGGTCGTCGCGACGTGCGCCGCGGTGTCCGGGCGCCGGATCGGGCCGGTGACGGGCGGGACGACGAGGTCCGGCACGTACGGGGCGCGGGTGGCGGGGGCGTCGCGGAGCCAGGCCTCGAGCTCGCGGCCGAACGGGTCCACGAGCGGGGTGCGTGCGCCGGACTGGGTCTCCATGCCCGAAGCATAAATATCGGACGGCCCGGAACCGCGCACATCCGCGGTGTGTCGCGGCACGAGACCCCTCGCGGTCACGGACGTGAGCGGCGTGTCGCAGCGGTCGACGGGAGCACCGCCAGCGGGTCGAGCCGAGCTGATCGGTGCGGGACCGGGACGCCCGTGGAGGGTCCGCCCTGGTTCAGGGCCGACGCGTGACGGGGCGGGGCTGCTGCAGCGTGTCGCGGGGGTACTGGCCGAAGCGCGCCGCGTAGGCCGCCGAGAACCGGCCGAGGTGCGCGAACCCCCACCGCACCGCGACGCTCGCCACCGTGGTCTCCGCCGCCGACGCGCGCTCGAGCTCCTCGTGCACCCGGTCGAGCCGGATGCCGCGGAGCAGCGCGTTCGGGGCGACCCCCACCTGACGCTGGAACGCCTGCTGCAGACCGCGCACGCTCAGGCCGACGTGTTCGGCGACGTCGGTGGTGGTGATCGGGGTGTGCGCGAACGCGTGCATGAACTCGACCGCCTGGCGGACGCGGCCGGCGGCGCCGGCGAGCAGCGGGATCTCCGGCGCGCGGTGCTCGTGCGGGAAGGTCCGGAGGAAGGCGATCGCGGTCTCGCGGACCGTCTCGGCCAGGGCCAGCTCGGTGAGCGGAGCAGGCCCGAACACGGCTGCCGCGGCCCGCTGGACCTGTTCGTTCCAAGCCCGCAGGTCGGCGGACGTCGGGATCGCGGTGTGGTCGAACACGAGGGATCCGCGGCGGGTGCCGTGCAGCTCGGCGGCGACGCCCTCCAGGTGGTCGCGGTCGAACTGCACCAGGTTCTGCCGGAGGTCCTGCAGGTCGAAGGCGAAGGGGCGATCGTTCGGGAACAGCCGCGGCGCGCCGGGGACGAAGTCGACGTCCTGCCGTCCGACCCGGAGCCGGCCGCCGCCGTCCGAGGTCCACATGGCGACGAACTCGTCGTCGACCTGGAGCTCGCCCTGCATGCGCCCGTCGAACCGGGTCGACCGCAGCGTCATCGCGTCGTCGCCGACGACGCGGAACCGGTACGCGAACGGTCGGTCCGTCCGGGTCGCCGAGAAGCCCGCGCTCGCGTAGGCCTCTTCGTACAACTGCACGGCCGAGTCGAGTTCGGTGCCCGACGCCTCGAAGCTGATCCGGGGATCGGGTTCGGCATCCATCGCGCGAATCGTCACACGGCGCACCCGCTCGACCGAAACCGACGCGGCGGTCCTGCGGATTCCGTCCGGTCGAGTGCGCTCCGTGGACGACGGAAGAGCCTCAGTGGCGGTCGCGCAGCACCGTCCACCGGTTCCGGTCGGCGACGCGTTCGTACCGCAGGTCGTCGACCACCATGCGCACGAGTGCGAGTCCTCGCCCGCTCTCGGCGAGGTCGTCCGGCAGCTCCGCGGCGTCGGTGTCGACTGCGGCCGCGACGCCGTCGTCGGAGAGCAGCGCCTGGAACCGGTCACGCCCGATCTCGAGCCGGAGCTCGCACGAGACGCCGTCACGACGTGCGCCGTGCTCGATCACGTTCGAGGTGAGCTCGACGATGGCGAGCTCGAGCGCCATGCGGTCCTCGGCGGAGACCGTGGGCTCGTCCCGCCAGACGCCGGCGAGGAACTCGTGCACGGCGGACACGTCGTCCGGCGGGCACGCCAGTGCGAGCATGTGCTCGGCGACGGGTGCGGTCATCACCAGTCGGTCACCGCGGCGTCCCCGTCGGGGTACGTGCGCAGGATCTTGTCGATGTTGGACAGTTTGAGCACCATCTGGACCTGCTCGGACGGTGCGGCGATGCGCAGGTCGCCGCCGGCCTGCCGCGCGGTCTTCAGGCTGCCGACCAGCGCGCCGAGCCCGGACGAGTCCATGAACTCGACCCCGGACAGCTCGACGACCAGGCGGGACCGGCCGTTGCCGACGATCTGGGCGACGGTCTCGCGGAACGTGGGCGCGGAGACCATGTTCAGCCGGCCGCTGCACTCCAGGACGGCGGTGTCGGTCTCCGCCTCGTGTACGACGATGTCCATGTCGGTGGGTCTCCCTCGGATCGGTGCGCCTTGCAACCAGCAACCTACCGGCTGCGAGCCGTCACGTGTCGAGGCCGTGCCGACGGGACGCCGTGACCTGGACGACGACCGCCGCCGCCATCAGCACGGCCATCACCCCGCCCATGGCCAGCGCGGTGCCGCCGAGGGCTCCGGCCAGCGGGGTGCCGAGGCCTCCGATGCCGAAGGTGAGGCCGCCCTGCAGCGCCGCCGCGGTGCCCGGATGCGCCGCGCCGACGTGCTGCGTGCGCGTCATCGCGGCCGGCAGCACGAAGCCCCACGCGGCCGTGACGACGGCGAGGGCGCACCACACGGGGACCGGTCCGAGTCCGAGCAGCGCGGACACCACGATCGCGGTCGCGCCGAGGGTGCCGACCGCGAGCCCGAGGCTGAGCAGGGCGTCCTCGGAGAACCGTCCGACCAGGCGGCCGAACAGCAGCGTCGTCACGATCATCATCGAGGCGTTCGTGGCGAAGACCAGGGTGTACAGCTCCTCGGAGAACCCGAACTCGCGCTGGAACACGAAGGAGCTCGTGGCGATGTACGCGAAGAAGCCGACGGTGGACAGCACCCCGCTCAGCACGTAGGCACGGAACCGCGGGATCGCCAGGAGCTCCCGGATGCGGCGGCCGTTGGCGGCGAACCCGACCCCTCCACGACGCTCCGGGGGCAGGGTCTCGCGGAACCGCAGCACCACGACCACGAAGAACACCGCCCCGAGCACCGCGAGCACGACGAACATCCACCGCCACGTGCCGACCGTGAGCACCGCGCCACCGGCGAGCGGCGCCACGACCGGCCCGATCGCGTTGATCGCCGCGAGGGTGCCGAAGACCCGGGCCATCCGGGCGCCGCTAGTGACGTCGGACACCATCGCCCGGCCCGCGACGGCACCGGCGGCCCCGGCGAGCCCCTGGACGACCCGGGCGACGATCAGGGTCACCACATCCGGCGCGAGCGCACACCCCAGCGACGCCAGGGCGAACAGCGCCGTGCCGACGACGAGCATCGGCCGCCGTCCCACGCCGTCACTGACGGGCCCGACGAGCAGCTGCCCGACCGCGAACGCCACCAGGAACGCCGTGAGCGACAGCTGCACCGCGCCGGGCGTCGTGCCGAGGTCGCGGGCGATGGCCGGCAGCGCGGGGATGTACATGTCCGTCGCGAACGGCGACACCCCGACCACGAGCGCCAGCGGCACGATCGGTGGCAGCCCGGTGGTCCTCGGTCTCCGCATGCGCTCCGTCGTCACCGCCGCCACGCTACGCGACGGCGGAGCCGACGGTCCGTCACCGTCCGTCCCGCGCGGGCGTCAGCCCGTGTTCTGCAGGCCGGCGGCGATCCCGTTCACGGTGAGCAGCAGCAGGCGGTGGTCCGCGTCCGTCGGGTCGGTGCTGCCGGACGTCCGGATGGCGCGGAGTGCGCGCAGCTGCAGGTGCGACAACGCGTCGACGTACGGGCTGCGCAGACGGACGGCGCGGGCGAGGACCGGGCGGTCGGCGAGCACGTCGCTGCCACCGGAGATGCGGAGCACCCAGTCACGGGTGCGCGCCATCTCGTCGAGCACCTTCGCGGCGAGGTCGTCGCGGTCGGCGAGCTCGAGGTACCGGCGGGCGATGTGCTCGTCGGTCTTCGCGAGCGACATCTCGACGTTCTTCACCATCGCGCCGAACAGCGGCCACTCGGCGGCGGCTGCCCGGAGCACGTCGACGTCGCCGACGGCCTCGAGCGCGGACCCCAGCCCGTACCAGCCGGCCAGGTTGATGCGCGCCTGCGTCCACGAGAACACCCACGGGATGGCGCGGAGGTCCTCCAAGGACTCCACCGACAGACCACGGCGCGCCGGGCGGGAGCCGAGCGGCAGCAGGCCGATCTCCTCCATCGGGGTCACGCGGGCGAACCACGGTGCGAAGCCGTCGGCCTTCACGAGGTCGTAGAACGCGGCCCGTGAGACGTCGTCGAGCTGCTGCGCCAGGTCGGTGAACCGGCTCGCGGCGTCGGCCGTGCGGCCCTCGTTCGACGGCGACGAGGCGAACAGCGTCGCCGAGGCCATCTGCTCGAGGTGCCGGGCCGCGATGTCCTGGTCGCCGTACTGGGCGAAGATGACCTCGCCCTGCTCGGTGAGCTTGAGGCGCCCGTCGATCGACCCCGGCGGCTGCGCGAGGACGGCCTCGTTCGCCGGTCCGCCGCCGCGTCCGAGCGATCCGCCCCGACCGTGGAACAGCGTGAGCTCGATGTCGTTGTCGCGCGCCCAGTCGGCAATGCGGGCCTGCGCCTCGTAGAGCGCGAGGTTCGCGGACACCGGGCCGACGTCCTTCGACGAGTCCGAGTACCCGAGCATGACCTCGAGACGACGACCCGTGACGGCCAGGCGGCGCTGGAACGCCTCGGTGCGCACGGCCTCGTCGAGGATGTCGACGCTGGCGTGCAGGTCGGCGAAGGTCTCGAACAGCGGGATGACGTCGAGGACGGGCGCTGCCTCAGGCGAGCCGAGCGCGGCGGCCGCGAGTTCGTGCACGTTCGCCAGATCGGCGGGCGACTGCGTGAACGAGACGATGTAGCGGTGCGCGGCGCGGACGCCGTAGCGCGCCTGCAGTGCGGCGATCGTGCGGAAGACGGCGAGGACCTCTTCCGTGGTCTCGCTCAGGTCGCCACCGGCGCGGATCTCGGCCAGGGCCGTGCGGTGCACCTGCGAGTGCTGGCGGACCTCGAGTTCGGCCAGGTGGAACCCGAAGGTCTCGACCTGCCAGATGAGGTTCTGCAGCTCGCCGTTCGCCGGACGGACCGCACCGGCAGCGACGAGCGACGACTGCACGGTGCGGAGGTCGACGAGCAGCGCCTCGGGGCCGTCGTACGCGAGCGGCGCGGTGCCGGTGCGGGTGGCGTCGATCCGGGCGGCGACGAACAGCAGCGCGCGGCGGTGGGTCTCGTTCGGCGCACGGACGCCGATGCGTTCCGCGATGGCGGGGTCGAGCGACTCCTGTGCGGCGACGAGCGCGGTGAGCCCGGCGTCGGCGGGGGTGTCCGTCGCGCTCAGCGTGAGGGCGCTGCCGATGCGGGTCGTCGCCCGCGCCAGCCCGAGCAGGACGTGCTCGGCGGCGATCTCGGCCGCCTGGCGGGTGACCTCGGCGGTGACGTGCGGGTTGCCGTCGCGGTCGCCGCCGATCCAGGTGCCGAACCGCACGAACGCGGGGGCGACCACGGGGGCGCGGCCGGCGTCGTCGCCCTGCAGCCGGTCGTCGAGCAGGCGGTAGACCTGCGGGACGATCTCGAACAGCGTCTGGTCGAACACGCTCATCGCGGTGCGGACCTCGTCGAGCGGAGTCGGGCGGGTGGTGCGGAGCGGCGAGGTGCGCAGGAGGGTCGTGATCTCCTCGAGCAGCCGGCGCTCGTTCTCGGCACGGGCCGTCGCGTTGCGGGTGCGGTCGCGCTCGTCGATGAGGTCGGTGATGCGCCGGACCCCGGTGGTCACCGCGCGCCGACGGGCCTCGGTCGGGTGCGCCGTGAGCACGGGGTGGAAGCGCAGGCTGCGGAGGCGCTCGGCCGCCCGGGCCTCGCCGACCTCGGACACGAGCTCGGCGTAGGTGGCGGGGAACGAGTCGCCCGCCGTGCCGCCGTCGTCGCCGCGCTGGCGCAGCACGCGCACGCGGTGGTGCTCCTCGGCCAGGTTCGTCAGGTGGAAGTACGTCGTGAACGCCTGGGCGACGGCCTCGGCCCGCTCGGCCGACATCGCCGACACGATCGCCTGGGCGCGTGCGGCCCCCTCGGCGTGGTCGCCCTCGTAGGCGTCGATCACCGCGGCGCGCAGTGACTCCACGTCGTGGAGCAGCTCGTCGCCGCCGTTCTCGCGCAGCACCCGGCCGAGCAGGTTGCCGAGGTACCGCACGTCGGCGCGCAGGTCGCTGTCGACCGCGCCGCTGACGTCGTCCCGCGCGCGCTCGTGGCGCGTCGCTCCGTCGATGGCCGTCATGGAGTCCTTCCGTGGTCGTCCGGGAGGCTCCTCCCGGGTCCCAGCAGCGTATCGGCCCCCGGGGTCGCATGACGTCGACCGTCCGGACGGACCACCGGCCCCGACGGATGTCGGGCGACGGGGCTCAGGCCGGGACCGGCACGGCCGTCGGCCCGGCGGTCGGACCGCGGCGGGCGTCGAGACCGGCGAGCAGCCCCCGGTCGAGTGCGGCGGCGAGCTCGACCTCGGCGATCACGCGCTCCTGTTCCTCGGCCGACCACGGCGCCGCGTCGAGCTGCGCACGGTAGGTCTCCTCGAAACCGCTCGGGTCGGCGACCTGGTCGAAGATGTAGAACAGCACGCCGTTCGTCTCGAACCCGAACCGCTCCCCCAGGAGCCGGCCGATCAGCTGCCCACCGGACACGTCACCGAGGTACCGCGTGTAGTGGTGCGCGACGAAGCCGCCCGGCCAGGTCGCGGCGACCTCGTTGAGCCGTCGGACGTAGGCGGTCGTCGCGGGCAGCGGGCACACGAGCTCCGACCAGTCCGGGCCGATCAGGTACTCCAGGTCCGCACGGATGGCGGGCATGCGGGTGAGCTGCGAGGTCACGAACGGGGCCGCCACCGGGTGGTCCGCCATCCGCTCGGCCGCACGCTCGAGGGCGTCGTACACGAAGGCGTACTGGCCGAGCAGGTCCGCGTGGTCGGCGACGTCGACGTCACGCCCACCGAGCAGGTCCCGCAGGAAGCCGCTGCCGGCCGGGTCGCCGTGCGAGCGCTGCGTGCGTCGTCGCAGCACCTCGGAGAACGGGGTGACGGTCGTGTCCATGAGGTGAGGCTAACCTCAGTTGCGGCGCGTCCACCAGGGTTCACCCAGGAGCCGCCGACCACCGAGAGGAAGCAGTCCGCGATGAGCGCCAAGCCGAAACGCCCCCAGCACGTCTTCGTCGTCGACCGCACCGAGCGGCTCTCGCCCCACATGGTGCGGGTCCACCTGGGCGGTTCGGCCTTCGAGGACTTCGTCGCCGAGGCCGACCCGGACCGGCTCGCCGCCACCGACAAGTACGTGAAGCTCCTGCTCGCGAAGCCGTCGCTGGGCCTCGAACCGCCGTACGACCTCGAGGCGCTGCGCGAGACCCTGCCGAAGCAGGACCGGCCCGCCCGCCGCACCTACACGGTCCGCACCGTCGATCACACCACGCGGACCATCGCGATCGACTTCGTCGTGCACGGCGACGACGGGCTCGCGGGACCCTGGGCAGCGTCCGCGCAGCCCGGCGACCGGCTCGCACTGTCCGGGCCGGGCGGCGGCTACGCGCCGTCGGTCGACCCGGCCGTGACGCACGTCCTGCTGGGCGACGACAGCGCCCTGCCCGCCATCGGCGCCGCGCTCGAGACGATGCCCGCCACCGCGACGGGCGTCGCCCTGGTCGAGGTCGCCGGTCCGGCCGACGAGCAGGACGTCCCGCACCCGGCCGGGGTCGACCTGCGGTGGCTGCACCGCGACGCCACCGGCGCCCAGCCGGGCACGCTCCTGCTGGAGACGGCGCGGGCGCTGCCCCGCGCCTCCCGGCCGGTGCAGGTCTTCGCGCACGGCGAGCGGACCGCGATGAAGGGGATCCGCCGGCTGCTGCAGGACGACTGGGGAGTCGAGAAGTCCGAGATGTCGCTGTCGGCGTACTGGGCGGTCGGTCGCGGCGAGGACCGGTTCCAGGAGGAGAAGCGCGAGCCCGTCGGCGCCGTCTTCGCCGACTGAGCACGCCGTCGGCGTGGGCCCGGAGGCCCGCGGCACGTCGGTGGCCGCGGCTAGCGTTCCGGACATGGTCACCTCGTCGTGCTGCGTCCCGGGCTGCGCCGGCGTGCCCGCGCCCGGACTCACGGGCGTCCCGCTGTGCGGCGCGCACGTCGTGCTCGTCGCCGACCTCGCCGCCGAGCACGCCGGTGTCGAGGACGTCCTGCCCGGCCCGTGCCCGCTCTGCGGCTCGCGCACCGGGGTCCGCTACCCGTCCGGCACGGTGTGCGCGCGCTGCGAGTGGCGGTGGGGCGAGGTGCCCGACGGTGACCTCGCTCCCCCGCGCGTGGACGTCGTGTACTACCTGCGGATGCGCGACGACTTCGGCGACCGGATCAAGATCGGCACCACGACGAACCCCCGGCAGCGGTTGGCCGCCATCCCCCACCAGGACCTGCTCGCGTTCGAACGCGGCGACCGCACGCTCGAGCGCCGACGCCACGCGACCTTCGCCGGATCGCGGTACCCGGGCACCGAGTGGTTCCGGGTCACCCCGGAACTGCTCGCCCACGTGGACACGGTCGCCGCCGGGGTGCAGGACCCGTGGGACCTGCACGCCCGGTGGACGAGCGAGGCGCTCGCGCTGCGCGGCTGACCCGTCGGTCAGGCGGTCTGCAGCACGCGGTCGGCGGTCCGGAGCGAGAGCGCCATGATCGTCAGGGCCGGGTTCGCGATCACGGCGCTCGGGAAGACCGAGTTGTCGGCGATCCACAGGTTCGGGACGTCCCACGAGCGACCGTCGGCGTCGACGACGGAGGTCTCGCGGTCGGTGCCCATGCGTGCCGTGCCGATGGTGTGGGCGGTGCGCTCGAGCACGCGGACGTCCCTGCCCCCGGCGGCCTCGACGATCGTCGTCATGGTCCGGACGGCGTGGGCACGGATGGCCTCCTCGTTGGAGCCCGGGGTGAACGCGACCCGCGCCCGGGGCACGCCGTGCTCGTCGAGTTCGTCGGACAGCTCCAGCCGGTTCTGCTCGTACGGCAGGCACTCGGCGTTGATGCCGACCCCCGCCGAGAACGGGTAGTCCTGCAGCGCACGGACGAGCTCGGCACCGCGCAGGCCGCCGCCGCGCACCAGCGTGGTCGCGAAGGTCAGGGGCTGCACGCCGAGGCTCTGGATCAGGTAGCCGCCCGCGAAGTCGGCGTCGGCCGGGCGAACGAAGTCCTCGGTGATGATCGACGACGGGTAGCCGCGGTACGAGCGCATCGACTCGTCGAACCGCGCCCACACCTGGGTCGCGCCGTGGGCCGTGAAGTTCCGGCCGACCTGCCCGCTGCCGTTCGCGACGCCGGTGTGCAGGAGCAGCCGGGGGGTCTCGACGCCGCCGGCGGCCAGCACCAGGGCACGGCAGCGCTGCCGGTGTTCGCGGCCGCCGCTCGTGTACACGACCGCCTCGACCCGACCCGCGGCGTCGAGCTCGATGCCGTGCACGAACGACTCCGGACGGATCTCCGCGCCGAACGCCACCGCGGCGGGCAGGTACGTCGTGTCCATCGACACCTTCGCGCCGTTGCGGCAGCCCTGGTGGCAGGAGCCGCACGAGACGCACGCCTGCCGCAGGCCGTGGTGCTCCTGGTGGCGGTCCTCGGTGGTCAGGCCGACGGGGGCGTCGGTGGCCGTGATGCCCACGGCGGCGGTGCCGCGCATCATCATGTCGGACGACGCGTTCCGGGCCGGCGGGCGCATCCGGTAGCGGCGGGACGGGTCCCACGGGTAGTGCTCGGGGCCGGCGACGCCGACGTCGTGCTCGACCTGCTCGATCCAGCCGGTCAGCTCGGCGTGACTGATCGGCCAGTCCTGCCCCGCACCGGTCTCGGTCCGCAGCCGCAGGTCGTGCTCGCTCGGACGCGGGGTGAACGCGCCCCAGTGCAGCGTCGACCCGCCGACGCCGGTGCCGCTGTTGTTCGGGCCGAAGGCGGTGGGGGCGCCGCCGCCGCTCAGGCGGTCGTCCATCCAGTTGATGTCGCCGGGGGCCGCGACCTCGTCGGGGACGTGGTCGCCCGGCTCGGTGTTGCGGCCGGCCTCGAGCGCGACGACCGTCAGGCCGCGGCGCGCCAGGGAGGCCAGCAGGGGTGCTCCGCCGGCTCCCGTGCCGACCACGACCACGTCGACGACGTCGTCCGTGCCGTGGGTGCGCTGTCCGTCGAGTCTCATCGTGCTGCTCCGGTCGTCGGTGCGGTGGGGTGGGTGGTGGTCGGGGCGTCCGGCTCCCAGGCCTCGCGGGTGTCCGCGGCGAACAGCTGGAAGCCCTGCTTGCGGACGCCGTCGCCGCCGTTCGCGTAGCCGTCGAAGTCGATGGCCGCCATGGTCGCGGGGTGGGCGAGCCACTGCTTCACGAGGTCGACGCTGGCGTCCTCGAACCAGGCACGGAGCTGCTCGGCGTCGAGCGCACCGTCGGCCCGGTAGCGGCCGACGGCCACCGCCTCGAGCGCTCGGTCGAGGGCGCCGTCGCGTGCCGGCGCCGCGAGGACGTCGAGGGCGGCGCGGTAGGCGTCGACGTCGGCGGGCATGCCGTCCGGCCGCCACCCGTCCCCGAGGCCCGCGGCGAGCTGGGCGTCGACGCGCAGGGCGAGGTCGACCTGCGCGCCACCGGGCTGCGGCACGACCACGCGGGCGATCGCACGGAGGGTCTGCAGCTGCACGTCGGTCAGCGCGCGCGGTGCGGCGGCGGGGTCGTCCGGCAGCGCCCGCTCGGCGAGCAGCCCGCGCGTGCGGGCGCTCACGCGCGGCGAGGCGATCACCCGGGCGTGCTCGACGGGCACGACGGGGCTGCCGACCAGGCGGCGGTGCACGAAGTCGCGGACGAGCGCCGCGACCGCCGCGGGCTGCTCCCACGGCAACAGGTGTGCGGCACCGTCCACCACGTGCAGTTCGCTGTCCGGCCAGTGCGGGAGCGTCAGGGCCCGCTGCGCGTCGGCGTCCAGGTCGCCGTCCTCGGCACCGGCGAGCACCAGGGCCGGCACCGGGTTCGGCGCAGCGGCCGACCAGTCCTCGCGACTGCCGCGCGTGAGCCAGTCGGTCCAGGCTCGCGGGTCGGCCCGCTCGACGTCCTGCACCGCCGTCACGTGGCGCTCCGGCGACAGCGTGGACGCGGTGTTCGCGGCGACGAACTCCTCGGCGTGCACGGGCGTGATCGGGCCGTCCGCCGCCCAGGCCAGCATCGTCCGGCGGCGCTCGTCGTCCATCGGCTCCGGGGACAGCGGCGACGCCGCGAGCAGCACCACGGCGCGGAGGCCGAACAGCCCGTTCGCGCCAGACATCGTCCGGTCGGCGACGACGGTCGCGACCTTGCCGCCCATCGAGTGGCCGACGAGCACCCACTCCGTCACGCCGCTCGCCCCGACGGCGCGCTCGACCAGGACGGCCATCTCCTCGACCGTGGTACCCGACGACGCCGGGCTGCGGCCGAAGCCGGGCAGGTCGATCCCGATGAGGTCGAGGTCCCCGGCGAGCTCGGAGCGCAGCAGGGCGAACTCCTCGGAACTCGCGCCGAGCGCGTGCAGGCAGAAGGCGGTGATCACCATGCATGCCTACCGGTCGTCCGCGGGGCCTCACAGCGGTCCTGTACCCCGAAGGGTGATCCGGGGTACATCGGTCCCGTCATCGCGCGTACGCGTCCACGAACAGGGCACCGCGGATCTCGCGCAGGGTGTCCGCGAGGCGCGCGAGGGTGCGGCCCGAGATCCCGGAGACCTCGAGGTCGTACGGCCCGATCGCCGGCAGCCGGCCGGTCCGGATGCGCACGACCTCCCACCCGACGGCCCGGACGGCGCGGTCCTTCCGGCGGTCCGTGTCCTGCCGCGCGCCGACGTGCTCGAGGCCGTGGCGTCCGGTCGAGTCGTACTCGATGGCGACGCGGAGCTCGGGCAGGAGGATGTCCGGCCACACCTCGACGTGGTCGAAGAACGGGCGGTCCAGCCGGATCGCCGAGTGGCCGTCGGTGAAGGCGAACCGTTCGGACAGCGCGGCCCGGAGCTCCGCCTCGACCGCCGAGGCCGTCGCGGGGGCGCACACGCTCGTGAAGGACTCCCCCGAGGGCAGGCGCGGGGTCTTCGGGCAGATCGTGCGTGGTGCGGCGGGAGCCGTCCGTCTCGGGGCACCCACGGCCGGTCGCCGCCCGCCGGCCCGGCTCGACGCGACCGCTCCGGCCGGCACACCGCGCGCCGGGGCGGCGGGGAGCGTCTGCCGTCCCGTGGTGCGGACCACCCGCTGGGGCACCGGCACGGCGGCCGGCCAGTCCGACGGCAGCACCGGCCAGCGCTGCGGGCTCGCCTGCACGGCGCACTCCGGGCACCAGACGGACCGCCGGCGTTCGCGGCCGGGTCGGGAGCGCTGCTCGGCCGGGGTCGCCACGAAGAGGTGCCCGACGTCGCACTCCCAGGTCAGGAGCACCTCGGCCGCCGGGGGCACCTGGGTCAGGACGACGCCGTGGTTCCGGTCCGGGTGGTACTGGCGGATGAGCACCGGGTAGGAGGCCCAGTCGGCGCGGAACTGCCCGACGTCGTACGGCACCTGCTGGCCGCGCGACCACTGCCGGCGGCGCCACCACGCATCGACGGGTTCGACCACGTCGTCACGCTAGGCAGGACCACCGACAGCGGATCCCCCTCAGGACCCGAGTGCCTGCCGGACGTACGCGACGAGGGCGTTCGCGTGGCCGTGTCCGAGACCGTGCTCGGTCTTCAGCCAGGCGACGACCTCCATGTGCCGGTGGTCGTCCAGGCGAGCCGCGACCAGGTCCAGCCACTCCTGGACCGGCCGACCGTACGTCTGCTCGATGCTCGGGAAGTACGACGCCGGCCCCTTCGCCGGCTTGCCGTCCGCCGGGGGTCCCGGGGCGGTCACGCGGTGCGCTGTCATGCGGCCACGGTAGCGCCGCCGTGCGAGGATCGCCGGATGGTGTCGTCCTTCCTGACCCACGCCGAGGTCGTCGTCGACCCCGCCGTGCCGATCGGGTCGTGGGGACTGTCCCCCGAGGGCCGATGCCGCGCCGCGCAGGCACCCGCCCTGGCGTGGGGACCCGGCGACCGCCGCATCGTCTCGAGCACCGAACGCAAGGCCGTCGAGACCGCCGAGGTGCTCGGTGCGGCGGTCGGCACGCCGGTCGACCGCGACCCGCTGCTCGGCGAGATCGACCGCAGCGCCACGGGGTACCTGCCCCCGGCTGCGTTCGACGCGGTGGTCGACGCGTTCTTCGCGGAGCCCGAGCGGTCCGTCCGCGGGTGGGAGCGCGCGGTCGACGCGCAGGCGCGGATCGTCCGGGCCGTGCGGGCGCACTGCGCCGCCGGCGACGTCACGATCGTCTCGCACGGCGCCGTGGGCGCGCTCCTCCTCGCCCACCTGCGCGGGGTGCCGATCACCCGCGCGCTCGACCAGCCCGGCATGGGGAGCGTCTTCTCCTTCGACGCGACCGCCTGGCAGGCCACGGGCGACTGGATCCGGCTGCCGCAGCACTGACGGAGCCGGAGCGCTCACCCGGTTCTGCCCTGCAGCACGAGCAGTCCGGACGGTTGACCGCACGTTCGACCCCTCTTTAACATCGCACCCGAAGGGTTTCGTCCATCGAATGGACGGAACCGCTCGGCCACATCGGGGTGGCCAGGACGCGAAGGGGCGCTCGTGACGACGACGACACGGACCGGCACGGCAGCAGCAGCCAGACCCACCACCGACCTCCGGGCCACGCCACCGCGACGACGGCCACGCGAGCGGCATCCGTGGACCGCCGCCGAGAAGCGCCGGGTCCGGCTCGGACTCGCCTTCGTCTCGCCGTGGATCATCGGTGTGCTCGTGTTCGTCGGGTACCCGCTCGTGTACTCGTTCGCGATCAGCCTGACCCGGTACTCGGGCATGCAGGAGGCGACCTGGGTCGGCTTCGGCAACTACGCCGCGGCGTTCATCGACCCGCTCGTGCACACCGCCGTCGGCAACACGGTGTTCTACGCCGCCATCGCCGTGCCGCTCGGCATCGTCGTGGCGATCGTGATCGCCATCGCCATGAACCAGGACGTCCGCGAGATCAGCTGGTACCGCACGGCGCTCTACATCCCGTCGCTCATCCCGACGTTCGCGCTGGCGTTCATCTTCGTGGTGCTCGTCAACCCGCAGACCGGCCTGGTGAACCAGGCCCTCAAGGTGTTCGGCGTGCCCGCGACGAACCTGCTCGGCGACCCGACGACGGCGAAGCTCGTGATCATCGCGCTCGCACAGATGGGTGCCGGGAACGCGGCACTCATCTTCCTCGCGGGCATGCGCGGGATCCCGAAGACGCTCTACGAGGCTGCTCGCGTGGACGGCGCCGGTCCGGTCCGCCAGTTCTTCGCGCTGACGCTGCCGCTGCTGTCGCCGGTGATCCTGTTCAACCTCATCACGGGCATCAGCAACGGGCTGCAGGTCTTCACCGAGGCGTACGTCATCTCGTCGGGCACCGGCGGCCTCGGCAGCCCGGACAACGGGACGCTCTTCTACATGCTCTACCTGTACAAGAACGCGTTCAGCTACGCGCAGCTCGGCTTCGCGAGTGCGATGGCCGTCCTGCTGTTCCTGGCCGGCATGCTCCTGTCGGGGCTCGTCTACTGGCTGTCCAAGCGCTTCGTCAACTACGACGTGACCGGGGAGTGACGACGTGACCACCGAGACCCCCGTGACCACCGAGTCCGTCACGACCGCCGCCACCCGTGGGGACCGCGGCCGTTCCCGGAACGCCGACGGTTCCGTGCGGTCCGTCTGGTCGTCCGTCACGGCCCGGATCATCCTGATCGCGATGAGCGTCCTGTTCCTCGTGCCGATCTACTGGATGGTCATCTCCGCCCTCAAGGGCAACACCGAGCTCGGCGCGTTCCCGGCCACCTGGTACCCGCACTGGCTCGACTGGGGGAACTTCGCGCAGGCCGTCCAGGCGATGCCGTTCCTCACGTTCTTCCGGAACACGCTCGTCATCACGGCGCTCGTGACCGTCTTCTCGGTGCTGTCGAACCTGGTGATCGCCTACGGCTTCGCGTGCATCGAGTGGCGCGGCCGCGACCGGCTCTTCTACGTGGTGCTCGCGACGCTGTTCATCCCGTTCCCGGTCACGCTCATCCCGATGTTCGACCTGTACGCCCGGCTCGGCTGGATCAACACGTTCCTGCCGCTCGTCGTGCCGGCGATGTTCGGGTCGGCGTTCTACACGTTCCTGCTCCGGCAGTTCCTGCTGCAGGTGCCGAAGGACCTGCTCGACGCGGCCCGGATGGACGGGGCGTCGGAGTGGCGGATCCTGTGGACGATCGTCTTCCCGCAGGCGCGGGCGGCGCTCGTCACGGTCGGCATCTTCGCCGCGGTCGGGGCGTGGAACGACTTCCTCGGGCCGCTCATCTACCTGCAGGACCAGGACGTGCAGACGCTGTCGATCGGCCTGCAGGTGTTCCGCCTCACCAACTCCGAGGACTTCCAGTTCAACCAGCTGATGGCGGCGTCGGTGCTCATCATCCTGCCGCTCGTCGTCCTGTTCTTCGTGTTCCAGCGGACGTTCCTGAAGGGCGTCCAGATCGGGAGCTTCAAGTGACCAGCGCATTCGACCGCCGCACCTTCCTGCGCGGATCCGCCGCCACGGTCGGTGCCGGAGCGCTCGCGCTCCTCGCCGCGTCGTGTGCGAGCAACCCGGGTCGGGGCAACCCCGACGAGGTCTCGCTCTGGGGTGTGGGCGGCACGTTCGTCCCGTTCCAGACGAAGGTCATCGAGCAGTTCCAGCGACTCCACCCCGAGGTCACGGTGCACGTCGACGTCGTCCCGTCGCAGGGCACCGGCGACGCGACGAGCATCATCACCGCGGTCCGCGGCGGCACCGCACCGGACCTGTGGCTGCTCGACCGGTTCAGCGCGGCCCAGTACGCGGCCATCGGCCTCATCGAACCGATCGACGATCTCATCGCGCAGTACGAGGACCAGTCGAAGGAGGACTTCCTGGCGCAGTGGCTCGGCTTCGCCGTCGGCGAGGTCACCTACGAGGGCAAGACCTACGGCCTGCCGCACGACACCGATGCCCGGGGCATGTTCGTCAACCGCACGATGCTCCGCGACGCGGGCGTCGACCCCGACGAGTTCGACTGGGAACGGAACGGACCCGTCACGATGGACCGGATGTGGGAGGTCAGCGAGCGCGTCACGAAGCGCTCCGGCGACGACTACACGCACGTGGGCCTGCTCCCCTGGTACGGCGAGGGATGGCCGTTCACCTGGGGCCTGGGGCTCGGTGCCTCGTACTACGACCAGCAGACCTCGCACATGACGATGACCGACCCGGGCGTGCGGCGGGTCTTCGAGTTCTACGAGGACTGGGCGGGACGCTACGGCTACAAGGCCGCCGACACCTTCATCGCCACCTACGAGCCGACCGGCCACCCGCCCGGGCAGACCGCGTTCCTGGCGAACCGCATGGCCTTCATGGTGAGCGTGCCCTCGACCATCCAGACGTTCGACAACCACGGCCCCGACGACCTGGACTGGACCACGGCCTTCCTGCCGGTGCAGCAGGCCGACGATCCGGAGTACACCTGGTCCGGCGGGTACGCCCTGTGCCTGCCGAAGGGGTCGAAGAAGACCAAGGCCGTGTGGGACCTGATGAAGTACTTCACGGGCGAACGCGGCCAGCGGACCTACATGGTGCCGGCCACGAGCGTCCCGACGAACATCGCCGCGCTCGAGGACCCGGAGGGTTCGGCACCGTCGATCCGCTACTTCGTCGAGTCGATCGCGGCCTCGACCTGCCGCCCGCCGCTGCCCGTGGGCGGCGCCTGGTGGGACGCCCTGGCCGATGCGCGGTCGAGCGTCCTGCTCGGCACGGCGACCGCGGAGCAGGCCGTCGCACGCGCCCAGGACCGCGTCGACCCGATGATGCAGACCTTCGCGCCGTTCGCCCTGCCCGAGGACTACGACGACATCCGGGTCTGACGAGCCCAGGACCGGAGCCCGGCACCGCCCGCGCGACGCTGCGGGGTGTGCGCAGACACACGTCGGACGGGAGGCGCGGTGCCAGCTGGCACCGCGCCTCCCGTCCGACGTGGCTCGCGACTACCGCCGAGAGCGGCCGAGCACGACCGCGCCGACCGCCGCGGCCGCGCCGAGCCAGACGAGCGGGCGCGTGACGCGCCGTCGCTTCGCGACCCAGCCGCCGTTCGTGGCGTTGCCCGCGTCGGCGGGCGCGTACAGGTTGCCGTCGGTCGGCTGCTGCTTGCCGCGCAGCGCGAACGTCTGCACCATCGGCTTCGTGATCTTGTGGAACAGCCCCGGGAACACGTACTGCAGCGGCACGAGCGAGGCCTGGATGCGACCGACGAAGCGGTACCGCTTGGGGTGGGTGGCGGCCGTGACGACGGCGCGGCCGGCGCGCTCGACGGACACCGTCGGCGGCAGCGGGTGCGAGGCCTTGCCGGTGTAGTTGGCCCCGTTCTGGTAGATCGGGGTGTCGATGGTCGACGGCAGCAGCGCCGTGAACTGGATGCCGGTGCCCGCGAACTCGTCGCCGAGCACGTCGACCAGGCCGAGCGCCGCGTGCTTGCTCGTGACGTACGCCGACTGGTACGGCGCCGACAGCAGCGACTGGATCGAGCCGACGAGCACGTACGTGCCCTTGCCGCGCTGCTTCCAGTGCGGCAGCAGGTGGGTGATCGCGTTGAGGTGCCCGTACAGGTTCGTGTCCACGACACGCTTGAACGCCTCGGTCGGGGTCTGCTCGAACAGCCCGTAGACGAACAGCGCGGCGTTGCCGACGAAGACGTCGATGCGGCCGAACCGGGTGGTCACCGTGCTGATGAGGTCCTTGACCTGGTGCTCGTCGGCCACGTCGGTACGGATCGCGATCGCCTCGGCACCGAGCTTCCGGCACTCGGCGGCCGCGGCCTCGAGCGAGTCGTGACCACGTGCAGCGAGGACGAGCGTGGCGCCCTGTCGGGCGAACTCGTGCGCTGCGGCCCTCCCGATGCCGCTCGATGCTCCGGTGATGACGACGATCTTCCCGCGGTACCGATGTCCCATGGGTCCTTGGTACCCGCACGTCGGTGCGGCACCGTCCAGTCCCGGCGTACCCCGCCGCCCGGTGCGATGATGGAGCATGCGCAACGACGACCTGACCGTCGACGAGGCCACGGTCATCGCCGAGCACGCGCGCTCCGGCGCACTCGACCTGCAGGACCCCGAGGTCCGCAAGGTCGTCGAGCAGGCGAACCGGGTGCTCGTCCGCACACAGATGTGGGGCGAGGAGCGGAGCCCGAAGCTCCGGCGACGCAGGCGGATCATCGCCGTCGGTGCCCTCGTGATGGTGCTCGTGTGGGTCGCGGCGCTGATCGGGCCGCTCGCCGTGCACTTCGGTTGAGCGGTCCTGCGTCCGGCGGTCCTTCGTCCTGCGTCCTGCGGACGATTCCGTCCCGGTGCTGGAGTCACGGCTCCGAGTGGGGCATGATCCGACCACCACACCACCATCGCGCTGCAGGGAGCACGACATGGGAGAGCACCTCGATCGACGCCGCTTCATGGCACTCGGACTCGCGGGGGCCGCTGCCACCGCGTTCGGGACGGCCGCGACCGCACCGGTCCTGCTCGCCGCGGACGAGTTCGACGGTCCGGCAGGCAGCGCACCGAACCCCGCCATCTGGCGGTACGACCTCGGTGCCGGCGGGTGGGGCAACGCCGAGCTGCAGACCTACACGGACACCCGGCGCAACTCCGCGCTCGACGGGGCGGGCAACCTCGTCATCACCGCACGACGCGAGGCCGACGGGACGTACACGTCCGCCCGTCTGAAGACCGAGGGCACGTACACCGCGCAGTACGGGCGCATCGAGGCCCGGATCCGGATCCCCCGCGGCCAGGGCATCTGGCCGGCGTTCTGGATGCTCGGCGCCGACATCGGCCAGGTCGGTTGGCCGGCGTGCGGCGAGATCGACGTCATGGAGAACGTCGGGTACGAGCCCACCCTGGTGCACGGCACCGTGCACGGGCCGGGGTACTCCGGCGCGCAGGGCATCTCGTCGACCCGCCAGAACCCGACGGGAGCGCCCTTCGCCGACGACTTCCACGTCTACGGGGTGGACTGGCGCCCCGGGTCGGTCACCTGGACCGTCGACGGCGTCGCGTACCGCACGATCACCCGAGCCGACGTCGGCTCGAACCCGTGGGTGTTCGACAAGCCGTTCTTCGTCATCCTCAACGTGGCGGTCGGCGGGACGTGGCCCGGGTCGCCGGACGCGTCGACGTCGTTCCCGCAGCAGATGACGATCGACTGGCTCCGCGTCTTCCAGAACGCCTAGGCGGGGTCAGGGGCGTCGGTTCCGCGCGAGGAGCCACAGGTAGGTGCTGTGTCCGACGAGCGCCAGCCCGAAGAACACGGCACCGACGGCGTAGACGCGGTCGAGTTCGCCCTGCCCGATCACGAGCATGACGATGCAGAACGCCACGGCCACGGCGAGGACCCCGACCTGCACGGTCGACCAGATCCGTCGGAAGCGTGGCATGCCCGTCTCGTTCACGGGACCATTCTGCCCGATGCCGTCAGTGCTGCTCCGGGTCGTGTCCCCAGTTCATCAGGGAGTACCGCCACGGGGTGTCGTGCACGTCGCCGTCCGGGCGCTGCTTGGTGTGCCGGGCGACGTACCCGACGACCTTGCGCATGTGGGCGAGGTCGTCGTCGGTCAGGTCGGCCTTGTGCTTCTCGAGGATCCGCACGATGTGCCGACCGCTCTCGTGCCCGGTCGACTCCCCACCGCCGGAGGGCTTCTGTCCGACGGACTTCGACTCGTCGGTGTCGAGCCACTTCCGCAGCTGCGTGGCCGTCATGGTGACCGCCTGGTCGAAGTCGGCCCGGGTCTGCTCGTCGTCGTGCTCGCTCATGCGCCGAGCCAACCCGCCGGTCCTGGACGACGGCGGAGTGCGCACCGCGGACGGCGTCCCCCGGTCGTCCAGCGGTGGAGCGTTTGCTGGTCGAGCGAAACCGTCAGGAGGATTCCATGCCCACCGACCAGTACGAACACGGCGACCCGCGCACGCGGTACCCGAACGTCGAGCCGAAGCCGCAGACCCAGGCCGAGCCGGGCCTCCAGTCCGCCATGGACCCGGTGCCCGACCTCGGTGAGACGAGCTACCGGGGCACCGGCCGGCTCGCCGGCCGCAAGGCGCTCATCACCGGCGCCGACTCCGGCATCGGCGGGGCGGTCGCGATCGCGTTCGCCCGCGAGGGCGCCGACGTCGCGCTCGCCTACCTGCCCGAGGAACAGTCCGACGCCGACCACGTGATCGAGCAGATCCGGGCAGCCGGACGCACGGCCGTCGCGATCCCCGGCGACCTGCGCGACCGCGCGTACGCGCAGCAGCTCGTCGACCAGGCCGTCGAGGGCCTGGGCGGCATCGACGCCCTGGTCAGCGTCGCCGGCAAGCAGCGCTGGCAGCCCGACCTGCTCGACATCACCGACGAGCAGTTCGAGGCGACCTTCGACGTGAACGTCTTCGGGCTGTTCCGACTGGTGAAGGCCGCCCTGCCGCACCTGCAGCCGGGCGCGACCATCACCACGACAGCGTCGATGGAGGCGTACCAGCCCGCTCCCGACCGGCTCGACTACGCCGCGTCGAAGGGTGCGATCAACAACTTCTCGAAGGGGCTGTCGCAGTCGCTCGTCGAGCGCGGCATCCGCGTGAACGTCGTCGCACCGGGACCGACCTGGACCGTCCTGCAGCCGAGCGGCGGTGTCGACCCGTCGACCCTGCCGGAGTTCGGCAGCAGCGAGTCCCCGATGGGCCGGGCGGCCCAGCCGGCCGAGCTCGCACCCGCGTACGTCTTCCTGGCCTCGCAGGAGTCGAGCTTCGTCGCCGGCGAGACGCTCAACGTGAACGGCGGCATGGTCACCCCCTGACCGCAGCCCGTCGTCCGGCCGCGCTCCGCGGTCACCGACACCGGGTGGGAATGGATCGGGCCCGTCCGGTGTCGAACACTCCACCGACCACGAAGGAGCACACCATGAGCATCGACCTGCACGGGAGCACCGGACTCGACGACGACCGCAGCTGCCTGCCGAAGCCCGTGCTGACCTCGCTGCACGACGAGCCGTCGGCGTCGTTCGGACGGTGGCTCGGTCAGATCAACCACGCCGACTGACCCCGGGCCGGACGGCCCCGGCCTGGCCCCGGGTCCGGGCCCGGCCCCGGTCCCGGATCGCCCGGTGCCCCGCGGCACCCGCCACGTGCCCTGCTAGCGTGCACGCATGGCACGGGGTCGGCTGTACTTCGCACTGCAGGCCCTCGGCGGAGCGGCCTGGTGGATCGCCGTCGCCGTGCTGCCCGGGGTCCGCACCGCCACACTCGGGTCGCTCGACCCCGTCGCCGTCGCGGTCTTCGACGTCCCGCTGTTCGTCGTCGCGTCGGCGCTGGCGGCACTGGGCCTGCGGACCGCCGCGGTCGTCACCACCGTGTGGACGCTCCTCGTGCTCGCCGCGCTCGCCGTCTGGGCGACCGTCACGGGTGAGGCCGGCGCAGGCGTGCTCGTCATGGTCGGTGCGGCGATCGGCTCGGTCCTGGCGCTCGCGCTGGTCGTGCTCGGTCGGATCCCGACGGAGTGGGTGACGACCGGGCCGCTGCGGTTGCGCACGGCGGACCCGGACGCACCCCGCTGGCGGCACGTGACGGCGACGGCGGTGCAGATCGTCGTGTTCTGGGGGCTGTTCCTCGGCGTGTTCCCGCTCGTCATCGCCGCGGCCGAGCACCGGTGGCGGCTGCACCCCACCCTGCCAGCACCGCTCGCCGACGGCCTCGCCGTCGTCGGCGCGGTCGTCTTCGCCCTGGCGAGTGCGCTCGGCATCGCATCGGCCGCCGCGATGTCCACGAAGGGCGACGGCACCCCGCTGCCCTCGGCCACGGCGAACCGGCTGGTCGTCGCCGGCCCGTACCGCTCGGTGCGCAACCCGATGGCGCTCGCCGGCATCACGCAGGGTGCGGCGGTGGGACTGGCGATGTCGTCGTGGCTCGTCGTCGTCTACGCCGTCGCCGGCTCCGTCGTCTGGAACTGCGTCGTCCGGCCGCTCGAGGAGGCCGACCTGGAGGCCCGCTTCGGCGACGACTTCCGGCGCTACGCCCGGCAGGTCCGGTGCTGGGTGCCGCGGTGGCCGGTGCCCGCCCGGGTGGGCGCGGTGCCGGTCCTGCCAGGGCCGACGCCGGGGTCGGCGTCGGCGTCGGTCAGCTCGACGCGCCGCTGATGTTCACCATCCACGACACCCCGTGACGGTCGGTCAGCATGCCGAAGGTGTCGCCCCACGGTGCCACCGTCAGCGGTTCGATGATCGTCGCACCCTCGGCCAGGCCGTTCCACCAGCGCGTGAGCACCTCGGGGTCGTCGCCGCTCAGCGACAGGGAGATGCTGCTCGCCGGGGGCATCGGCATGCCCGAGGGGGCGTCCGAGGCCATCAGCACGAGGTCGTGCTCGCCGTCGAGCTGCCCGTGCATCACCTTGTCGGCCTCCGCCGGGTCCTGGCTCATCCCCGCCTCGCCGAACGTGCCGACGGTGAGCGTCCCGCCGAAGACGGAGTGGTAGAACTCCAGGGCTGCACGGGCCCCGTCGCGGAACCCGAGGTAGGGGTTGAGGCGCACGGACATCACGGTCTCCTTCGTCCCGCGCGGGCACCGTCCGCCCGCGACACGCTCATCGTGGCAGACCGCCGGCCCGGACGGAACAGCTCGTCGCACGTGGCGGTGCGGCGCCCGCGTCAGGGGCGGTCCACGCCCGCGCGTCGGGGTCGGCCGGCGCGCGCGTCAGGGGCGGTCGTCGCGGGCCGAGGCGGCGGTCTGCCGGGGCAGCTCGCCGAACTCGCGGCGGTAGCTGCCGGCGAACCGTCCGAGGTGGGCGAACCCGGTTGCCCGGGCGATCTCCGCGACGCTGCGGCCGTCCGCCGCCTCGAGCTGTTCGCGCGCGAGCAGCAGTCGGATCCGGCGCAGGTACATCGTCGGCGTGATGCCGTGGTGCCGTTGGAACGCCGCCTGCACACCGCGGACGCTCAGTCCCGCGGCCGCGGCGACGTCGTCGACGGTGATCTGCTCGGTCGCGTGCTCCAGCAGGAAGGTCTCGGCGCGAGCGAAGCGCGCCGTGGCGGCGAGCGGTCGCTCGACCTGGCCGACCGGCCAGTGCGGGATCGCGGAGAGCAGGCCACCGGCGGCGAACCGAGCGAGCTCGCGTTCGCGCTCCACGGGGACCTCGTCCGGGCCGGCCATGACCTCCTGCGCCACCGCACGCACCATCAACCACCAGGCGGCCAGCGTGGGCCCCTCGGGGACGTGGTGCGGGCGGAACTCGAGCGGACCCGGCGCCCAGTCCCCGCGCTCGGCAGCGACCTGCTCGACGATGCTGCGATCGATGCGCAGCAGGTCCTTGCTGCACTCGGTCCACCGGAAGCGCTGCGGCCGCTGGCGGAACAGCACCGGCCGTCCGATCGCCACGGGCTCGTCGTCGACGGACCCGGCACCGGTCTTCATCCAGTAGATCATCACGGTGCTGCCGGGCTCCATGGACCCGCTGAGCGTGCCCGAGCAGTTCGTGGACTCGAGGGACAGCAGATCGGTCCCCCGCACCCGCTCCTCGAACACGAAGTCTGCGTCCCCCGGCTCGACCGACAGTTCGTGGATGACGTGCGTCCGGACCATCGCCTCGGCCGCCACGGAGGGCTGGTCGGTCTGGATCTCCCGCTGCATGCGGTGCATCGTCTCGGGCACGAGTCGATCCTGACGACAACGGGCACTCCGCGCAACGGGCGACGCGCCGGTTCCTGGACGATCACCAGCCTCCGGGCGGTTGGGTGAGTCGTGGAGGCCCGGAGATGAAGCACATCCAGTACGACCGTTCGTCGATCCTGACGACCGATGACGTCGCCGACGCCGTGATCGAGTACGCCGCGGCACTGGCCGGTGGTGACCGCGCCGACACGGTCTCCATCCCGGCCGTCGCCGCCGACGGCACGATGACGACGACGAAGGTGCTCATCGGACCCGCGAGCCAACTCGTCGTCGAGGACGCCGAGGAGGACGAGCTCGAGGGCGAGCACGACCAGTTCGTCGCCCGGCTGCGGGCGGCGACGCTGACGTTCGAGCACGAGGCGGCGATCCACGCCGACCAGCGGACCGACCTCGTCGAGGGTGACGCACCGGACCCGGTGTGACCGGCAGGCAGCGTCGGTGTCAGCGCCGCCGGCCGATCCGCGCCGCGTGGTCGTCCATCGACAGCACCGCGCCGGTGCGGGCGTCGATCTCGCGCAGGAACGCGGCGCCCTCCGGCTCGAGGTCGTCGTCCGGTGCCGGCTCGACCGCCAGCGCGACCGCGGGGGCGAGCAGGACCTCGACGGTGGTCGCACAGCCGAACTCGTCGCTCGTCGGCACCGAGACGACGTCGCTCAGACGGCTCTGGTGCAGCGCTGCCGCGTAGCGGATCACGGCGTCGGCCACCGCATCGCTCGTGAGGATGCGGACCGTGCCCGCGTAGTTCACGTACTTCACGACGGCTCCCGACCGGCCGGGGGAACCGCCGAGATGACGACCCCCTGGTCCCGTCGGACGATAGGCGGCGGTCGCTGCGCGGCTCACATGTTCGGCGACGACCGCTGTCCAGGAGGCGTCGATCGCACGGCCTCGTACTCGACGCAGCCGCGGCTGGACGGACGCCCAGTGCGTGTCGCCGACCATCGTGGTGGTCAGAGCCGACCACCGGGTCGGACGCAGCGACGACAGGGAGTGCCATGACCGACCAGCAGCAGCCCCCGGGCAGCGACCACGAGCTCAGCCCGCAGGCCGACCACGGCGAGCAGTCGTACCGCGGATCCGGCAAGCTCACCGGCAAGCGTGCCGTCATCACCGGTGGCGACAGCGGCATCGGGAAGGCCGTCGCCATCGCCTTCGCCCGCGAGGGGGCCGACGTCCTGATCAGCTACCTCCCCGACGAGGAGGACGACGCGCAGGACACCAAGCGGTGGGTCGAGGACGCCGGCCGCACCGCGGTGCTGTTCCCCGGCGACCTCAGCGATCCCGCCTACTGCCGTTCGGTGATCGACCGCGCGGTCAGCGAGCTCGGCGGGCTCGACGTCCTGGTCAACAACGCCGCGTTCCAGATGAGCCACGAGACGCTCGAGGAGATCAGCGACGAGGAGTGGGACCACACCATCGCGACGAACCTCAGCGCCTACTTCCACCTCGTCAAGGCGGCGCTCCCCCACCTCGGTGCCGGGTCCTCGATCATCGGGTCGAGTTCGATCAACTCGGACAACCCGAAGCCGACGCTGGCCCCGTACGACGTCACCAAGGCCGGCGTCGCGAACCTGTCCGCCGCCCTCGCCCAGCTGCTCGGCAGCCGCGGGGTCCGGGTGAACAGCGTGGCGCCCGGTCCGATCTGGACGCCGCTCATCCCGTCGACGATGCCGTCGGAGGAGGTCGAACAGTTCGGCAAGCAGACGCCGCTCGGCCGCGCCGGGCAGCCGGCCGAACTGGCCCCCGTCTACGTCCTGCTCGCCAGCGACGACGGCAGCTACGTCTCCGGCGCGCGCGTCGCCGTCACCGGCGGGACGCCGATCCTCTGACCGCACCCGACGACGGACGGGAGGCCCGGTGCACGTCGTGCGCCGGGCCTCCCGTCCGTCCGCGGGGTGCGTCCCTCCTGAGTCCCCACCCACCGCGCGGAGCCTACGGTCAGGGCATGTCCACGCGAGCGAAGACCGTCACGGCGCTGCTCGGCGCCGCCACCCTGGCCCTCATGCTGACCGCCTGCGACCCCGGTGGGGCGCAGAACATCAACCCCGTCGGCAAGGTGCCCGGCTCCGAGGAGAAGTCGCAGGCGGCGCAGTGCGACGTCGCCTCGAGCGCCGTCGTCGACATGATCGACGAGGCCGTCGGCTCGCACGACACCACGGAGTTCGCGAACGTCCAGGAGGGCGACGGCGGGTGGTACCTCGGTGCCGCGATCGTCCCCGCCGACAGCAACGACTCGAACGACGACGAGGTCACGATCTGGGCGACCACCGCCGACCCGACGTCCGAGGACTTCGACGGCCCGCTGTACGCGGTGAACGACGTCGCGAAGACCGCCGTGGCCGACGAGTCGACGACGACCTCGGACGCACCGTCGCCCTTCGCCGACGACTCCGAGGCCGCCCAGCAGGTCGAGAGCTGCGTCGTGGAGGCGTCCGACCGCTGAGGCTCCGGGTCAGCGCTGTCGGTCCCGGTCGTGGAGCAGCGCTGACCCTCCCGGCGGTGGGTCAGCGCTGACCTCCCGCGGTGGGTCAGCGCTGATGGTCCCTACGGTTTCGGCGGAGACCGAGCGCGGCGCCCGACGCCAGCAGCCCGACGGCCAGCACGGCGAGCGGACCGGGGTCGTACCCGGTGAACGCGAGGGAACCTCCGTCGGCCGCCTCACCGTCGGACGCTCCCGGGTCGCCGGCGTCGATCGGCCCGGTCCCGCCGTCGCCGACCTGCCCGCCACCGCCGGACCCGCCGGACGGGGGCGGTGGCGTGCTGCCGCCGTCGCCCGGCGGTGTCCCGCCCGTCCCGGGGTCGCCAGGTGGCGTGCTCGGGTCTCCCCCACCGGGGTTGCCGTCCCCGCCGCCCGGCGTCTCGGTCGCGGTGTTCACGATCGTGCACACGACGTCGTCGCCGTCCGAGACGGACACGACGGCGTCGGCCACCGGGGCCCCCGTGCAGGCCCAGTCACCGGACTCGTAGCCGTCCGGTCCGTCCGACTCGCTCAGCTGGTAGTCCCCCGCCGGCACCGTCTGGTCGGTCACGGCATCGCTGCCGGAACGACCGCTGACCGTCGCCGGACCGGTCGCGGTGAGCGTCCAGTCGTCGGGGGCTGCGTCACCGCCGACGACCCGCTTCACCAGTGTGAGCGATCCCTCCGCCACGGTCGTCGACAGGCAGGACACGGTGGTCGAGAAGGGGAACGAGTGGATCTCCAGGGGCAGCGGGCCCGGTGCGGAGGCGACGCCGTGCGTGAAGGACGCCGCGATGACGTTGCCCTCGATGTTCTGGGTGACGTCCCACCGGACGTCGGCGCGCGGGGCGTAGATCGTGCCCTCGAGCACGTCGGCGCCGGTCACGTGGACGCTCGTGGCCTCCGGGAAGTTCCAGAGCACGAAGGGGGCGTTCGCGCTCGTCAGGTTGGCCAGGTTCGGGATCGTCCCGTCGAAGGACGAACCGGTGACGTTGACGACGAGCGGCGACGACGGGTCGGGCAGGCCGCGGAAGGTCAGCAGGTCGAGCGCGTCGAGGTCGGTCCCGGGCACGGTGAGGACGTTGGTGGCGCCCGGACGGACGTCGACGAACGCGGCGGTGCCCTGCGGTACCGGTGACGCCACCGGAGCGCCCGACGCGTCCTGCAGCTCGGTGGTCGTGGGGCACGTCCCGATGTCCGTCGAGAGCGACCGGTAGCGGGCGAAGGACGCCGTGAAGTCGAGCACTGCGGGGTCCGCCAGCACCGGGACGTCGGCCGCCGGTTGCTGTACGGTCCCCTCGATGCGGGGCACGGTCTCCGCCGTCGTGCCCTCGGGAGCGAGCCGGTAGTTGATCGTCGCCCCGTTCTGGTCGGTGTCGAAGGCGTCGTACGTCGTGGTGTCCCCGACGTGGGTGTACCCACCGTTCAGCACGCGGAGCACCGACGACTGGTCAGCGGGGAACCGGATCCCGCCGCCGACGTACAGGAAGGTCGGCCGGTCGTCGCCCGGTAGCGTCAGCGCGTCCGGCGGCGTGTTGCCGGCGCCGACGTTGTAGCTGGTCGCGAAGCCCAGGTCGCCGCCGGCCGCGAGGGTGCCCTCGGACTCGTCGGCAGCGAGCTGGACGTCGCCCTCGACGAACACCAGGAACCCCTGGTTCGCCGGGTGGCCGTCGACCGGCACCGAGACCGGGTTGACCGGCGCGACGTCGGCGGCCGTCGCCGGCGCCGAGGCGAACAGGGCGGCTGGCACCGCGAGCGCGGCGACCCCCGCGATCGCGCAGCGGCGGAACACGCTTCGGTTCATCGTGCTGTCTCCTGGTCGACGTCGGTCCCCTGCTCGGCCCGCCACTCGTCGAAGTACTGCTTGCCGATGGCGCGCATACTCCGCCCGATCTGCGTGTAGTCCTCGTCCCGCAGGTTGGCGAGGGACACCCGGACGGACCACTCCGGACCGTCGAACCCGCCGCCGTTCAGCAGGATGATGCCCGTCTGGTCGGCGAGCCGGAACAGGATGTCGGTCGGTTCGTAGTGCTCGCGCAGGAACGCGCCGATCCCCGGACCGCGCAGGCGCTCGGCGTAGGCGAGCACGTCGAGCTCCACGTAGTACCCGACGCGGTCGACGTCCTCGGGCAGGGTGACCTGCATGCCGTCGAGCAGCAGCTGCAGGCGCCGTCGGATGAGTGCCTGTGCCTCGCGCTTGTAGTGCCCGGTCTCGTCGAGCACGGCGTACGCTGCGAAGAGCAGCATCTGGCACTGCTGCGGCAGCGAGAGCCCGGCGGTGTGGTTCAGCGCGACGGACCGGCTGTCCGCCACCAGCCGGTCGACGAACCGGATGTCCCTGGGGTGCAGCGACAGCGACCCGTAGCGGGCGTCGAGCGCTCGGAGGTCCTCCTCGGGCAGGGCCGCGAGCCGGTCGTCGAAGACGTTGTCCTGGTTCACCGCGACGACGCCGAGACGCCATCCGGTCGCGCCGAAGTACTTCGAGAACGAGTAGACGCCGATGGTGTTCCTCGGGACGACGGACATCAGGGAGCGGAAGCCGTCGATGAACGTGCCGTACACGTCGTCGGTGATGATCGTGAGCTCCGGGTTGTCCGTCGCGACGACGTCCGCGATCGCGTCGAGCGTCTCCTGCGCGATGCGGACCGAGGGCGGGTTGGTCGGGTTGACGACGAACAGGGCCCTGATGGAGGGGTCACGGAGACGGTCGATCTCCTCGGGCGGGTACTGCCAGGTGTGCACACCGTCGTCGTCCACGGTGCTGGCGTGCAGGTGCACCTGCTCGAGCGCGTAGTCCTCCAGCGCCGGGATCTCGAGGTACGGGGTGAAGATCGGCGTCATCAACGCGATCCGGTCGCCGCGGTGCACGAGCCGGTTCTCCAGCAGGGTGTCGAAGACGTAGCACATGGCGGCGGTGCCGCCCTCGACCGCGAAGAGGTCGTACGGCGCCGCGGGCGGCTGTCCGTCGCACATCTCCTGCACGAGGTACTCGTGGACGATCTGCTCGGCGTGGTGCAGCATCCGGTCCGGCTCCGGGTAGTGGTCGCCGATGACCGAGTCGGCGAGTTCCCACACGAACGAGTCGGGCGAGAACCCGAGGTCGTCGACGCCGTGCCGGAGCACCCGGCGGAGCAGGTCGACGCCCGGTTCACCCTCGTGCTCGGTCAGCCAGGACCCGAAGCGTTCGGCGATGCCGTCCTTCTGCGGGACGCCGACCAGCTCGTGGTCCCACTCCCGGTTCTCGCGCGACACGGTGAGGGCGAACTGTCCGAGCGCGAAGAACGCCTCGCGCGGGGTCGGCGCGATGAAGTTCGGGTTGCCGCGACCCGCGTTGAGCATCTGGAACGCGGTGCGCGCCTCGTGCTCGCCGGCGATGCGCTGGAGCTCGGCCTTCAGCTCGAACGGGGAAGGTTGCTGCAACCGCGCGATCTCCTCGCGGGACACGCTGGCGACGGGCATGTGGACTCCTTGGACGGTCAGTGGGCGGTGATCGCGACGACGACGGCGCCGCCGATGCTGAGGACGATGTTCCCGATCGCGTACGGGACGGTGAAGCCGAGCAGGGGCACGGTGCTCTTCGCCGTCTCCTGCAGGGACCCGACCGCCGCCGTGGTGGTCTGGGCGCCGGTGAGCATGCCGAGGATGAGGACGGGGTGCGTCCTCCGGAAGCAGAAGCGTCCGACGAAGGTCATGACGACGAGTGGGACGAGGGTGACGACCACGCCCGCGACGAGCAGCTGCACGCCGTACTGCGCCAGGCCGTCGACGAATCCCGGACCCGCGTCGATGCCGACGACGGCGACGAAGAGTGTCAGTCCGACGGTCTCGAAGAACCACTGCGCTCCCGGCGGGACGTGCCCGAACGTCGGGCTCTTCGACCGCCGCCACCCCAGCAGGAGGCCGACGATCAGGGCGCCGACACTCGTCGTCAGCGACAGCGGGACGGTGCCGAGCGTGATCGAGGGGACGCCGACGACGGCACCGACGGTGATCCCGAGCGCCACGGTCACCATGTCGGTCTTCGGGTCGGTCCGCTCCGGGAACCCGACGTACCGGATGCCCTGCTCCAGCAACGGCAGCGGACCCTGCACCCGCAGCTCGTCGCCCGCGTGCAGCACGGTGTCCGACCCGAACGGGATGGACTGGCCGCCGCGCGTGACGCGCTTCAGGAAGATCTCGCGGGCGCGACGGGTGCGGCGGAGCTGCTCGACCGTCCTGCCGACGACGGCCGTGTTCGTCACGACGACCGTCAGTTCCTCGATCGGGATGTCGAGCAGCGCCGGGTCGTCGACCTTCTCGGCGAACGAGGTCAGGTGGTCCTCGATGACGGCGGCGTGGTGCCCGGCGACCACGACGACGTCGCCAGGCGCGAGCGGCTGGTCCAGGTGCGGTTCCACGATCTCGTCCCCGTGGCGGACCCGGGCGATGAAGACGCGCGACCCGACCCGGGCGTCCGAGGCGTCCTCGAACTCGCCCACGGTCTGGGCTCGGAACGCAGACGTCAGGCGGTACGCGCGCCGGACGACCTGCTGGTACGCGCTGTGGACGTCGGGGTTGTCGTCGTGCACGCCGAGCTGCTGTTCGAGCTCGTGCGCCGCTGCTGGCAGGTCCCGGATGCCGAGGAACCGCGGGGCCACGAGCGAGATGTAGAGCGCGGCCCCCACCGTGCCGAAGATGTAGGTGACCGCGTAGGCCACCGGGACGAGGTCACTCCACGCCTCGGCGGTCTCCGCGCGCACCGGCAGCCCGGCGATGGAGTCCTGCGCCACGCCGATGATCGACGACTGGGTCAGCCCGCCGCCGGCCAGTCCCGCGGCGAGACCCGGGTTGTACCCGAGGATGCTGCTGATGGCGATGGTGGTGCCGAACCCGACCACGGCCAGCACGACCGCGAACACCGCCTGCGGCAGCCCGGAGCCCTTGAGCCCCGCGACGAACTGCGGCCCGAGCTTGTACCCCAGGGCGAACAGGAAGACCAGGAAGAAGATCTGCTTCACGATCGGGTCGACCTGCAGGTCGTCACCGAGGACCGCGCCGATGACGACGCCCGCGAGCAGGGTCCCGGTCACCGCCCCGAGACCGATGCCGCGGTAGCTGAACCGTCCGACGAAGAAGCCGATCCCGAGCGCCAGGAACACGGCGATCTCCGGGTGCTCGATGATGGTGTCCCTGAACCACGACATGCGGCCGCCTTCGCCCCCGGCACCCCTGATTGTGCCGACGGCGGACAGACAACCACGCGCACACCGGTCGTTCCCAGGAACCTGTGTCCAGCAGTGGGGTCACCACCCGACGGACGGGAGGCGCGGTGCGGCGCCGCCCCGTGCCTCCCGTCCGCAGCGGGGTCGCGCGCACGCAGAGAACGCCCCGATGAGGAGGGGGGATCCCATCGGGGCGTTCCGTTCGTGAGGCCGCGTCAGGCGGCGATGCGCTCGGCCAGCGCGGCGGCACGGGAGCGGAGGGCCGCGTACGTGTCCTCGTACGCCTCGGCCGTCCCCCGGCGTGCCGGGTTCGGGAGCGACCAGTGCAGGCTGCCGCGGTCGTCGATCGTCTCGTGCGCCTGGTCGCAGACGGTGACCACGAGGTCGCCGTCCGTCGCGACGTCGCGGAACGACCGGGGCACGTGGTGACCGAGGTCGAGGCCGTGCCGTTCGGCGACGGCGACGGCTCCCGGCGCGACGGCGACGGCGGGCCGGGTGCCGCCGGAGAGGGCGCGGACGTCGCTCACCTGGGACCACACGCCCGCCGCCAGCGGGGAGCGTGACGAGTTGCCGGTGCAGACGAACAGCACCCGGGTGACGTCCCTGCCGACCGCGGGGACGCCGTGCGCGAGGCCGACCGGCTCGAGGTGCAGGTAGCTCCGGCGCCCGTCGCCGTCGGACCGGCGCCGGGTGACGAGGCCCGCCTGTTCGAGGACGCGGAGGTGGTGGGCGAGCAGCGGTGCGGAGATCCCGACGGCGCGCCGGACCTCGGTCGGGGTGGCGTCGGACGCGGCGAGCAGGTCGACGATCGCGAGCCGGGCGGCGTCGCCGAGGGCCGCGTGCTGCGCCGCACGTCGCTCGCGCTCCGGTTGCCGGTCGTTCATCTGTTCAATGTTGACTGAACCATCGGCCGCCGTCAAGATGAGCCCGTGACGACGACCGACCCGACCGCGCCGACGGCGTCGTCGTCCTCCGCCGTGTCGGTCTTCCTGGTGTTCCTGCGGCTCGGGCTGACCTCGTTCGGCGGCCCGGTCGCGCACCTGGCGTACTTCCGCGACGCGTTCGTGGTGCGGCGACGGTGGGTGACCGAGGCCGCCTACGCCGACCTCGTCGCGCTCTGCCAGTTCCTGCCCGGGCCGGCCTCGAGCCAGGTCGGGATGGCCCTGGGACTGCAGCGGGCCGGGTTGCTCGGGCTGCTCGCCGCGTGGTGCGGGTTCACGCTGCCGTCCGCGGTGCTCCTGGTGGCGTTCGCCCTGCTCGTGTCCGGCACACCCGACCTCGCCGACGCCGGCTGGCTGCTCGGGCTGCAGGCCGCCGCGGCCGCGGTCGTCGCCCAGGCCGTGCTCGGGATGGCCCGGTCGCTGGCCCCGGACGCCCGACGCGCGACCATCGCCGCGGCCGTGACGATCGTGGTGCTCCTGGCGCCCGGACCGGCAGCGCAGGTCGCGGTCATCGCGGCGTGCGGCCTCGTCGGCGCCCTGTGGCTGCGCGGCGTCGTCCAGCCCGCGGGCGACGACACCGGCGACGGCATCGTGGTGCGGCTCCCCCGCTGGGTCGCACCGACCGCGTTCGTGGCGTTCGGGGCCGTGCTCGTCGCCGCCCCGGTGGCCGCGGCGGCGGGCACCGGCCTGGTCCGGTCGGCCGGGCTCTTCGCGCAGGCGGGGGCGCTCGTCTTCGGGGGCGGCCACGTCGTGCTGCCGCTGCTCGAGTCGCAGACCGTCGCCACCGACCTGGTCGGGCACGCGGACTTCCTGGCCGGCTACGGTGCCGCGCAGGCCGTGCCCGGTCCGTTGTTCACGTTCGCCGCCTACCTCGGTGCCGTGTCGGACGGCGGAGCGGGCGGCATCGTCGGCGCGGCGGTGGCACTCGTCGCCGTCTTCCTGCCCGCGGCGCTCCTGGTGGTCGCCGCCCTGCCGTCGTGGCACACGCTCCGCCGGCTGCCGTGGGCGCGCCGCGTGCTGGCCGGCGTGAACGCGGGCGTCGTCGGTCTGCTGGCAGCGGCGCTGTGGGACCCCGTGCTGACCGAGGGGGTGCGGTCCCCCGTGGCACTCGCGCTCGCCGTCGCGGCGTTCGTCGCACTCACCCGTTGGTCCGCACCCCCGTGGGCCGTCGTCATCGGCGCCGGTCTACTCGGCGCCGTCGTCCTCTGACCGGAAGAGCCCCCACCATGACCACCACCGTCCCCACCGTCCTGTTCGTCTGCGTCCACAACGCCGGTCGCTCGCAGATGGCGGCCGGGTACCTGCAGCACCTGGCCGGCGATCGGGTCGACGTGCGCAGCGCCGGCTCCGAACCCGCCGACCAGCTCAACCCGGTCGTCGCGCAGGCGATGCTCGAGGAGGGCATCGACATCCGGGCCGAGCAGCCCGCCCTGCTCAGCACCGACGCCGTCCGGGCAGCGGACGTCGTCGTCACGATGGGGTGCGGGGACGCCTGCCCGGTCTTCCCGGGCAAGCGCTACGAGGACTGGGAGCTGCGCGACCCCGCCGGCCTGGACCTGGAGGCCGTCCGGCCGATCCGCGACGACGTGCGGGCCCGGGTCGAGGACCTCATCGCGCGGACCGTCCAGTGACCCGCTCGAGCAGCCGTCCGACGAGCTGCTCGCGGAACGGGACCGCCGACCACGCGTGGTCCGCACCCTCGACGGCCGTGAACGACGCCCCGCGCAGGAGCTCGCCGTAGCGCTGTCCGTACGCGACCGGCACGATCTCGTCGGCGGTGCCGTGCAGCACGTCGACCGGCCCGTCGTAACCGGTGGCCTCGGCGTAGACGTCGAGGCCGTCCTGCACGTCGTCGATGAACACCCGGCCGAGCCGCATCCCACCGAAGTCGAACCAGCCGCGCTCGCGGACCGGGGCCAGGGGCTGTCCCTGGATCGCGTCGTGCACGGTGATGTCGTCCACGACGACGCCGGCCGGCGACCAGAGCGTCAGGGACCGCACCCGCTCCGGCACCCGCGCGGCGGCCATCGCCGACTCGACGGCACCCAGGCTGTGCGCGACGACGTGGACGGCCCCGCCGCGCTCCGAGGCCAGGGCGTCGATCATCGCGGTGACCTGGTCGACCTCGTCCCGGATGGTGATGTCGGCGAAGGTGCCGTCGCTCGTGCCGTGCCCGAGCCGGTGGTACGAGCGCGCCGACACCCCGACCGCCGCCAGCGCGTCCGCGGCCTGCACGAACAGCTGCCGCGGGCCCGTCGCGGTGTCGCCGAAGCCGTGCACGAACAGCACCGGCGCTGCGTGCGCGTCGGGAGCGGCGGGCCGGAGCTCCCAGCCGCGCAGCGTGCCGCCGCGGTGGTCGAGGTCGACGGCCGTCAGGTCGCGGTGCCGCGGGCGGTCGAGGGCCGCCATCAGTTGCTCCGGTCGGCGAAGCCCGCGGGCAGGTCGCCCGGCGCGGTGTCGACCACGGTCTCGTCGTCCGCGCCGACGTACTCGAACAGGGTGATGTGCGCGAACTCCGGGACGACGTAGATCGGGTAGGTCGGGCCGGCGTCGCGGAACGCCCGCATCCGGTCCAGGTGGTCGTTCTGGAACAGCACGGTCTTGCTGCCGTCCTGCTCCACCCAGTGCGGGAAGAAGATCGTGCCGTGCAGCACGCGCTCCCCCGGCACCACGTTCACGACGACGCTGGTGCCGGTCGGTTCGTTCCACGAGACCTTGTAGACGCCCTCGGTCAGCACCACGAGGTCGACCTGCTGGTCCTTCACCCAGCGCCCGCCGACCATCCCGGAGTGGATGCGGTAGTCGATGGTCGTCGCGTTCTTCACGTACATCTCGTACTGCCAGCCGTTGGCGTACGTGTAGATGAACCGGTGTCCGACGATGCCGGAGAGGTCCTGGGCGGGAACGGGGTGCTCAACTGAGGTGGAGATCGTCATGGTTCCATCCTGCTCCGGAACTGTGTTTGTTGCAAACCTTTCTGCGCTCCCTACACTGAGACGATGCCCAGCCGTGCCGACGCCGCCGACCTCCACGAGATCGCCCGGCGCATCAGCGACCAGATCGGGCCGTTCCGCCGCACGCTGCTCAACGCGTCGCGGCGCGACGGCGAGCTGCCCGAACTGCCGGACGCGCAGATCGAGGTGCTGCGGCGACTCGACGACGGCGGTTGGACCACCCCGACCGCGCTCGGCAGGTCGCTCGGGCTCGCGCGGTCGACGGTCAGCAACCTCGTCACCACCATGGAACGCGGCGGGCTGGTCCAGCGGCGGCTCGCCGTCGGCGACGGCCGGAGCACCGAGATCGCCCTGACGGACCTGGCCGCCGAACGACTGCGCGTGTACGACGCCTCGGCGGAGCGCGTGCTCGTCGCGGCCCTCGAACGGCTCGAACCGGGCGGGGTGGCGGCACTGCGGGCTGCGCTGCCGGTCCTCGGCGAGCTGCGGACGGCGGTCGACGACGAGTCGGGTCGACCGCTCCGCTGACCGCGCGGGACGGCGTGGATCAGCCGTCGCGACGGAGACGGGCGCGCTCCGCGATGGCCGCGATGACGGCGGTCTTCGCGTCGGAGTAGGCGTTCATGTCGTCCCAGCGGCGCGCCATCAGCCGCCGCTTCGTCGCTTCGTACAGGGCACGATCGGCCGCGTCGACCCGCAGGTGGTCGCGCAGCAGCAGGTACGCGTCGATCTCCGGCGCACCTCGGCCGTACACGTGCACGTGCACGTCCCGCTCGGGCGTGCGGACCAGCCGGTGCCCCGGCTCGCGGACACGGAGCTCGTAGCCCGCCGCCAGGAGCGGGTCGAGGTACGTACCCTCGTCGGTGACGTCGGCCACGCCGACGGCGATGTCCACGATGGGTTTCGCGGCCAGGCCGGGGACGGCCGTGGAGCCGATGTGCTCGACGACCGGCGCGGGTGCGCCGGACGCGAGCAGGGCCTCCAGGATGCGCCGCCGGTGCGCACGGAAGACGGCGGCCCACCCGTCGTCGTGCGCGACAAGCCCGACCGTGAGCGGTTCCGGTCCCCCGACGATCTCGACGGCGGTGACGTCCGGGCGGTGGCGGCTGGCGTCCGTGGGCACGGGCACATGATGGCACGACGAGCCCTTGACATCCTGGCTACGACCATTAGCCTGTGAGTTACCAACCGTAGCCGCAAGGGAGACCACCATGCTCGAGCACCTGCACACCGACGGCGGCACGATCGCCGTCGACGTCTCCGGGTCGGGGCCGCTCGTCGTCCTCGCGCACGGCATGGGCGACAGTCGGCATGCATACCGCTTCGTCGTCCCCCGCCTGGTGGCCGCCGGCTACCGCGTCGCGAACACCGACCTCCGCGGGCACGGCGAGTCGAGTGCGCAGTGGTCCGGCTACTCGCGCACCGACATCGCGCGCGACCTGGTCGCGGTCGTCCGCCACCTGGGCGGACCCGCGGTCATCGTCGGCCAGTCGATCAGTGGCGGTGCCGCGACCATCGCCGCGGCGGACGCCCCCGACGTCGTCGCGGGTCTGGTCGAGATCGCCCCCTTCACACGGAAGCAGTCCGTCAGTCTCGGCGGGCTCCTGCGCGACCGACGGCACCGCGCCGCGACGGTGCAGCTCGCGCGGGTGATGACGACCGGGAGCCTGGACGGGTGGCTCGCGTACCTCGACCTGGCGATCCCGTCGAAGCCCGCGGACTGGGCGGAGGAACGCGCGCGCATCGCGACGTCGCTGCGGCGGCCGGAGCGGATGGCGGTCCTCCGCGCGATGACGAGGACCTCCCCGGCCGACGCCGGTGCGCGGTTGGGTGCCGTGCGCTGTCCGGTGCTGGTGGTGGAGGGCGGGGCCGACCCCGACTGGGCCGACCCCCGTGCCGAGGGCGCCCGCGTGGTGGCGGACCTGGCCGAGGGACTCGGCGAGCTCGCGGTCGTCGAGCGCGCCGGCCACTACCCGCACGCCGAGACACCGGACGACGTCGTGGCGGTGCTCCTGCCGTTCCTCGGTCGCGCCCTCGCGACGGCTGTGGACGGCGACCGTGCCTAGGGCCGGCCTCGACCCCGCCGCGGTCACCGAGGCCGCGGCGACCCTGGCGGACGAGATCGGACTCGCGCAGCTGAGCATGAGCGTCGTGGCCGGGCGGCTCGGGGTGAAGGCCCCGTCGCTGTACAAGCACGTGGACGGACTCGCCGACCTCACGCACCGCATCGCCGTGCTCGGTGCGACGGAGCTCGGCGACGCCCTCCGTGAGGCCATGCAGGGCCGGGCCGGTCGGGACGCCCTCGACGCGGCCCTGCGGACGCTCCGCCGGTTCGTGCGTGAGCGTCCGGCGCGGTACGCGGCCGCGGTCGGCGTGCGACCCGACGGACCCGACGATCCCCTCTCCGTGGCCCTGGACCGCGCGCTGTCGTCGTTCGGGGCAGCGCTGCACGGGTACCCGCTCGCTCCCGACGACCGCGTCCACGCGCTCCGGGTGCTGCGGAGCGTCGTGCACGGCTTCGCGACCACCGAGGCCGCCGGCGGCTTCCGGATGGGCACCGACGTCAAGGCGAGTGCCGCGTGGCTCGTCGAGTTCCTGGACCGGGGGTTCCGCACGACCGCGCGGGACTGAGGCGGTCGCGCCACGGTGGTCCGGCGTGCTGGGTACTGTCGGCTGCATGGGTACCGTCCTGCCAGGGGTCGTCGCGTTCGGCATCGGTGTGGTCCTGGCGGTCGCCGCGCTCGTGCCCTGGACGGCCTGGGAGTACCGCCGGCACGGACGGCTCGGCGCCCGGCGGTCCCTCGTGGCGTTCGGCACGCTCGTGTACGCGTTGGCGTTGGTCACCTACACGCTGCTGCCCCTGCCCGACGACGTCGCGACCACGTGCCGGTCGACATCGACACCGCAGCTGCACCCCCTCGCGTTCCTCGACGACGTGGCGAAGGAGGGCGGGATCAGCGGCCCGCGCTCCCTGCTCGCCAACCCCGCGTCGGCGCAGGTGCTCTTCAACGTGCTGCTGTTCCTGCCGCTCGGCGCACTGGCCAGGCACGCGGTCGCACGGCGCCGGGTCCCTTCGGGCCTGCTCGTCGGGCTGGTGGCCGGGTTCGTCGTCTCGGCCCTGATCGAGACCACGCAGCTCACCGGGGACTGGTTCCTGTACCCGTGCGCGTACCGCCTGTTCGATGTCGACGACGTGCTCGCGAACACATCGGGTGCCGTCGTCGGGACCCTGCTCGCACCGCTCGTCGGGCTCGTCGCGGGGTCGGACCGTCCGACGGACGCCGAGGTGCCCCGTCCGGTGACCGCCGCGCGCCGCTTCTCGGGGATCCTGTCCGACGTCCTGGTCATCTGGTTGCTGTCCGGCACCCTGAGCGTCGGGATCGCCGTGGTCTGGGGGCTGCTCGGTCGTCCGTCCGGCGACCCGGTGCTGGGCGCCCTGCTGTGGGCGAGCTCCCTCGTCGCACCCGTCGTGCAGCTCGTCGTCGTGTCGGCCTCGGGGCGCACCGTCGGCGAACTGGTCGTGCGGCTGCGGCCCGCACCCTCGCCGGACACCGGGCGACGGGTGATCCGGTGGGCCCTCGGTTCCGGCGGCTGGGCAACCCTGCTGGCGGTCGACGTGCCGTTGGCCGGTCTGGCGGCGTTCGTGCTGGCGGCGACGTCGGTGATCGCCGTGTGGGCGAGCCGTGGACACCGTGGATTCGCCCTCGTGGTGATCGGGGCCGAGATCGAGGACGACCGAGTG
>NZ_JAIXIG010000025.1 GCF_020297365.1 Curtobacterium oceanosedimentum
GGAGGCACGGGTCGGCGCCGCCTCGTGCCTCCAGGCCGCCGCCGGCCACGTCCCGGGCTGCGCGACCGTCCGCGGATCCCCGAGCGCGTGCGGTGTCGTGCAGACCGGAAGGTGCCCGGACAGACCAGGCCTCGGCATGGTTGTGTGGGAGCACAGGTTCGCTGCACCACACGTCAAGGAGGACGGATGGCTATCGACCGGAGGATGTTCCTGCTCGGGGGAGCGGGGGTGCTGCTGCTCGCCGGCTGCTCCACCCGTCCCGAACGCACGCGCGTCGAGGACTGGCCCACGGAGCCGCCCGAGGGCGAGGCGACGATCAGCTGGTGGGCCGGTCAGGTCGCCTCGAAGGACGGCGGCGACCTGCGCCGGCGGCTCATCGCCGAGTTCCAGAAGGAGCACCCGAACATCCGGGTGCGCATCGTCAGCGCCCCGAGCGACACCGACACGAACCGGACCAGCCTGACGACGCAGATCGCCGCGGGGTCGAGCACGCCGGACGTGTACCTCGGCGACGTCGCGTGGCCCGGGCAGTTCGCCAAGAACAAGCTCGCGACCCCGCTGAACACGCTGGTCGGCCAGGACTTCTTCGACCAGTTCCCGGAGGGCCTCCGCCTGGCGGCGAGCGTCGACGGGACCTACTACATGTTCCCGCTCTACATCGACGAGTCGTTCTTCCTGTACCGGAAGGACCTGTTGGCCAAGCACTCGCTGCAGGTGCCGGGGTCGTGGGAGGAAGTGCGGGACACCGCGGCGAAGCTCGTCGACACCGGTGACGTGAGCTACGGCTTCGCGTTCCAGGGCGACGTGTACGAGGGCCTGACCTGCAACGTCACCGAGTTCGTCGCCGACGCGGGCGGTTCGCTGCTCAACGACGACCTGACGAAGCCCGAGACGACGAGCTCGGAGACCAAGCGCGCGTTCGAGTTCATGCGCTCGCTCGTGACGTCGGGAGCGTCTCCGCGGGCGACCCTGACGTACCAGGAGCAGGACACCAACGACGCCTTCTCGGGCGGCCGTGCGGCGTTCCTGCGCAACTGGTCGTACGCGTGGGGGATCGCGAACGGGCCCGACAGCCAGGTCGCCGGCAAGGTCGGCCTCGCCGCCCGGCCGACGTTCGACGGCATGGACGAGCACCACTCGACGATCGGCGGGTGGGGGAACTACATCAACCCGCACACCCAGCAGCCCGCTGCGGCGCTGACGTTCGCGAGCTGGATGTCGAGCGCGACCGCGCAGCAGTTCCTGACCCGCGAGGGCGGCGTCCTGCCGGCCCGCTCCGCCAGCCTGGTGAGCGAGGACGCGAAGCGCCAGCAGCGCCCGACGTACGACACGGCGGCGGGCATCACGCTCGTGCCCCGCCCGACGTCGACGGCGTACTACCCGAAGGTCTCGCAGGGCGTCTACCAGAACGGCAACAGCATCCTCGGCGGCCAGGCCTCGGTCGACGGCGGCACGCGCTCGATGGCCTCCGCCATCTCGCTCGCCCTCGAGGGGGCGGCGCTGTGAGCGCCGGCACCGCGACACGGCCGACCCGGCCGGGAGGCACGGATCGCCTCGATCCGCCGCCCCGGCTGACCGGGCGGTCGCGTCTCGACCGCATCCGCGCCCGCGGCGCCTGGGGCTTCGCGGCCCCGGCGCTCCTGGTCGTCGCGGCGGTGACGATCTTCCCGGTCGTCTACTCGATCGTGCTGAGCTTCGCGGACGTCGAGGTCGGGTACGAGGGCTTCACGATCCAGTCGTTCGGGCTCGACAACTACGCCGCGCTGCTGCAGAGCGCGGACTGGTACCGGGCGCTCGGCTTCACGGTGCTCTACACCGTGGTGACGGTCTCGGTCGAACTCGTGCTCGGCATGCTCGTGGCCCTGGTGCTCGAGCGCCTCGGGGCCACCCGCGGGTGGATGCTCGCGCTCATGCTCATCCCGTGGTCGCTCGTCACGATCGTGAACGCGCAGCTGTGGAAGTACATCTACGACAGCACCTACGGCGTCGCGACGTGGTTCTTCGGCCTGTTCGGGGACGCCCCGGTGATCCTCGGCGAACCGGTGCCCGCGATCACCGGCCTGATGGTCGCGGACATCTGGAAGACCACGCCGTTCGTCGCGATCATCCTGCTGGCCGGGCTCGTGCAGATCTCGGAGGACCACTACGAGGCCGCCGAGCTCGACGGCGCGAGCACCTGGCAGACGTTCTGGCGCGTGGTGCTCCCGCAGCTCACGCCGACCCTGACGATCGCGGTGCTGTTCCGCATCCTGCAGGCGTTCGGCGTCTTCGACCTGCCGTTCGTGCTGACGAACGGCGGACCGGGCACCGCCACCCAGTCGCTCGCGATCATGGGCTACAAGGTGCTCTTCCAGGACATCAACATCGGACCGGGCGCGGCGATCGCGACGTCCACCGCGATCATCGTCGCGGCCGGGTGTCTGCTGTTCCTCCGGGCGTTCCGGAACCAGGCCAAGGGAGGGGACGACTGATGCCTCGTCAACGTGTCCGCAGGGGCTGGCGCAAGTGGGTCAACACCGTGAACGTCAGCGGTGTCGTCATCGCGGTGCTCACGGCCCTGCCGCTGTACTGGCTCGTCTCGACGTCGCTCAAGCCGGCGTCGGAGATCGGGCAGTCGCCGCCCACCATCTGGCCGAACTCCTTCACCCTCGACAACTTCGTGGTGGCCTTCCGCGACAACGCCCTGGGCCAGTACATGATCAACAGCGTCATCGTGTCGGTGTCGACCACGGTGATCGTGCTCGCGCTCGCGTTCCTCGCCGGGTACGCGCTCGCCGGCCGGTTCATCCGCGGCCGCACGGCGATCATGACGTCGCTGCTCATGCTGTCGGTGTTCCCGGCGATCGCGGTCCTGACGCCGCTGTACCTGCTCGAACGCAACCTCGGGCTGCTCAACTCGTACCCCGGCCTGATCGTGCCGTACGTCGCGTTCAACCTGCCGTTCGCCATCTGGATCATGCGGAACTACCTGCAGGGCATCCCGTCGACCATCGAGGAGGCGTCGGAGATCGACGGCGCCGGTGCGTGGCGGACGGTGCTGTCGGTGATCCTGCCGATGGCGAAGCCCGGACTCTTCACGGTCGGCGTGTTCACCTTCACGGCGTCGTGGAGCGAGTTCCTGATGGCCCTGACGTTCAACAGCGAGAACTCGTTCCGCACGATCCCGGTCGGGATCGCGCTGTTCGGCACGCAGTTCACGGTGCCGTTCGCGCAGATCTTCGCCGCGAGCGTGGCGGCCACCGTCCCGATCGTGATCCTGGTGCTGGTGTTCCGGCGGTCGATCGTCTCGGGCCTGACCTCGGGGGCGGTGAAGGGCTGACCCGTCGCGGCACCCGGTGCGGATCGGTGGCTAGATAGGTAGGGAACTGACCTAGCTGCGCTTGCTGGACATTCGTCCGGGTGCCGCCTCGTGCGCCCGTACTCTGCCGTCAGGGGCTCGGGGAGCCGAGGTCGACCGCTGCCGCGATGCGGTCGATGATCCGCACCAACCTGCCCCGCTCTCGTTCCGACAAGGAGGCCAAGAGGTCGTGCAGCTGCTCGTTCGTGCCGGTCATCGCGCGCGCGTAGTCGCGCCGGGCCTCGGCGGTCAGTTCGATGTGACGGCTGCGCCCGTCGGCGGGGTTGGGGACCCGGCTGATGTGCCCGCTCTGCTCGAGCCGGTCGACCATGCCGGTGACCGCCGGACCCGTCAGTCCGAGGTGTCGCGACAGGTCCTTGACGCGGACGGTCCGACCGGCCTCCTCGGCACGCGACACGAACTGCAGCAGCGTCAGGTCGCCGCCGGAGACGCCGAGCTGGTCCCGCAGGCGGTCACGGAGTTCGGCGACCGCCGCCTCGAGTCGGGTCAGCGCGGCGCGGACATCGAGATCGCTCACGGCAGCGCTCCCTCTCGTCGGGTCGGGTCGGCGGTGCCACACGCCGTCGTCACCGAAGCAGCTTATCCACATAGCGCGAACTGTGGTTCGGACGTTATCCGGAACGCGCACCCGAGCCGCCGTGGTTGAGCGGCTGCGCGCCGGCGACCCCGTCGTCCCCCTGGGTGCCCCGGTCCGGTTCGAGGTCGCGGGTGCCGACCCGGACTCGGCCTCGCGCGACCTGGCGGCGGTGCACGGTGCGGAGCGCTGGTCGGTGCGACGCACGGTCGGCGACTTCGCGTATCGCTACACCGCGGTCGGCGACTCCGAGGTGAACATCCGGCGCTCGCAGCTGCGCGGCGCCCTGCGTGGCTCCGTGCCGGTCGGGGCCGACTACGTCGTGACGTGGCTCACCAGCGGGACGGCCTCGCTCGACTCCGGCCGGGTGCGGCTGGACCTGCACCGCGAGGTGCCCGTGCTCCTGCCGCCCGAGGAGCCCTTCGAGTTCGTGGCCGCCGACCACGACCAGCGGCTCGTGCACTTCGGCCGGTCCTACGTGCAGCGCATCGCCGCCGAGCACCTGGAGATCGTCGACCGACCCCTGCGCTTCGACCCGGTGCGGCCGCCCGAGCCGGGCACGGCCGAGCGGTGGCAGGACGCGCTCGTCGCGCTGTCCCGTGCCCTGCGGACCGACGGCCCCGACTCCGACGCCTGGCACCAGGCGAAGCGGTCGGCCGCCACCGCGTTCCTCGACACCTTCCCGCCGCGGGTCGACGACCTGCCGGCGGCGCTCTCGATGCCCCGGAACGCCCGACTGCGGGCCGCCGTGGAGTACATCCACGCGCACGCCGCCGAGGACGTGACGGTCGCGGAACTGTCCGAGGTCGCCGGGCTGAGCGTGCGCTCGGTGCAGGAGTCGTTCCGCCGGGTGTTCGACGTCTCGCCGCTGACCTACCTGCGCGGGGTCCGCCTGGACCGCGTACGGGCGGAACTGCTCGAGCTCGACGCGCACGCCGGGGTGGTCGGTGACGTCGCCAGGCGGTGGGGGTTCGCGCACCTCGGGCGGTTCTCGGCGGCCTACGCGGCGCGCTTCGGCGAGTACCCGAAGCAGACGCTGCGGCGCTGACGGGGCAGGTGCCGCTGCGGCGCTGACGGGGCAGGTGCCGCTGCGGCGCTGACGGGGCAGGTGCCGCTGCGGCGCTGACGGGGCAGGCGCCGCTGCGCCACTGACGGCCGGCAGCTGCCGCGCCGTTGCCGTCAGGCCGCGCTGGCGACGACGGCCGGGGCCGGAGCCGTGCTGGCGCGGACCCGCAGCGTCGTGGAGAGCCGGACGTGCTCGGCAGCGGACTCGCCGCGCAGCATGGTGAGCAGCATCTGCACCGCCTGTGAGCCGAGCTCGGCGAGGGGCTGGGACACCGTGGTGAGCGGCGGCGTCGTGGTGGACGCCTGCGGCACGTCGTCGAACCCGACGACCGACAGGTCCTGCGGTACCCGCAGCCCGACCTCGGCGGCGGCACGGAGCACACCGATGGCCGAGGAGTCGTTCGCGGCGAACACCGCGGTGGGGCGGTCGGCGAGCGTGAGCAGGTCGCGTGCGACGGCGGCGGACTGGTCCTCCTGGTACCCGCCGTCCCGCAGCAGCCGTTCGTCGACGGCGATGCCGGCGGCGGTCAGCGCGGCGCGGTACCCGGCGGCCCGCAGCTGGGCGGACGCCAGGTCGGCGCGGCCCTGCAGGTGGGCGATGCGCGTGTGCCCGAGCGCGATGAGGTGCTCGACGGCCTGCACGGCGCCGCCCTCGTTGTCGGCGTCGACGGTGGCGTGTCCCTCCGGCCCGGTGTGCGGGTCGATGGCGACGACGGGGATCGACGAGCTGGACAGCGCCGTGGTCGGCGTCACGACGATGGCTCCGTCGATCAGGGTGCCGGACAGGCGGGACAGCGACCGGCGCTCCCAGCCAGGACGGTCGGCCCCGGTCATGAGCCCGGCGTACGCCAGGAGCTCGTACCCGGTGCCGGTCGCGGAGCGCGAGATCCCGCGGAGCAGCTCGGTCGAGAACGGTTCGAACTCGGGCACCAGGATCCCGATGACGTCGGTGCGCGAGCTGCGCAGGCTGCGGGCGACCAGGGAGGTCTCGTAGCCGAGGTCGGCGACGACCTGCTGCACGCGGAGCATCGTCGCCGGGGCCACGCCGTCGCGCTGGTTGATCACCTTGGAGACCGTGGGGATCGAGACCCCGGCCACGCGGGCCACGTCGCCGATCGTCACCCGGCCGGCACCGGGACGCGCGCCCAGAGCCGAGTCCATGTGCACACCGTACCGCTGCGGTTGGCGGCCATCGGTAAAGAAAACGTTATCGATATCGATTGACAGACCTCCCGAGCGGGTGGCACGCTCTCCGCAGCGGCAGTGGATGTCGCTGTATGTCAACGACGACACCGAGGAGTTCCACGATGACGAGGAAGATCCGTGCCGCGGCAGCCATCGCGCTGATCGGGGCGACAGCACTGGTGGCCAGCGGCTGCTCGGCGGGCAGCGATGCCTCCGAGGACGGCGGCAAGGTCACGATGACCTTCTGGCACAACTCGACCACCGGACCCGGCAAGGCGTACTGGGACTCGACGGTCAAGGCGTTCGAGGCGAAGTACAAGAACGTCACCATCAAGACCCAGGCGATCCAGAACGAGGACCTGGACGGCAAGCTCCAGACCGCCCTCAACTCGGGCGACGCCCCCGACGTGTTCCTGCAGCGCGGCGGCGGCAAGATGGACGCGATGATCGCTGCCGGGCAGCTCATGGACATCTCCGACTCCATCAGCGCCGACGCGAAGAAGTCGATCAGCGCCGGCACCTTCGCCGGGTACGAGAAGGACGGCAAGACCTACGCGATGCCGGGCGCCGTGCTCCCCGAGGGCATCTGGTACTCGAAGGACCTGTTCAAGGAAGCCGGCATCGAGGGCACGCCCGAGACGATGGACGAGTTCAACGACGCCGTCGACAAGCTCAAGGCCAAGGACATCGACCCGGTCGCCGTCGGCGCGAAGGACGCCTGGCCGGCCGCGCACTGGTACTACAACTTCGCGCTCCGCGAGTGCAGCCAGAAGACGCTCGAGGACACCGCGAAGTCGCTCAAGTTCGACGACGACTGCTGGACCAAGGCGGGCGAACAGCTCGAGGACTTCAACGCCACCGAGCCGTTCAACAACGGCTTCCTCACCACGGCCGCCCAGCAGGGTGCCGGCAGCTCGGCCGGTCTCCTGGCCAACCACAAGGCGGCCATGGAACTCATGGGCGCGTGGGACCCGGGCGTGATCGCGTCGCTGACCCCGGACGCCAAGCCGCTGCCCGACCTCGGCTGGTTCCCGTTCCCGACCATCGACGGCGGCAAGGGTGACCCGAAGTCGATGATGGGCGGCGTCGACGGCAACTCCTGCTCCGCGCAGGCCCCGAAGAAGGCGTGCACCGACTTCCTGAACTTCATCGTGCAGAAGGACAACCAGGAGAAGTACTACACGGCCTTCAACGCCATCCCGGTGAACCAGGAGGCCCAGTCGGTCGTCGACGCGGACTACCTCAAGACGGCCCTGGCTGCCTACCAGGAGGCACCGTTCGTCTCGCAGTACCTCGACACCCTGTACGGCCAGAACGTCGGCAACGCCCTGAACACCAGCGTCGTCGACCTGCTCGCCGGCAAGGGCAGCGCGAAGGACATCGTCTCGACCACCAACCAGGCCGCGGCCAAGGGCTGAGCATGGCCCTCGACACGTCGCTCGGTACGACTCCGGCCTCCGGGTCGGACACGGCCGCTGGGACGTCCCCGGCGGGGAGCGGTTCGCCGCTCCCCGCCGGTCGGCGGACCACGCGCCGCATCGCGGACTGGCGCCAGCGCGTCGAGATCGCGGTCCTCGCCGGACCCGCGGTCATCGTCTTCGTGACGTTCGTGATCCTGCCCGTGGGCCTCGCCGCCTACTACGGGTTCTTCAAGTGGCAGGGCTACGGCCCGCCCACCGACTTCGTCGGGCTGCAGAACTACCTGATCATCTTCCAGGACAAGGCGTTCCACCAGGTCCTGATGCACAACGGCTTCATCGTCGTGCTGTCCCTCGTGCTGCAGGGGCCGATCGCGATCGTGCTCGCACTGCTGCTCAACCAGAAGATGCACGGCCGCGGCCTGGTCCGCGTGCTCGTCTTCGTGCCGTACGTCATCTCCGAGGTGATCGTCGGCACCGGGTGGAGCCTCATGCTCCAGTCGAACGGCGCCGTGAACGACATGCTGCAGGGCATCGGGCTCGGCGGCATGCGGGCGGACTGGCTGTCCAACCCGGACATCGCGATCTGGACGCTGCTGCTGATCATCTCGTGGAAGTACATCGGCTTCGCGGTGATCCTGTTCCTGGCCGGCCTGCAGAGCATCCCGGAGGAACTGTTCGAGGCCGCCGCGATCGACGGTGCCGGCTACTGGCAGATCCAGCGGCGCATCACGCTGCCGCTGCTCGGCCCGACGATCCGCATCTGGGCGTTCCTGTCCATCATCGGCTCGCTCCAGCTGTTCGACCTCGTCTACATCATCTGGGGCCAGTACATCTCGTCGACCGCCGGGACCTCGACGATGGCGACGTACATGGTCGCCAACGGCCGCACCTCGGGCAACTTCGGCTACGGCAGCGCCGTCGCGGTCGTGATGTTCGTGATCTCGCTCGCGGTCGCCCTGATCTACCAGCGCTTCGTGCTCCGCCGCGACACCGCGGGTGCACTCACCGAGAGGAAGAACTGATGGCCACCACGAGCATCGTCGCCCCCGGGCGGCGGGCCACGCGGGCGCGTCGGTCCAGCGCCGCCATCGGGCACGCCAACCCGCTGACCTACCTGGTCGCGATCCTGTTCGTCGCGGCGAACCTCGCCCCGGTGCTGTACATCGTGCTGGGCGGGTTCCGGACGAACTCGCAGATCACGACGAGCCCCGCCGGGCTGCCCGCTCCGTTCGAGTTCGGCAACTACGGCGCCGTGCTGTCCAGCGGCATCTTCTGGCAGCAGCTCGGCAACTCGACGATCAGCGCGGTCACCACGACCCTCGGCGTCGTCGTGCTCGGCCTGATGGTGAGCTTCGTGCTCGCCCGCTACCGGTTCGCCGGCCGCGGTGCGATGTACGCCCTGTTCGCCGCCGGCCTGATGTTCCCGATCACCGTCGCGATCACCCCGCTGTACCTGCTCGTCAAGGACCTCGGCCTGACGAACAGCCTGGCCGGCGTGATCCTGCCGCAGATCGCCTTCGCCCTGCCGACGACGGTCATCATCCTGGTGCCGTTCCTGCGGGCCATCCCCGACGAGCTCGAGGAGGCGGCGTCGATCGACGGCGCGAGCCGGCTCGGGTTCTTCTTCCGGATGATCGTGCCGCTGTCGCTGCCCGGCGTCGTGACCGTCGGCATCCTGGCGTTCATCGCGAGCTGGAACAGCTACATCCTGCCGCTGTTCATCCTGAACAACGAGGCGGCGTACACGCTGCCGCTCGGCGTGCAGGCGTTCTCGTCGCAGTACTCGGTCGACACCGCCAAGGTGCTCGCGTTCACGTCCATGTCGATGATCCCGGCGCTCGTGTTCTTCACGATCTTCCAGCGCCGCATCGTCGGCGGCCTGACCGGGGCGGTGAAGGGGTGACCACGTTCGACCAGGCCGTGGCCGCCAGCGGCCGCCTCGCGGCGGACGCGTCCGCCCCGACGGGCACCAGCGACACCACCGACGGACACAAGGCGCGGGGCGGCGCCGCCACGGGCCTCCCGTCCGCCCCGTCCCACGCCGCGACCGGCGCGGCCCCCGACCGCGCGACCACGCTGCTCGGCGCGATGACGCTGGACGAGAAGGTCGCGCAGCTCGTCGGCTACTGGCTCGACCAGAACGGCGTCGTCGCCCCCATGCAGGGCGAGATGGCGGCGGTGCAGCAGGGCACCACCCTGGCCGACATCACCCGTGACGGCATCGGCCAGTTCACCCGCGTCTACGGCACCCGCCCCGTCGAACCCGACGAGCGCGCCGCCTGGCTGTGGGCCGAGCAGCGGCGGCTCAAGCGCGAGACCCGGCTGGGCATCCCGGCGCTCGTGCACGAGGAGTGCCTGACCGGACTCGCCGCGTGGAAGGCCGCGACCTTCCCGACGCCGCTCGCGTGGGGCGCGTCCTTCGACCCGGAGCTCGTCGAGCAGGTGGGTGCCGCCATCGGCGCGTCCATGCGGCAGCTCGGGGTGCACCAGGGACTCGCACCGGTCCTCGACGTCGTCCGCGACCCGCGTTGGGGGCGGGTCGACGAGTGCATCGGCGAGGACCCCTACCTGGTGGGCACGGTCGGCACGGCCTACGTGCGCGGGCTGCAGTCGGCCGGGGTCGACGCGACGCTCAAGCACTTCCTCGGGTACTCGGCGTCGCAGGCGGGGCGGAACCACGCCCCGGTGCACGCCGGGGCCCGCGAGGTCGCCGACGTCTACCTGCCGCCCTTCGAGATGGCGCTGCGGGACGGGGGCGCCCGGAGCGTCATGAACTCGTACGCCGAGATCGACGGCGTGCCCGTCGCGGCGAACGGCGAGCTGCTGACCGACCTGCTGCGTGACCGGCTGGGCTTCGACGGCACCGTCGTCGCCGACTACTTCTCGGTCGCGTTCCTCGAGGTCATGCACGGCATCGCCGCCGATCGTGGCGAGGCCGCCGCCCTGGCGCTCGAGGCCGGCATCGACGTCGAGCTGCCCACCGGCGACGCGTACCTCGAGCCGCTCGTCGAGCGCGTCCGCAGCGGGCAGGTGGACGAGGGCCTCGTCGACCGGGCGGTGCTGCGCGTGCTCCGACAGAAGGAGCGGCTCGGGCTGCTCGAGCCGGACGTGTTCGAGGACGAGCCGCCGACCGGCATCGACCTGGACACCCCGCTGCACCGATCGCTCGCCCGGCAGCTGGCGGCCCGCTCGCTCGTGCTGCTGTCGAACGACGGCGGAGCGCTCCCGCTCGCCCCCGGGGCCTCGGTGGCGGTCATCGGCCCGAACGCCGACCGAGCCGAGGCCCTGCAGGGGTGCTACTCCTTCGCCAACCACGTGCTCGCGTCGCACCCCGACCTGCCGCTCGGGTTCGCGATCCCGACGGTGCGCGAGGCGGTCACGCAGGCGCTCGGGTCGACGGCCGTCCGGTACGCCGCGGGCTGTGCCGTCACGGGTGACGACCGCGCCGGCATCGCCGACGCCGTCGCCGTCGCGGCCGCCTCGGACGTCGCCGTGGTCGTCGTGGGCGACCAGGCCGGGCTGTTCGGCCGCGGAACCGTCGGCGAGGGGAACGACACCGAGTCCCTCGACCTGCCCGGTGTGCAGCGCGAACTCGTCGAGGCGGTCGTCGCCTCCGGCACCCCCACCGTGGTGGTGCTGCTCACCGGCCGGCCGTACGCGCTCGGCTGGGCGCTCGACGGCGACCAGCCGCGACCGGCCGCCGTCGTGCAGGCGTTCTTCCCCGGCGAGGGCGGCGGGCTCGCCGTCGCCGACCTGCTCACCGGGGCCGCCTCGCCCTCGGGCCGGCTGCCGCTGTCCCTGCCGCGCTCGGCGGGCGCACAGCCGTTCACGTACCTGCACCCGCGGCTCGGGGGTCCGTCCGACGTCACCGCCGCCGACTCCACGCCGGTGCGCCCGTTCGGGTTCGGGCTCACGTACACGGACTTCGCCTACGAGGACCTGGTCGTCGACGAGCACGTCCGGTCCGACGGGGTGTTCACCGCGTCGGTGACGGTCCGCAACACGGGGAGCGTCGACGGCGAGGACGTCGTGCAGCTCTACGGCCACGACGTGCACGGCAGCGTCACCCGGCCAGAGGCGCAGCTGCTCGGGTACGCCCGGGCCGCGCTCGCTGCGGGGGAGTCCACGCGGATCCGCTTCCGCGTGCCGGTGCAGCGCTTCGCGTTCACCGACCGCCGGATGCGCAAGGTGGTCGAGCCCGGCGACGTGCAGGTCTGGGTCGCCTCGCACGCGGCCGCATCACGGCCGGGAGGCCCGGTGCCGGCAGGTGGGATCGTCGCGTCCGGCGACGGTCCGGTCCGCCACCCGGTCCCCGGCACCGCCACGGAGCGCGCCACCGTCGCGGTCACCGGCACGGTGCACGAGGTGACACCGGACGACCCCCGCCTGGTGGAGTGGTCGCTCGCGTAGACACGGCGGGTGGTGTCGGTCCGTCCGGCGCCACCCGTCACTATGCTGAGCGCGTGGGGAGACACGCAGCGACGCAGACCGCCTCCGGGCGTCCGCCGCTGGGCCGTGCCCCGGGACCGATGCTGCCGACGCCGCTGCCCCCGTCGCGTCGCGCGGCGGCCGTCACACCGGAGCGGACCTCGCCGTCCCTCCGGCGTCGCACCGCGGCCGCGCTCGCGTTCACCGCTCCGGTGGCGCTGCTGGCCACACAGCTGACGGTGCCCGCCTTCGCCGACCTCGACGCGGTGGCCGTCCCCGCCGAGGCCGTCCCCGCTGCGGCCCCGCAGGTGTTCGCGGTCGCCTCCGTCAGCGCGCCGAGCGTCGACCGTGACGACTTCGCGGTGCAGACCCCGGCGCCGAAGCCCCCACCCAAGGCGAAGCGGTCCGTCGCGGCCGCCGCCATCGGCGCTCCCGACGTGCCGGCAGCGACCCCGGGGAGCGCCCAGGCGATCGCGGCCGAGATGGTGACCGCACGCGGGTGGGGTGCGGACGAGTACGGCTGCCTGGTCTCGCTGTGGAACAAGGAGTCGGGCTGGCGCACGACCGCCGCGAACCCGAACGGGGCGTACGGCATCCCGCAGGCGTACCCGGGTTCGAAGATGGCCTCGGCCGGTGCGGACTGGCAGACGAACCCGGCGACGCAGATCACCTGGGGCCTCGACTACATCGGTGGCCGGTACGGCTCGCCGTGCGGTGCGTGGGGGCAGAGCCAGGCGACCGGCGCCTACTGATCGGCCGCGCCGTGGGTCGCGAGTCCGGCCGGGTCGCGCACCGTGCGGAGCGGTGAGGCGACGACCCAGACGACGGTGAGCAGGGTCCCCGCGCAGCCCAGGGCGATCCCGGTGCGGGTGCCGAGCAGCTCGCCGACCAGGCCGCCGAGCCCCGCGCCGATCGCCACGACGCCGTAGGACAGCCAGCGCATCGTCGCGTTGACGCGTCCGAGCACGTGGTCGGGGGAGCGCAGCTGCCGCAGCGTCAGCGCGACGACGCTCGACAGCGAGGTCCCCGCGCCGTTGACCGCGAACACGGCGATCACCGCGATGACCGTGACCGGCGTCGACCACGACGGGTCGACGACCGGGAGCACCGCGAGGGCGATGCACTCGGCGGCGGCGCAGGCGACCAGGACCGGCCCGGCCCCGAACCGCCGCACGCTCGACGGTGCCGCGGCCGCCCCGGCCACGGCCCCGACGGCGCCGAGACTGAGGACCAGGCCGAGGAGCCCCGCGTCCAGGCCGAGCTGCCGGACGGCGTGCACGGTGAACAGCACCACGACCCACTGCGCGAACAGGTTGTAGATCCCGGCGAAGCCGACCAACGACACCAGGTAGCGATCGCGTCCGACGAACCGCAGGCCCTCGCCCAGGTCCCGCAGGGCGCTCCGTCCGGTCGAGGCGGGACGGGGTTCGGGTGCTCGGATGCCGAGCAGCGCCACCGCCGAGACGACGTACGTCAGGGCGTGGACGGCCAGGGCCCAGGGTGCGGACAGCACCTGGACGAGCAGGCCGCCGAGACCGGGGCCGCCGACCTCTGCCGTGGCCGCCGTGGCCTGCAGTCGCCCGTTCGCGCGTTCGAGCTGCCGCCGGCCGACCACCGTCGGCAGGAACGACTGGTAGCTCACCTCGAAGGCGACGGTGAACGCGCCGAGCAAGCCGACCAGCACGACGAGCACCGGCAGGGTCAGCGCACCGCTGAACGCCACCACGACCACCACGACGGTCAGGGCGGCGCGGGCGAGGTCGGACACGACGAGGATCGGCAGCCGACGCCGACGGTCGATCAGGACCCCGAGCGGCAGCGCGAGCAGCAGGAACGGGAGCCACCGCGCCGCGTTGAGGACACCGACCTCGGCGGCCGAGGCGTGCAGGACGACCACGGCGAGCAACGGGACGGCGAGCTCGCTCACCTGACCGCCGACCGCCGACGCGCCCTGGGCGACCCAGAACCGTGTGAAGTCCCGCCCCAGCGGAGTCGAGGTGTCGCTAATGGGTTCGAGGCTCTGCATGCATTAGACCCTGGCAGAGGTCCGCTAATGGCGCAACGATCGATCGGGCATTAGGCTGCGCAGCATGGCGACCACCGGATCCCCGACGTTCCCCGAGGTCGGCGGCCACGCCGCGCTCGACCTGGTCGACACGGTGCACTGGCGGCTCGACCCGCGTCGGTCGATCGACACGCTGGGCACCTTCGACGACGTCGTGGCGTGGTGCGACCAGATGGGTGTCCTGCCCGGCAGCGCCGAGCAGGTCACCAGGCTCGCCGCGTCCGCGCCCGAGGCGGCGGCACGGGAACACGCGGCCGTGCTGGCGCTCCGCGAGGCGGTGTACCAGGCGGTCTTCGACTCGTCAGCGGCCGCGGCCGACCACGTCGCGGCCGAGCACCTCGCCGCACTCGGGCGGGCGACGTTCGAGCGGGATGCCGACCAGGTGTCGTGGTCGTGGCGACTGCCCGCCGACCTGTCCGGCCCCCGGAGTGCCGTCGCCCTGCTCGCCCACTCGCTGCTGACGTCCGACCTCGCCGCCGCCCGCCAGTGCGGCGACGACGCCTGCGGCTGGGTCTACCTGGACACGTCGCCCCGGCACAACCGCGTGTGGTGCACGGCTGCCGGGTGCGGCAACCGCAACCGCGTCGCCCGCCACCAGGCGAAGCGCCGCACGGCGCGGCCGGACGGCGCCCGACCGGCCTGAGCACCGGGGACGCGAGGCGCGGGACGGACCCGGCCCGTGCCTCCCGTCCGTCAGCCCGTGGGCAGCCGGACCGTGACGACCAGACCGCCACCGGACCGCGCCCGCAGGCGCACGGTCCCACCGTGCGCGCGCACGACGGCGTCGACGATCGCCAGGCCGAGCCCGGCACCGCCGTGGTCGTCCCGCTGCCGCGCGGAGCCGCGTTGGAACGCCTCGATGAGCGTCGGCAGGACCTCCTGTGCGACCGTCCTGCCGGTGTTCTGCACCTCGAGCACGGCCTCGCCGTCGACGCTGCTCGTGTGCACCCGCACCCAGCCGGAGCCGATCTGCCCGTCGGCGCCCGACGCGACGTTGTGCACGATGCCGTTGTGCACCAGGTTCGTCACCAGCTGCAGCAGCAACGGTGGTGACCCGACGGCGGGGGCGGCCGAACCCTCCACGTCGAGCACGAGCCCGCGGGCCTCCGCCAGGGGGACGAGGGTCTCGGCGGCCTCCTCGGCGAGCAGGGAGAGGTCGACCGTGCGGTGCTCGAACGTCCCCTGGTCGGCGCGGCTCAGCAGCAGCAGCGCCTCGGTCAGGTCGATGGCGCGCGTGTTCACGGTCCGCAGCCGGGCGACGACGGCGGCCGGGTCGCGATCCGGATCGCGCTCGGCGACCTCGAGCACCGAGCGGGTGATCGCGAGCGGGGTGCGGAGCTCGTGGGACGCGTTCGCGGCGAAGCGCCGCTGCGCCTCGACGTGGGTCTCGAGCCGCGCGACCATGCCGTCGAACGCGTCCGCGAGGGAGCGGAACTCGTCGTCTCGGCCGGGCAGGTCGATGCGGTGCGACAGGGTGCCCGCGGCGACCCGGCGCGTGGCCTCGGTGATCCGGGTGAGCGGGGCGAGCACGCGGCCGGCCAGGAACCACCCGCCCACCAGGCCGACCACGAGCAGCACGACGAGCGCGAGTGCGGCCGGCGGCGCGAACGCGCGCACCAGGTCCCGCTGGACGGGGACGACGCCGGACGCCGTGTCGACCGGGTCGGCGGGGACGTACCGGAGCAGGAACACCCACACCACGGCCAACAGCAGCGCCCCGGTGACCACGACGAGACCGGCGTAGCTCAGGGCGAGGCGCAGCCGGACGCTCGGACCGGGCCGTCGGTCCGTCATCGCCGGTCGTCGCCCGTGTCGATCCGGTACCCGACACCCGGCACCGTGGCGATCACCCACGGTTCGCCCAGGCGCTTGCGCAGCGCCGACACCGTGATCCGCACGGCGTTCGTGAACGGGTCGGCGTTCTCGTCCCACGCGCGTTCGAGCAGGTGTTCGGCGCTCACCACCCCGCCGTCCGCCGCGACGAGCACCTCGAGCACGGCGAACTGCTTGCGGGTGAGGGCGACGTGCCGACCGTCGCGGAAGACCTCGCGGCGGAACGGGTCGAGTCGCAGGCCGGCGAGCTCGAGCACGGGCGGGCGGTGGTGTGCCCGGCGACGGGCGAGGGCGCGCAGACGGAGGACGAGCTCGCGCAGCTCGAACGGCTTGGTGAGGTAGTCGTCGGCGCCCGCGGCGAACCCCGACGCCTTGTCGTCGATGCGGTCCGCCGCCGTGAGCATGAGGACGGGTGTGCCGGTGCCGGAGGCCAGGATGCGGGCGGCGACCTCGTCACCGGACGGCCCCGGCACGTCGCGGTCGAGCACGGCCACGTCGTACGGGTTCAGCGCGATGAGCTCGAGTGCCGCGTCGCCGTCGGCGGCGATGTCGGCCGCGATGGCCTCGAGTCGGAGACCGTCGCGGACGGCCTCGGCCATCAGGGGTTCGTCCTCGAGGATCAGCACGCGCACGACCCGATGCTATTCGGCGGCACGTATCGTCCGCGTATGCGGGAACGCATACGCTCCGGCAACCGGCGTCACCGTTGACTCGTCCGCATGCCGAACCGATCCCGACCGTCGTCCTCCCGTCCCGCAGCGTCGCACCACCGTGCCACCCTCGTCCTGGTCTCCGCCGTCTCCGTCGTGCTGATCGGCATCGCGGTGCTCGGCGCCGTCGCCATCCGGTCCGCCGGGGCCTGGCCGACACCCGGCGCCGCACCGGCGTCCGCCGTCGGGATCGACACGGCCCGTCCCGGGGTCGGCGACGACCACGCCACCGGCGAGGCCGGCGGCGAGCTGCCCTCGGGGGCGTCGGTCTTCGACGACCACCTGCCCGGGGTGGCGCGGGTCGACGCCGACCTGCTCGAGGCCGTCCGGCACGCGGCGCGGGACGCCGAGGGCGAGGGCGTGCGGTTCGAGATGAACAGCGGGTGGCGCTCGCCCGCCCTGCAGGAGCAGCTGCTCGACGACGCCGTCGACGAGTACGGATCACGTGAGGAGGCCGCGCGCTGGGTCTCCACCCCGGACACCTCGGAGCACGTCCGCGGTGAGGCCGTCGACATCGGCGACTGGAGCGCGGCCGCGTGGCTGCAGGAGCACGGTGCCGCGTACGGGCTGTGCCAGATCTACACGAACGAGGCCTGGCACTACGAGCTCCGGCCGGAGGCCGCCACCGACGGCTGCCCGCAGATGTACGTCGACCCCACGACCGACCCCCGCATGCAGGGATGAGGGCGCCGTCACCCGATGGTCACCGGCCCGTGCTGCCGACGCGGTCGGGCAGCGGCGGGAGCGGTCGGTCGCTGTCCGCCACACGGGTGAAGCGGGCGATCAGGGGGCGGAGCAGCGACGACGTCAGGATGCGGTCGGTGACGGCCTGCCCGGCGAGCCCGATCCGGGACTGCGGGTACGCGAAGTGCACGATGCCCCTCGGGATGCCCTGGATCCGGTCGACCAGCGGCCGCATCCACGCGTCGAACGCGTCGAGGGCGGTGTCGACGTCGCGCCCCGGGCGGAGCGACGCCGCCAGCACGTACCCGCTCGTGAGTGCGAGCGCTGCGCCGCCCCCGCCCATCGGGGTGACGCACCAGGCCGCGTCGCCGACCACGCACACCCGGCCCCGGTGCCACCGCGGCATGCGGATCTGTGTGAGGTCGTCGACGTAGACGTCGTCCGAGGTGGCGAACGCGTCGAGCACCCGCTCGGTCTGCCACCCGGCACCGGCGTAGCGCGCGCCGAGCACGGCGAGGGTGTCCCCGCGGTCCCGTCCGGCCAGGGCCTCGTCGCTCGTGCACGCGAGGATCGCGCGGGTGGTGCCGTACGGGTCCGGCCGGAGGTGCACCTGCCGACCGCCCACGGCGTTGTACCAGCGCCAGCGGTCGTCGTCGGACGGGGTGCTCGGGATCGTGCCGAAGGCCATCGTGACCCCGAGTGCCCGACGGTCCACCTCGCCGTCCCCCGCGAAGAGCCGGTCCCGTGTGCGGGAACGGACGCCCTCGGCCACGACCAGCAGGTCGGCGCGGAGCACCTGCCCGGCGTCGGTGGTGACCGTGACGGGGTCGTCCGCGGTCGTCCCGTGCTCGACCTCGGCCACGGTGGTGCCGAAGACGAACCGGACGTCGTCGGGCAGGTCGTCGAGCAGGATGCGGGCCAGGTCGCCGCGCAGCACCTCGAGCTCGGCGGTGGCGCCGTCGGGTCCGTCGGAGGGCAGCTCGGCGCGGACGCGGCCCCGGGCGTCCACGATGACGGCTGCCGTCTCGGTCGTGTTCGCCGCGCGCACGGCGTCGGTCAGGCCCATCCGGTCGAGCACCTCGCGGGCCACGCCGCGGACGTCGACGTTCTGGCCGCCGTCGCGGAAGGCCGCCGCGCGTTCGAGCACGGTGACCTCCCACCCGACGTGGCGGAGCCACCAGGCGGCGGACAGGCCTGCGATGCTGGCTCCGGAGATGACTGCGTGTCGTGTGGTCATGCTTTACAGTAAAGCGACTGCACAGTAAAGGAACCTGATGGACGAGATCCGCCCCCTCGAGGTCACGTGGTCGGAGGACGAGGTCGCCGCGATGCACCAGCTCCGCGACTGGGCCGTGACGTTCGACGAACTGCAGCGGCACCTGTCGTCGTGGATGGGACTGCCCGTCTCCGACGCCAACGCACTCGGGCAGGTCGTCTGGGCGGAGCAGGCGGGCACGCCGCTGTCCCCGGCCCGGCTGGCACAGCAGATCGGCATGACGACCGGGGCGACGTCCGTCCTGCTCGACCGGCTCGAGACGGCCGGGCACGTGACCCGGCACCGGGAGAGTGCCGATCGTCGGCGGGTGACCCTGCGCCCGACGGAGTCGGCGCGCGCGGAGAGCGCCCGCTTCCTGGACTTCGCCGGTTCGGAGATCGCGGCCACCGTCCGTGCGACCGACCCACACGAACTGCGGGCCGCGCTCGGGTTCCTCCGGCGGATGACCGCTGCCGCCGCTGCCGCGAACGGTCGTCTGCAGCAGCGGGCCGCCCGCTCCTGACGGCGGCGGCGCGGCGGTCGGTCAGCCGATCGGTTCGATCCGGTCGGACAGGTCGAGCGACCACACGGCGACCCCGGCCAGGCCGAGCCGGTCCGCCAGCTGCACGCGTTCCCGCAACGAGCGCGCGTCGGACCACCAGAGCACCTCGCCGCTGGGCAGGGTCGCGGTCCACTCGCCGACCTTCGCGTCCCACTCCGGGGTCACGCCGGCCTTCCGGACCCGCAGACGGGCCTGGGCGTCGGAGAGCTGTCCGGCGGGACGCTTGCCCTTCCAGTGGTACCCGTAGCCGGCGACCCCGAGCACGATCTGGTCGGCGGGGGCGAGGGTCGCGAGCGCACGGGCCGCCTTCGACGACCAGGCGAGCGAGCCGACCGGCCCCGGCGACCCCGGCTCCCAGGGGCCGTGCTGGTCGTAGGCCATCAGGGTGAAGTGGTCGATCGGCGCGCGGAGGGCCCGGACGTCGTACCCGAGGTCGGCGTACCCGGCAGCCGAGGTCGACGCGGTCAGGGCGATGTCGAGCCGGACGTCGTCGCCGACGGCCGCCCGCAGCGCGCGCGCGAACGCGGTGAGCCCGCGGCGGTCGGCCGGGGTCAGCGCCTCGAGGTCGATCATGATCGAGTCCCACCCGCCGGTCCGGACGGCGGTGGCGAGGGAGCGGACGACCCGGGCGCGGTTGGCCGACGACGTCAGGAGCTTCCGCGCGATCGGCTCGCTGAAGTCCCCGTCGGCCTCGGAGTAGTTGCTGACGAGCAGCTGCGCGGTGCGGTCCGCGGCGTGCGCCCGGTTGCGCTGCGCCTTGGCGGCCCGGGACGGTGCGGTGACCTTCGAGCCCGACCGGTTCAGCAGCAGCCCGTCGACACCGACGACCGTGATGGCCGGCGCGTTGGCGTCGATCAGGGCCGGGTCGGCGTTCTCCGGCTGGAACCCGGTGACGTCGAAGCAGTCGGGCTCCACGGCGGACGGAGTGGCGGTGGACGACACGGTGGCCGACGGCGCGGCGGCGGCACGGTCCTGCTGGCCGGGAGCCGCGCACCCGGTGAGGGTGAGGCCGGCGACCAGCACGACGGCGGTCGCCGTCGTGCGGGGGCGTCGGGGGACGATGGGGTGCGCGCGCAACGGGGGCCTTCCGACGGGGCGGCCCACCGGACGGCCGGGCCTGCAGGCACCATCTTGCCGTGCCGGACGACCCGCTGCCAGCGGCGTCCGGCGCGCCCGTGCTACCGGACGCGGGCGGACAGGAACGCCACCTGTCGCTCCCAGTGCCGGAACCCGCCGCCCTCGTGCCCGTTGTACGGGTACACGGCGATCTCGCGGTCGGTGGACCCCAGGGCGTTGAACGCGGCGAACGTCGTGCGCGGCGGGACCACGTCGTCCATCAGCGCCACCGAGAACAGCGCGGGAGCGGTGATGCCGGGGGCGTGGTTCACGCCGTCGAGGTACGCGGCGGTCGCCCACACCGTGTCCGCCGCGTCCCGGTGCACGGCGAGGTACTGCGCGAGCTCCAGGTACGGCCCGCCGACCGCGACGTCGGTGCCGTTCCGCCAGTCGGCCAGGAACGCGACGTCCGGCAGCACCGCCACCAGGGGTCCGACGTGCGCCTCGACCAGGGCCGCCGCGGCGATCGCGATGCCGCCGCCCTGGCTGCCACCGGTCAGGGCGATGCGCTCCGGGTCGACCCCGGGCAGCGTCCGCACGGCGTCGACGAGCCGCACGGCGTCGGTGTAGACGCGGCGGTAGTAGTGGTCGGCCGGCGACCCGATGCCGTTCGTCATCCAGCCGCTGGCGTGCGGCCCCGAACCGTGCGGGTCCGGTGTGTCGCCGCCGGCCCACCCGCTGCCCTGGCCGCGGGTGTCCATGACCACGTGGACGTACCCGGCCAGGGCCCAGCCGACCCGCTCGCCGGGGCGACCCCGGCCGCCGCCGTACCCGAGGAACTCGACGACGACGGGCAGCGGACCGTCCCCGCCGTCCAGCGGACGCGTCACCCAGGCGCGGACCGGGTCGCCGGCGAACCCGGGGAACGTCAGGTCCTCGACGACGAGACCGGTCACCGGGGTCTCGGCCGGCACGAGGGTCGACCCGACCCCCTCGCCAGCGGTCCGGGCAGCGGCGATCGTGTCCGCCCAGAAGGCGTCGAAGTCGGCGGGACGACGGACGTCCGAGCGGTGGGTGCGGAGCGCGTCGAGGGGCAGGTCGGTCAGTGGCACGGGGTCCTCCTGGGACGGTGATGCCCCCGGCACCCTCGTCGAGGGCGCCGGGGGCGGGTGTCGGTCCGGTGCGTCGGTCAGCGCGCCGCGGCGCGGTACTGCTCGAGCACCTCGGGGTGCGGGTCGGACGGCACGGTGGTCGTCGCGGTGTCCCAGGTCGGCAGGGCGCCGGTGAGCGCCCACGCGGCCTGCTTCGCGGCACCGGCGGCGACGTACTCGCCGGGTTCCGGCACCAGGACGTCGCGGCCGAACACCTGCGCCGCGACGGCGCGCACCGCCGGGTTCCGCGCGGCACCGCCGATGAGCAGCAACCGCTCGACGGTGACGCCGGTGTCCTGCACCGCGGCCAGCCCGTCGGCGAGGGCGCAGAGCATCCCCTCGACGGCCGCCCGGGCCAGGTGCGCCCGGTCGGTGGTCGCCGGCGTCATGCCGAGCAGCGAGGCGGTCGCGTCCGGTCGGTTGGGCGTGCGCTCGCCGACGAAGTACGGCACCAGGACCAGGCCGTCGGCCCCGGCCGGCGCCTGCAGCGCCAGCTCGCCGAGTGCGTCGTGGTCGACGCCGAGCAGGCCACCGATCACCTCGAGCACGCGGGCCGCGTTGAGCGTCGTGACGATCGGGAGGCGCGACCCGGTCCCGTCGGCGAAGCCCGCCACGGTCCCGCTCGGGTCACGCACCTCGGCGTCGCTGACCCCGAAGACCGTGCCGCTCGTGCCGAGGGACACCGCGACGTCACCCGGGCCGAGACCCAGGCCGAGCGCTGCCCCGGCGTTGTCGCCGAGTCCGGCGCCGACGACGAGGCCGGACCGGGCGACCGCGCCGCCGGGCAGCGCGACGTCGGTGGACAGGGTGCCCATCGTCTCGTCGGGAGCGACCACGCGGGGCACGACCACGGCGTCGTCGTCACCCATCGATGCCGGTCGCATCGGCCGCCCGAGCGCGAGCTCGAACAGCTCCGGGTCGTACTCGCGGCGCACCGGGTCCCAGTACGCCGTGCCGCTGGCGTCGGACGCGTCCGTCGCCAGGGCGTCGAGGTCGGGGCCGAGCGGACTCTCGTCCGCCGGGCCGTACCCGCGGAGCCGCCACGACAGCCAGTCGTGCGGCAGCGCGACGGCCGCCACGCGGGCTGCGTTCTCGGGCTCCGCGTCGCGGAGCCACCGCAGCTTGGTGCCGGTGAACGACGCGACCGGCACCAACCCGGTCCGGGCGACCCAGGATTCCCGGCCGAGCTCGTCGACCATCTGCGCGGCCGCGTCCGCACTGCGCACGTCGTTCCAGAGCAGGGCGTCGCGGACCACGCGACCGTCGGCGTCGAGCGCGACCATGCCGTGCTGCTGCCCGGCGATCGCGACGGCGCCGACGTCGTCCAGGCCACCGGCGTCCGCGATCGCGGTGCCGAGGGCGTCCCACCAGTGACGGGGATCGACGGACGTGCCGTCCGGGTGGGTCGCGCGACCCTCCCGGACGACGGCGCCGGTCGCGGCGTCACGCACGGTGACCTTGCAGGACTGGGTCGACGAGTCGACGCCGGCGACGAGCTGGCGCCCGTCCGTGTTCTCAGCCCCTTCGGCGGCAGGCCGCCTCAGCGCGCGGAACGCAGCCGCTGGCGCGTCTGCCGTCAATTCCGCGCGCCCATCAGGTGCTCCATCGCCAGCTGCTGCAGGCGGACGAAGCCGAAGCCCTTGCCGCCGAAGTAGGCGTCGGCGTCGAAGTCCTCGTAGGCCGAGCGGTCGGCGAGGAAGTCGTCGTACGACTCGCCGCTGTTCAGCGTCGGCTTCGACAGCTCGTCGACCTTGGCCGCCGACAGGGCCTCCTGCACCTCGGGGTCGGCACGGAACGCCTGCGCACGCTCCTTGAGGAGCAGGTACATGCGCATGTTGGCCGACGCCGAGTCCCAGACGCCGGTGATGTCCTCGGTGCGGCTCGGCTTGTAGTCGAAGTGGCGCGGGCCGTCGTACGCCGGGCCGCCCTGCGGGGCACCGTGCTCGAGCAGGTCGACGAGCGAGAACGCGTTCTGCAGGTCGCCGTGACCGAACACCAGGTCCTGGTCGTACTTGATGCCGCGCTGGCCGTTCAGGTCGATGTGGAACAGCTTGCCCTGGTAGAGCGCCTGGGCGATGCCGGCCGTGAAGTTCAGCCCGGCCATCTGCTCGTGGCCGACCTCCGGGTTGATGCCGAACAGCTCGGGACGCTCGAGGGTCTCGGTGAACGCGATCGCGTGGCCGAGGGTCGGCAGCAGGATGTCGCCGCGGGGCTCGTTCGGCTTCGGCTCGATGGCGAAGCGGATGCCGTAGCCCTTGTCGGTGACGTACTGCGCGAGCAGGTTGACGGCTTCGCGGTAGCGCTCGAGCGCGGCCTGCACGTCCTTCGCGCTGTCGTACTCGGAGCCTTCGCGGCCGCCCCACATGACGAACGTCGACGCGCCGAGCTCGGCGGCCAGGTCGATGTTGCGCAGGACCTTGCGGAGCGCGAAGCGACGCACCTGCCGGTCGTTCGAGGTGAAGCCGCCGTCCTTGAAGACGGGGGCGGAGAACAGGTTCGTCGTGACCATCGGGACGACGATCCCGGTCGAGTCGAGCGCGCCCTTGAGGCGGTCGATCTGGGTCTGCCGCTCGGCGTCGGTGGAGCCGAACGCGAACAGGTCGTCGTCGTGGAAGGTCAGGCCGTAGGCGCCGAGCTCGTCGAGCTTCTCGACCGCCTCGACCACGTCGAGGGCCGGACGGGTCGGGCCGCCGAAGGGGTCGGAGCCGTTGTAGCCGATGGTCCAGAGACCGAAGGAGAACTTGTCTGCACGGGTGGGCGTCGTTGCCATGGTGGTCACCGTTCGTCGTCGAAACAAAATGTTGCCGCGCCCAACATAAGGGGTAGTGTTGACTCTGGCAAGGACGTGATCGCAAAGGAGCGAGCGGATGGCAAGAGTGTCGACGGAGCAGCAACGACTCCGGGTCGCCATGGTCGGGCACGGCTTCATGGGAGCCGCGCACTCACAGGCCTGGCGGACCGCCCCACGGTTCTTCGACCTCGGGGCCGTGCCGGAGATGGCGGTGGTCGTCGGGCGTGACCCGGAACGCACCGAGGCGGCGCGCGTGCAGTACGGCTGGCAGGCCGCGTCGACCGACTGGCGCGCGGTCGTGGCCGACCCGGACATCGACGTCGTCGACATCGTCTCGCCCGGGTCCTCGCACGTCGAGATCGCCGTCGCGGCGCTCGAGGCGGGCAAGCACGTGCTGTGCGAGAAGCCCCTCGCCAACACCGTCGCCGAGGCCGAGGCGATGACCGCTGCCGCCGAGGCCGCCCGGGCACAGGGCGTCCGGGCGATGGTCGGCTTCAGCTACCGCCGGGTGCCCGCCATCGCGTTCGCCCGGCAGCTGGTGCAGGACGGCCGGATCGGCACGGTCCGCCAGGTGCGTGCGCTCTACCTGCAGGACTGGCTCGCCGACGAGGACGGCCCGATGACCTGGCGGCTCGACAAGTCGCTCGCCGGTTCCGGGGCACTCGGCGACATCGGGGCGCACGCCATCGACCTCGTCGAGCACGTCACGGGGGCGCAGCTGACCAGCGTCTCCGGGCTGCTCGAGACCTTCGTGACGGAGCGCCCCCTGCTCGCCGACGGCGTCGGGCTCTCCGGTACCGCGTCGAGCGAGCGCGGACAGGTCACCGTCGACGACGCCGCGTTCTTCACCGCGCGGCTCGGCGGTGGCGCGGCCGACGGTGCGATCGGCACCTTCGAGGCCACCCGGTACGCGACCGGCCGGAAGAACGGCCTGACACTCGAGATCAGCGGGTCCGATGGCGCGATCCAGTTCGACCTCGAGTCCATGAACGAACTGCGGCTGTACGAGTCGTCGGCGCCGGCGGGGGAGCAGGGCTTCCGCCGCATCCTCGTGACCGAGCCCGAGCACCCCTACATGGCCGCGTGGTGGCCGACCGGGCACCTCATCGGGTACGAGCACACCTTCAGCCACCAGGTGAAGGACTTCGTCGACGCGATCGCGTCCGGCACCGACCCGTCGCCCTCGTTCGAGGACGGCCTGCACGTGCAGCGCGTGCTCGACGCCGTCGAGCGCAGCGCAGCTGCCGGCAGCAGCTGGACGGTGACCTCGTGACCGCCGCGGACGGTACCCGCCGGGCGCTCGTCGTGCGCGGGGGCTGGGACGGTCACATGCCCGTCGAGACCACCGACCTGTTCGTGCCGTTCCTGCGGGACAACGGCTTCGACGTCCGCGTCGAGGACGGCACCGCGGTCTACGCCGACGCCGCCGTCATGGACGAGGTCGACCTGATCGTGCAGGTCGTCACGATGTCGACGATCGCCGACGACGAGTTCGCCGGGCTGCAGCGCGCCGTGCTGGGCGGTGCAGGCCTGGCCGGGTGGCACGGCGGCATCGCGGACGCCTTCCGCAACACCGCCGACTACCTGCACATGGTCGGCGGACAGTTCGCCCACCACGCGGGCAAGCACCCGGACGAACGGGTCGGCGAGCAGTCGGACAACTACATCCCGTACACGGTGCACATCACCGACCTCGGGCACGAGCACCCGATCACGCAGGGCATCGAGGACTTCGACCTCGTCACCGAGCAGTACTGGGTGCTCAGCGACGAGTACAACGACGTGCTGGCGACCACGACGCAGGAGGCCCGGGACTTCGACGCCTGGAACCGGCCGGTCACCGCGCCCGCGATCTGGACCAGGCAGTGGGGCGAGGGACGGGTGTTCGTCTCGGCTCCGGGTCACCGGCTCGAGGTCGTCGAGTCGCAACCGCTCCGCACCATCATCGAACGGGGACTCCTGTGGGCAGCACGGTGAACGAGGGGGTGCTCCGCGTCGGTGTCGTCGGCGTCGGGGTCATCAGCCAGCAGTACTTCGAGCACTTCCCGGCGCTGCCCGGGCTCGAACTCGCCGCCGTGGCGGACATCGACGTCGAGCGTGCCCGGACCGTCGGGGCGGCCCAGGGGGTCCGCGGCACGAGCGTCGACGAGCTCATCGCCGCCGACGACGTCGACGTGGTGCTCAACCTGACGATCCCGGCGGCGCACGCCGACATCGCCACCCGGGCGCTCCGGGCCGGCAAGCACGTCTACGGCGAGAAGCCGCTGGCGATGTCGACGGCCGAGGCCGGCCCCGTCCTCGAGCTCGCCCGTGACACCGGACTGCGCGTCGGCAGTGCCCCCGACACCGTCCTCGGCACCGGCATCCAGACCGCGCGGGCCGCCCTGGACGACGGCCTGGTCGGCACGCCGGTCGGGGCAGCCGTCTCGTGGAGTGCTCCCGGCCACGAGCTCTGGCACCCGGCTCCGGCGTTCTACTACCAGCCCGGCGGCGGCCCGCTGCTCGACATGGGGCCGTACTACCTGACGAGCCTCGTGACGTTCTTCGGACCGGTCGTCCGGGTCAGCGGCAGCGCCACGCGCTCCACCCGCGAGCGGACGATCGCGACCGGGCCGAACGCCGGCACGGCGATCCCGGTCGACGTCGACACGCACGTCGTCGCGGTCCTCGAGCACGAGGGCGGCGTGGTCTCCACGGTCACCGTCTCGTTCGAGGTCTGGGCGACCCGGGCCCCGCTGTTCGAGGTGTACGGCACCGCCGGCACCCTGGGCGTGCCCGACCCGAACCGGTTCTCGGACACCGTGTCGATCGCCACCGCCGACGACCGCTCCTGGCGCGACCTGCCGGTGTCCGCCGGGTACGCCGATGCCGGTCGCGGCTACGGGCTCGCCGACATGGCGCACGCGATCGGCACCGACCGGCCGCACCGAGCCTCCGGCGACCTGGCGTTCCACGTGCTCGAGGTCATGGAGGCCGTCTCGGCCGCCGCCCGTGACCACGCGGTCGTCGACGTGCACTCCCGCGTCGAGCGCCCCGCCACCGTCCCCGCCGGGTCCGCACCCGGGTCCTGGTGACGGACCCCGACCACCGCGAGGAAGGACGACGACGATGACGACGACGGACGCGAGCGACACGACGGGGGCGACCCGGGCCTCCCGGCCGGTCACCCTGTTCACCGGCCAGTGGGCCGACCTGCCCTTCGAGGAGGTCGCCCGCCTGGCGGGCGAGTGGGGGTACGACGGCCTGGAGATCGCCTGCTGGGGTGACCACCTGGACGTCCGGCGCGCGGCGACGGACCCGGAGTACGTGGCGGACCGGCTCGCGATCCTGGAACGCAACGGCCTGCGGGTCTGGACCATCGCGAACCACCTGGTCGGACAGGCCGTGTGCGACGACCCCATCGACCAGCGGCACGAGGACATCGTCCCGCCGCACGTGTGGGGCGACGGCGATCCCGAGGGCGTGCGGCAGCGTGCCGCCGAGGAACTGCAGTGGACCGCCCGGGCCGCGGCCGCGCTCGGCGTCGACACCGTCACTGGTTTCTCCGGATCGTCGATCTGGAAGGCGGTCGCCGGGTTCCCGCCCGCGCCGGCGAGCATGATCGACGCCGGGTACCAGGACTTCCACGACCGCTGGTCGCCGGTCCTCGACGTCTTCGAGGAGGTCGGCGTCCGCTTCGCGCTCGAGGTGCACCCGTCCGAGATCGCGTACGACTACTGGACCGCTCGCCGCACGTTGGAGGTCTTCGCGGACCGGCCGGCGTTCGGGTTCAACTTCGACCCGTCGCACTTCGTCTGGCAGGACCTGGACCCCGCGGCGTTCCTGCTCGACTTCGCCGACCGGGTGTACCACGTGCACTGCAAGGAGTCGGTGAAGCAGCTCGACGGGCGGAACGGACGACTCGGCTCGCACCTGCCGTGGGGCGACCCCCGGCGCGGGTGGGACTTCGTGACCGCCGGGCACGGGGACGTGCCGTGGGAGCGGGTGTTCCGCGTGCTCAACCACATCGGGTACACGGGGCCGACGAGCGTCGAGTGGGAGGACGCGGGCATGGACCGGCTGGTCGGCGGCCCGGAGGCACTGGCGTTCGTCCGGCGGCTCGGGGCGATCGCCCCGCCCGAGGCCTCGTTCGACGCGGCGTTCTCCCGCTCGCGGTAGCGGGCGCGGAGGGCGCGGCGGGTGCGGGCGGCGCCGCGGGGCCGTTGTCCCGCGGTGGGCGACATCCCACGGGCTCCCGACTGCGAAGATCGTCGCTCAGCACGAAGACTCGCGCGCACCCCCGCACGCGGCCGGCACCACACACCACACACCACACCACCGAGGAGGACGCATGGCACAGCAGCCCGCGGCGCCGAGCAACGCCGCACGCGTCCTCCGACTCGTGCACGAGGACGGGCCGATCACCCGCGCCGAGGTCACCCGCCGCACCGGCCTGAACCGGTCGACCACCCTCGCACTGGTGGGTGAGCTGGTCGAACTCGGGCTGCTGCACGAGGACGTCCCGGTCACCGGCGCCCCCGGATCCGGGGTCGGACGGCCGAGCCCCGTGGTCCGCGCCGCCGCCGACGTGGTGGCTGCCGCCGTCACGGTCGAGATCGACGCCGTCGAGGTCGCCCTCGTCGGACTCGACGGCACGGTCCGGGCGCGGCTGGTCGAACCGCAGCACCGCCCCCCGACCGCCGCCGAAGCCGTCGAGACCGTCGGCGCACTGCTCGACGCGGTCCGCACGACCGCCGACCGCAGCCGCGACCGCACCGGGGCGCTCCGGCTCGTCGGGGTGGGCGTCGCCGTCCCCGGCACCGTCCGCGTCGAGGACGGCAGCGTGCAGTACGCACCCCACCTCGGCTGGCACGACGAACCCCTCGCCGGCCCGCTGGCCGACCGGACCGGGCTGCCGATCCGGGCGGCCAACGACGCCAACCTCGGCGCGTGGGCCGAGCGGCTCGCCGGCAGTGGGCGCGGTGTCGACGACCTGGTGTACCTGAACGGTGGCGCGAGCGGCATCGGTGGCGGCGTGATCACCGGCGGCCGACCGCTGAGCGGCGCCGACGGGTACGCGGGCGAACTCGGCCACACGTTCGTGGCCGCGAACGGCGTCCGCTGCCACTGCGGTGCCGTCGGGTGCCTGGAGACCGAGGCGTCCCGCGAGGCGCTCGCCACCGCCGCAGGCACGGCCCCGGACGACCTGGTCGGACTCGCCGTGGCGCTCGCCGCGGGTCGCCCGGAGACCGAGCGGGTCGTCGACCGGCAGGTGGCGGCGCTCGCGACGGCGCTGCGCAACGCGATCCACACCGTCAACCCCGAGGTCGTCGTGCTCGGCGGGTTCCTCGGGGTGCTCCTGGAACACGTCGGCGACCGGATCGTCGACGCCGTCCGGGCGCAGTCGATGACGGGCATGACCGACCGACTGCGCATCGTGCCCGCCGCCCTCGGCACCGACGTGCTGCTCCACGGTGCCGCCGAGATCGGGTTCCGCGACCTGCTGCGCAACCCGCTCGCCGTCACCACCGCCGTCCCCGTGTCCGCACCGGCCGACGGCGCTGTCCCCACAACGACCCAGCACGACCGCGACGACGCGGTCGAGGAAGCGAGAACCGCATGACCTCCATCCAGCGCCAGCGCACCAGCGTGCTGCTCGGCACCCAGGACCTGACCGTCGAGGACCGCCCCGTCCCCGCCGTCGAGCCCGGCGACGTGCTCGTCCGCGTCGCCGCGGTCGGCGTGTGCGGCTCCGACGTGCACTACTACCGGCACGGCCGCATCGGCGACTTCGTCGTCGAGGAGCCGCTGGTGCTCGGCCACGAGCTCGCCGGCACCATCGCCGCCGTCGGCGAGGGCGTCGACCCGTCCCGCGTGGGGGAGCGCGTCGCGATCGAGCCGCAGCGCCCCTGCCACCGCTGCGCACAGTGCCTGGCCGGCCGCTACAACCTCTGCCCGCACATGCGCTTCTACGCGACCCCGCCGGTCGACGGCGCGTTCACCGAGTTCGTCACCATCGAGGCCGAGTTCGCGCACGTCCTGCCCGACGCCGTGTCGTTCGAGGCCGGCGCGCTCCTCGAGCCCCTGTCCGTCGGCATCGCCGCCGTCCGCAAGGCGGGCATCGTGCCCGGCTCGTCGGTGCTCATCGCCGGTGCCGGCCCGATCGGCATCATCTGCGCGCAGGTCGCGAAGGCGTTCGGTGCCACCCGCATCGTCGTCAGCGACCTGGTGCCGGAGCGTCGCGAGCGCGCCCTGCAGTACGGCGCGACCGAGGTGGTCGACCCCACCACGGTGTCCGTCGTGTCGGACATCGTCCCCGTCGACGCGTTCATCGACGCCAGCGGTGCGCCCCGAGCGGTGTCGGACGGCATCAAGGCGGTCGGTCCGGCGGGCGCCGCGGTGCTCGTCGGGCTCGGCAACTCCGAGATGACGCTGCCGGTCGAGCACATCCAGAACCTCGAGGTCACGGTCACCGGCATCTTCCGGTACACGAACACCTGGCCGGTCGCGATCCAGCTGGTCGCGTCCGGACAGGTCGACCTCGACTCGCTCGTCACCGGCCGCTACGGGCTCGACGAGGTGCGCGAGGCCCTCGAGAGCGACACCGACCCGGAGTCGCTCAAGTCCGTCGTCTACCCCGGCGGGGTCCCGGCCTGACCAGGCGGGTACCCGACGCGCCCACGGTGCGGACGGGAGGCGCGGGGCTGGCCCGCCCCGCGCCTCCCGTCCGCACCGGCTCTGCCGGCGGTGTCGGCCCAGCCCGGCACGTGACCCGGAACGGGGCCACCGCCGCGTCACCGGGACGCGCTACGGTTCGCGCATGACCGCTTCACCGGCCGCCGTCGTGCCGCAGCGCACCGACCGGCGCGCGCTCGTCTCCTGGGCGCTGTGGGACTGGGGCTCCGCCGCGTTCAACGCGGTCGTCACCACCTTCGTGTTCAGCACGTACCTGGCGAGCCCGGCCTTCGTCGACCCGGCGCTCGTCGGCGACACGTCGGCGGCGGGCAAGGCGATCGTCGAGCGCGAGCTCGCCCACAACGCCGCCGTGGTGTCGACCGCGCTCACCATCGCGGGGATCGTCGTCGCGCTCGTGGCCCCGGCGATGGGCCGCCTGGCGGACTCGTCCGGCCACCGGCGTCGGTCCGTCCTCATCGCCACGATCGGCGTCGCGCTGTCCATCGGCGGCATGGTGTTCGTCGCGCCGAGCCAGCCGTACCTGCTGCTCGGAGCGGCCCTGCTCGGCATCGGCACCGTCGCGTACGAGATCGCGACCGTCGGCTACAACGCCATGATCGGACAGGTCGCCTCCGGGGAACGCACCGGCCGGGTCTCCGCCATCGGGTGGGCGGCCGGGTACTTCGGCGGGATCGTGCTGCTCGTCCTGCTGCTCGTGCTCTGCATCCAGGACTTCCGGGGGGACGGGGTCGTCGGCGGCCTGCTGCAGCTGCCGGCGACGGTCGCCACCGGCCAGTGGGACGTCCGCGTCGCGATCGGCATCGCCGCTGTCTGGCTGGCCGTCAGCTCGATCCCGCTGTTCCTCACCGTGCCCGAGGCCGTCCCCGACCGCACCCGTGGCGGCGGCGTGCTCGGTGCCTACGCCGACCTCGCCCGCGACGTCGCCCGGCTGTGGCGCGAGCGACGCAACGTCCTCGCGTTCCTGCTCGCCAGCGCGGTCTTCCGCGACGGCGTCGGTGCGGTGTTCACCTTCGGCGGGATCGTCGCGGCCCAGGTGTTCGGGTTCAGTCCGTCGCAGGTCATCCTGTTCGCCATCGCCGCGAACGTCGTGGCCGGCATCGCGACCTTCGTGTCCGGACGCCTCGACGACCGCTTCGGCTCGCGGGCGCTCATCATGGTCTCGCTCGTCGGACTCGCCGTGTGCGGGGTCGGGGTCTTCGCCGCCGGCAACGAGACGCAGTGGTTCTGGGTGCTCGGCCTGACGCTCGCCGTGTTCGTCGGTCCGGTGCAGTCGTCGTCCCGTGCCTACCTGGCACGGCTCGCGACTCCCGGCCGCGAGGGTGAGCTCTTCGGCCTCTACGCCACCACCGGCCGGGCGGCGTCGTTCCTGGCGCCGGCGCTGTTCGGCGTCGCGGTGACCGTCGGCGGGTCGACGCGGTTCGGCATCCTCGGTGTGGTCGTGGTGCTCATCGCGGGGCTCGTGCTGATGGCGTTCGTGAAGCCGGAGCCGGCGGTGGCGCGGGCCTGAGGGTCGGCGGGGCGCCGCCACGGCCTGGAGGCCCGGTGCACGTCCGTCCACCGGCTGCGGTCGTGCCCGCGGTCGCGCACAGGGCCGTGGTCGGGTCCGGCGCTCCGAGCCGCGGTGCGCCAGGATGGGTGCATGACCGACCAGCGCATCGCCGTCGTCGTCCTGGCCGCCGGGCAGGGCACGCGCATGAAGTCGTCCACGCCCAAGGTGCTGCACCGGCTCGCCGGGCTGCCGCTCATCGGGCACGTCCTGCGCACGGCGTCGTCGCTCAGCCCGGAGCACGTCGCCGTCGTCGTGCGGCACGAGCGCGACCGGGTCGCGGCTGAGGTCGTCGAGCGGGCACCCGACGCGATCATCGTCGACCAGGACGACGTCCCCGGCACCGGCCGGGCGGTCGAGGTCGCGGTCCAGGCACTGCCGGCCGACTTCGACGGCGCGGTCGTGGTGTTGTCCGGCGACGTCCCGCTGCTCGACGCCGCATCGCTCCGGCTCCTCGTCGACGCCCACGTCGGCGGCGGCAACGGCGCCACGTTCGTGAGCGCGATCGCACCGGACCCCACCGGCCTCGGGCGCATCGTCCGCGACGCCGACGGGGCGTTCGTCGGGGTCGTCGAGCACAAGGACGCCACCGACGCGCAGCGCGCGATCACCGAGACGAACGCCGGCATCTACGCCTTCGACGTCGCCCACCTGCGTGCCGTGCTGCCCGCGCTCACCACCGCCAACGCCCAGGGCGAGAAGTACATCACCGACGCGCCGACGCTCATCGCCGGTCGCGGTGGCATCGTCGACGTCGTCACGCTGACCGACCAGTGGCTCGTCGCCGGTATCAACGACCGCGCCCAGCTGTCCGACGCCGCCCGGGAGCTCAACGCCCGGATCGTCCGCCGGCACCAGGTCGCCGGCGTCACGGTGCAGGACCCGGCGACCACCTGGATCGACCTCGACGTCACCATCGAACCCGACGCCGAGATCCTGCCCGGCACCCAGCTCGTCGGCGCGACGGCGATCGCCGCCGGTGCCGTCGTCGGGCCGGACACCACGCTCCGCGACACCGAGGTCGGGGCCGGCGCGACGGTGAACCGGGTCGACGCCACCCTCGCGGTGATCGGTGACCGGGCCTCGGTGGGGCCGTTCGCCTACCTGCGACCGGGCACGATCCTCGGCGACGACGGCAAGATCGGCACCTTCGTCGAGACGAAGAACGCCCGGATCGGCCGGGGCAGCAAGGTGCCGCACCTGTCCTACATCGGTGATGCCGAGGTGGGCGAGGACTCCAACATCGGGGCGAACACGATCACCGCGAATTACGACGGTGTGCACAAGCACCGCACCGAGGTCGGCTCGAACGTCCGCACCGGCTCGCACAACGTGTTCGTCGCCCCGGTTAGGATTGGCGACGGTGCGTACACCGGCGCCGGGACGACCGTCCGCAAGGACGTCCCGGCGGGATCGCTCGCGATCAGCTACGCCCCACAGCGCAACACCGACGGATGGGTCGAGGAACACCGACCCGGCACACCGGCGGCCGAGGCTGCTCGGCTCGCGAACGGCGAACAGGTCTGACGGCTCTCGGGCCGATCATCACGGCCCCGCGTGGGTCAGGGAGTGAGCACCGCACTTGTCCGGAATCAAGACAACCGGCCAGAAACGACTCGTCCTCGTCTCAGGGCGAGCACACCCGGCGCTCTCTGCCGAGATCGCGGAGGAGCTCGGGGTCGACCTCGTGCCGACCGACGCGCGGACCTTCGCGAACGGTGAGCTCTACGCCCGCTTCGACGAGTCGGTGCGCGGCTGCGACGCCTTCGTCATCCAGTCGCACACGGCGCCGATCAACGAGTGGCTCATGGAGCAGCTCATCATGGTCGACGCGCTCAAGCGTGCGTCGGCGAAGCGGATCACCGTCGTGGCGCCGTTCTACCCGTACGCCCGACAGGACAAGAAGGGCCGCGGGCGCGAGCCGATCTCGGCCCGTCTCGTCGCCGACCTGTTCAAGGCCGCCGGCGCGCACCGCATCATGAGCGTCGACCTGCACGCCGCGCAGATCCAGGGCTTCTTCGACGGCCCGGTCGACCACCTGTTCGCGATGCCCGTGCTCCTCGAGCGCTTCCGCGAGATCCTCGACCCCGAGACCCTGACGGTCGTCTCGCCCGACATGGGCCGGGTCCGCGTCGCCGACATCTGGTCCGAGAAGCTCGGCGCCCCGCTCGCCATCATCCACAAGCGGCGCGACCCCCTCGTGCCGAACCAGGTCTCCGTGCACGAGATCGTCGGCGACGTCAACGGTCGGGTCTGCCTGCTCGTGGACGACCTCATCGACACCGGCCGCACGATCGCCAAGGCCGCCGAGGCGCTCAAGAACGCCGGGGCCACGGGCGTCGTCGTCGCGGCGACCCACGCGGTGTTCTCCGACCCCGCCACCGAGCTGCTGCAGAGCGAGTTCATCGACCGCGTGGTCGTGACCGACACTCTGCCCCTGCCGGAGGAGAAGCGCTGGGACCGCCTCGAGGTCCTGCCGATCGCGCCGCTCATCGCCCGTGCCATCCACGAGGTCTTCGACGACGGCTCCGTGACGTCGATGTTCGACGGCGCAGCGTAGCGGAGCCGTCGAACGAATGGGCACAGCCGACGGCGCTGCACCGTCTCGTCATCGTGACGAGTCTGCGAGACCCTGGTGACCCACCCCGCGCGTGACGCCCTCGCGGCCCGGCTCCGGGCCGCGGGGAGCGTCTTCGCCGAGGACGAAGCCGACCTGCTGCTCGAGGCCGGGGACGGTGAGCCGGTGCGACTCCGGACCCTCGTGCAGCGTCGGCTGGTCGGGGAGCCGCTCGAGTACGTGCTCGGCTGGGCGGCCTTCGACGGGCACCGCATCCGCGTGACACCCGGGGTGTTCGTCCCGCGTGCCCGGACCACCGTGGTGGTCGAGCACGCCGCACGCCGACTCCAGCGGTACGACCGTGTGGTCGACCTGTGCTGCGGCGCGGGGGCGATCTCGGTCGCGCTGTTCGGTCGCGTCGGCGCGCTCGACCTCGTCGCCACCGACATCGACCCCGATGCCGTCGGCGTGGCGGCCGAGAACCTCGGTGACCGCGGCATCGTCGTCGCGGGTGACCTGTTCGCCCCGCTGCCCGAGCGCTTCCGCGGCGCGGTCGACGTCGTCGCGGTGAACGCCCCGTACGTGCCGACGGCGTCGATCGACCTGATGCCGACCGAGGCCCGCGAGCACGAGCACCGCGTCGCGCTCGACGGCGGCGGTGACGGCCTCGACCTGCACCGCCGGATCGCCGCGGGTGCGGGGGAGTGGCTCCGCCCCGGTGGCGCCGTCGTCATCGAGGTGTCCGAGGCGCAGGCGTCGGTCTCGGCGGGACTCTTCACGTCGGCCGGCTTCGATGCCGTGGTCGAGCGGGACGACGAGGTCGACGGTACCTGCGTCGTCGCGACCCTGCCCGCCTGACGTTCCCGCGCACGTCCCGCGCGCGCGGGCGGCCGTGCCGATCGGTCACGACCTGCCGCCTCTGTCCGCCGAGGCGGCACGTCGTGTCGCCCGCGCGTCCGCGAACCGACAGGTCCTGCACCTTCGGCGCGACGCACGTGGCGTGTCGCGCGGCCAGGGCGAGGCGCGGGGCGGGCCGACACCGCGCCTCCAGGCCGTCGGGTGACGGGAGCGCGTCCGCACCGAGCGGTCACGACACGCCGCTCAGGTCCGCCGAGGTGCACGACCCGTCGCCCGCGCGTCCCCGAACCGACACGTTGCGCACCCGCGGCGCGACGCACATGGCGTGTGGTGCGCCCAGGGCGAGGCGCGGGGCGGGCCGACACCGGGCCTCCAGGCCGTCGGGCGACCGGAGGACGTCCGCACCGAGCGGTCACGACGCGTCGCTCAGGTCCGTCGAGGTCGCACGACGTGTCGCCTCCGAGCCCGCGAACCGACACCTTCCTCACCCGCGGCGCGACGCACGTGGCGTGTCGCGCGACCCGCCAGCGGCGTCAGCGCGCGTCGACCGTCACCGAGTGCCAGCCGGTCGCACCGTTCGGTGCCGGCGGCCGCTCCACGCTCGTCTGCACCTGGCCGTCGGCGCTGATCGCCCGCACCTCGATCCGGTGCGACCCCTCGGTCGGCGTCCACCGCAGCACCCACTGCCGCCAGGTGTCGGCCGACGCCGAGTCGGCGAGCTCCGCGCGCTGCCACGTGTTGCCGTCGACGCGGACCTCGACCGCCTTGACGCCGGTGTGCGGCTGCCAGGCGACCCCGGCGATCGCGACGCGCTCCCCGGCCGTGACGGTGGTGCCGTTCCGCGGGGTGTCGATGCGGGACTCCAGCTTGACGGGCCCGCGCTCGGACCACCCGCGGGGCGTCCAGTACCCCTGCGCGTCGGCGAACCGCGTGACCTCGAGCTCGGTGACCCACTTCGTCGCCGAGACGTAGCCGAACAGCCCGGGCACGACCATCCGCACCGGGAAGCCGTGCTCGGCGGGCAGCGGCTCACCGTTCATCCCGACGGCGAGCAGCGCTGCCGTCCCGTCGTCCTGCAGGACGTCGAGCGGGGTGCCGGCGGAGAACCCGTCGACGCTCCGCGAGAGGACCATGTCGGCGCCGGCCGTCGGCCGCGCCCGTGCGAGCAGGTCGCGGATGGGGTACCCGAGCCACCGGGCCGTGCCGATCAGGTCGCCGCCGACCTCGTTCGAGACGCAGCTCAGCGTGGCGACGTGCTCCTCGAGCGGCAGGGCGAGCAGCTCGTCCCAGCGCAGGGTGATCTCCTGCTCGACGGCACCGTGCACGCGGAGCGACCAGTCGGCGGGGTCGACGGCGGGGACCCGGAGCGCCGTGTCGATCCGGTAGAAGTCGGCGTTCGGGGTGAGGTACGGCGTGATCCCCTCGACGTCGAGCGACGCACCGGCGGGCACCGCGGGCCCGCGCACCGCCGCGCCAGGCAGGCGGACGGCCCGCCTGGCAGCGGCGGCCGCCTGCATCGCGGACGACCCCAGCCGGGAGGCGGTGCCGACCACGACCGCGACCGTCGCCGTCGCGACGCCCCAGACGAGGAACGCGCGGCGCTCCACCGAGGCGGGCCGCGGTGACGCCGTGGGCACGGCCGCCGCGGCCTCCCACCGGCGGAGCCGACGGAGCACCACGCGCAGGACGACCACGGCCGCCGCCACGCCCAGGACCGTGGGAGCGCCGTCGAACGTGCCGCTCCCCGACCGGGTGCTGACCGCGAGCAGCGCGAGCACCCCACCGGCGGCGAAGACGAGCGCACCGAACGGAGGGCGCGCTCGTTCGAGCACCCCGGCCCCGGCGCTGATCGCGACCACGAGCACGGTCATGAGGACGAACAGGGCGACCTTGTCGCCGGTACCGAACAGCGCGACCATCAGGTCCTTGGCGCCCGGGGGAGCGAGGTCGATCACGGCCGAGCCGACGGCGACGAGCGGACTCCCCGCGCCGCCCAGCAGGAGCGCCCCGAACTCGGCGACCCCGAGGAACGCGGCGGCGGCGACGACGCCCACCGCTGCCGCGAGCAGGGCCGGTCGTCGCAGCGGAGTGGTGCTCGGCTGCACGGTCGGCTCGTCCGTCGGCGTCTCGGTGGTCACGGCACGAGCGTAGGTCGCGGGGCCGCTCGTCGGCTGTGCGCGGGCTTCCCCCGGCGTTCACCGCCCCTGGCCAGCAGGTGGCGCGCAGGTCGTGGGAGGATCGGTCCGTGCTGCAGCGTCCCGATGGTGTCCCGCGGTCCGGCCGTGCGCGGGGGACCGGACGCCGCCCGACGTCACCGGCCCGACGCCTCTCGACCCTGCGCTGGGTGGTCGTCGGTGTGTGGCTCGCGCTGCTGGTCGCCCGCATCGTCGTCGTCGCCGTCGTCCCGGGTGCCGACCTGTCCTGGTACGGGATCGTCGAGTTCGGGGCGATCGGACTCGGCGTCGTGGTGATCGTCGCCGCGGTCGTCCGGACGGCGGTGGCTCGACAGCGGCACGCGGACGAGGCCCTCGCACTCGCCATCCGTCGCATCGATCCCACCGTCTGGCTCGTGCCCGCTGCGCCGACGCCCGAGCTGCAGGAGGCCGTGGCCGAGGTGCGCCCGGAACCACGTCTCGGTGCCCGGGTCACCTGGGCCTTCGGGGCGACCGAGGCATCGCTGTGGGAGCTCGACGACCGCCGGGCGACCCGGCTGCTCGTGATCCGGTGGAGCCGCGTCGTACACGTCGGACTCGAGGACGTCCCGGTCGCGCGCGACGCCGCCCGACGAGGCTGCGCCGTCGTCATCCACTACGTCCGACCGGACGACCGGCCCGCCGTGACGTCGTTCTTCGTGCGGACGGGGCCGGGGTCACGCCGACTGGTGGGGCGTGGGCCCCGGCTGGAGCGGCTCGTGGCCGACCTGGCGCGGGAGCGCATCGTCGCCTGAGCGCACCGAGGGCCCCGCGATCGGCGAGACCCTCGGCACGCGGCCCGGCGGCACGGTCAGTGGGTCGACGGCTCCTGCTCGACCTCGCGGCGGTCGTCGTCCGACCACAGCGTGTGGAACGTGCCCTCCTTGTCGACGCGCTGGTACGTGTGGGCGCCGAAGAAGTCACGCTGCCCCTGGATCAGGGACGCCGGCAGCCGGTCGGATGCCAGGGAGTCGAAGTACGACAGCGCCGACGAGAACCCCGGAGCGGGGATCCCGGACGCCGCCGCGATGCCGACGATGCGTCGCCAGGCCGCTTCGCCCTCGGCGACCGCGTTCGCGAAGTACGGGTCGACCAGCAGGCTCTCGAGCGAGGGGTTCTCGTCGTACGCCTCGACGATGCGGTTGAGGAACTGGGCGCGGATGATGCAACCACCGCGCCAGATCTTCGCGACGTTGCCCAGGTCGATGTCCCAGCCGTACTCCTCGGCCCCGGCGATGATGAGGTCGAAGCCCTGCGCGTAGGCGACGACCTTCGACGCGTACAACGCCGCGCGCACGTCGTCGGCGAAGGTGTCCGGCACCGGGGCGACGTCCGGACGGCTGCGCACCGACTGCTGGACGGCGGCACGCTGCGTCGGCTTGGAGGACACCGCACGGGCGAACACCGCCTCGCCGATGCCGGAGACGGGGATGCCGAGCCCCACGGCGTTCTGCACCGTCCACACGCCCGTGCCCTTCGAGCCCGCGGCATCGCGGATGACGTCGACGAGCGGCTTGCCGGTGTCGGCGTCGGTCTGCTTGAGCACCTCGCCGGTGATCTCGATCAGGTACGACTCGAGGTCGCCCTTGTTCCACTCGTCGAAGACGCCGACGAGTTCCTCGACCGACAGCCCGCCGGCGCGTCGGAGCAGGTCGTAGGACTCGGCGATCAGCTGCATGTCGGCGTACTCGATGCCGTTGTGCACCATCTTCACGAAGTGGCCGGCGCCGTCGGTGCCGATGTGGGTCACGCACGGCTCGCCCTCGGCCACCGCGGCGATCGACTTGAGGATCGGGCCGAGGGTCTCCCAGGCCTCGTCCGATCCGCCCGGCATGATCGACGGACCCTTCAGCGCGCCCTCTTCGCCGCCGGAGATGCCGGTGCCGACGAAGTTCAGGCCCTGCTCGCGCAGCTCGTGCTCGCGGCGGATGGTGTCGTGGAAGTTCGCGTTGCCGCCGTCCACGATGATGTCGCCCGGTTCGAACCGCTCGGCCAGCTGTCCGATGACGGCGTCGGTGCCGGCTCCCGCCTGCACCATGATGATCGCCGTGCGCGGCTTGGCCAGGGACGCGACGAAGCCGTCGATGTCCTCCGACGCGATGAACCCGGCGTCGCCGTGCTCGTTCAGCAGCTCCTCGGTCCGGGCGTACGTGCGGTTGTAGACCGCCACGGTGTTGCCTTCGCGCGATGCGAGGTTCCTCGCGAGGTTGGACCCCATCACTGCGAGTCCGACGACCCCGATGTTCGCCTGACCGTTGTTGTCTGCCACGAGCGTCTCCTTCGTCCTGTCGGTGGCGCCCAACCTACGACCGCTGCCCTGGAACTGCACGGGTGTTGCGGCAACTGGGGACCACTGCCCGGACGGTGAATACTGTGGAGGGATGACCGAGCGCGCTGTCCACCCGCCCGTCCTCGTCATGGGGGTCTCGGGCTCCGGCAAGTCGACCGTCGGCCGAGCCCTGGCCGACGCGCTCGTGGCACGGGGCGAGCCGTGCGTGTTCGTCGACGCCGACGACCTGCACCCGGCCGCCAACAAGGAGAAGATGCGCCAGGGCATCCCGCTCACGGACGACGACCGCTGGCCCTGGCTCGACGCCTGCGCGGCACGCGTCGCCGCCGTCGAGGCGGACGGTTCGCGCTGCGTGATGGCGAACTCCGCCCTGAAGCGCGTCTACCGCGACCGACTCCGCGCGTCGGCACCGGGTCTCGTCATCGCGTTCCTGGACGGATCCCGCGACCTCATCGCCGAGCGGCAGGCCCATCGCCACCACGAGTACATGCCGACGTCGTTGCTCGACTCGCAGTTCGCGACGCTCGAGCGGCTCCAGTCCGACGAGGCCGCGGTCGACGTGGACATCGACGGATCGGTCGACGACACCGTGCGGCACATCCTGGCGGCACTCGCCGTCACCGCGGCCTGAACCGGGCGTCGACGACTCGGCGCTGTTCCTGCACAGGGCCTGGCCCTGCTTCGGCCGTCCCCAAGAAGTCCCCGGCGCGGCATCTGCGGTGTGCGCTGCTCCTACGGTCGTGCCATGATCACGATCACTGCTCCCCGGACCGATACCACCGTTGATACCATCGACCGCATGGCGATGACCCTCCGACTCGACGAATCCGAGGCCGCGGCGCTGCGCCGACGTGCCGACCTCGAGGCGCGCTCCATGCAGGACGTCGCCCGGGCCGCCATCCGGGAGTACATCGAGCACCACAGCCGCACCGACCTCATCGACGGCATCCTGGACAGCGAACTCCCCCGGTACGCCGAGGCACTCGAGCGACTCGGCGGGTGATCCACCTCACCGCCGACGAAGCGCTGCACATCGCCCGGCGGACCCTCGGCCCAGGCTGCACCGTCCGCGACGTCGGGTTGCTCGAGGCGGCGGTGGCACGGCCAGCGGCGTCCGTGGGCGGGAGCGACGCCTACCCGACGTTGGTCGAGAAGGCCGCGGCGCTGGTCCACTCCACCGTGCGGAACCATGCCCTGGTCGACGACAACAAGCGCCTCGGGCTGATGCTGTTGGTCGTCTTCCTCGGCGTGAACGGCACGCGGTTGCACGCCTCGAACGACCAGGCCTACGACTTCATCGTCGCGGTCGCCGAGGGAGAGCTCGATGCCGTGCCCGACATCGCTGCTGACCTGGCCCCGCTGATCTCGGCCGACCGCACGCCCGCACGACGCCCCGTCAGCGCCGCACCGCACTGATCGCGCCGTGCGGCCGGTGCTCGGGCGCGGTGCGTGTGACGGTGTCCACGACCTCGAAGCCCGCTTCGTCGAGCAGCGCCGCCAGGGACGCGACCGGCCACCGGTGGGCGGTGACGACCGCGTGGTCGAAGGCCTCGACCGCGGGACCCTCGAAGAACCCGAGCAGCAGACCGCCGCCGGGGGAGAGCACCCGCCGGAACTCGGCCAGCGGGACGCCGATGCGAGCGGGATCGTGGTGGATCACCGAGTACCAGGAGAGGACCCCGTCGACGCTGCCGTCCGCGATCGGCAGCGCGTCGAGCGAGCCGACCCGGAAGTCGACGTCCTCGGAGCCGTACGTGCGGCGCGCGTGCTCGACGAACTCCGGCACGGCGTCGATGCCGGTCACGCGGTGCCCCTGCCGAGCGAGGGACGCCGCCCAGTGCCCGGGGCCGCACCCGGCGTCGAGCGACGGACCGCGACGGCCTGCTGCCCAGGCGTCCACGAGTGTCCGGTCGTCGGGGTGGACGGCCGCCATCGAGCCGAGCAGCGCCGCGTACTCGTCGGCCCGAGCGCTGTACGCCGCCGTCGCCCGCTCCGTCATGCGCCCGACCGTACCGGGCGACGACGGAGCGAGTGCGACCGGTGCCGGGCAGCGTGACCGCGGCCGGCCGCCGGCCGTCGGGCGGGTGCGGCCGGTACCCGGCAGCGTGACCGCGGCCGAGCCCCCGGGCGCCCGGCGCTCAGAGCTTGAACGTCGCCCGCGGGATGTCCGACACGATCCGCTGCGCCGTGCGGACCGCGTCCTCCTCCGACATCTGGTGGGTGACGACGAGCGACGCCAGGTACGCCGCGTCCGCCCGTCGGGCCATGTCGTGCCGCGCCGGGATCGAGCAGTACGCCCGGGTGTCGTCGATGAACCCGGACGTCTTCGTGAAGGACGCCGAGTCGGTGACCGCGGACCGGTACCGCCCGATCGCGGCCGGGGTGTCGATGAACCACCACGGCGCCCCCGCGTACACGGCCGGGTAGAAGCCGGCGAGCGGACCGATCTCGCGCGAGAACACGGTCTCGTCGACGGTGAAGAGCACCAGGTGGAAACCGGGGGCGGTGCCGAACGCCTCGAGCAGCGGACGCAACGGCTCCGTGAACGACCCGACGGCGGGCAGGTCGTGCCCCGTGTCCGGCCCGAAGCGGTCGAGGGTGGGGGTGTGGTGGTTCCGGATCACCCCGGGGTGCAACTGCATGACCAGGCCGTCGTCGACGCTCATCTCCGCCCAGCGGAAGAGCATGTCGTGCCGGTACGCGGTGGCGTCGGCGTCCGACACCGAGGACGGGTCGCGGAGCGCAGCCGCGTGGATGCGTTCGCGCTCGCTCGACGGCAGCGGCGCGGACCCGGCGTCCAGCACCCCGGTGTCGGTGGCGGTCGCGCCGTGGCCGATGAAGTACTGGCGGCGTGCGCGGAGTGCCGCCAGCAGCCCGGCGTGGGTGCCCGTGTCGATGCCCGCAGCCTCACCGATCGACGTAACCACGGGCCTCCAGTCCGACCGCGTCGGGTCGAACACGGCATCGGCGCGGAAGGTGGGGAGCACCCGGCCGGTGAAGCCCGGGTCGGCGGCGAGCCGCGCGTGCGCGGCGAGGTCGTCGGCCGGGCCGTCGGTGGTGGCGAGGACCTCGATGCCGAACGTGTCGAACAGGGCGCGGGGCCGGAAGGCGGGTGACGCCAGCTGGCTGGCGATCTGGTCGTACTGCGCGTCCGCGTTCGCGGCCGACGGCTGCTCCGTCAGACCGAACACGTCGTGCAGTTCCGTCTCGAACCAGTAGCGCACGGGTGTGCCCAGGAAGTCGTCCCAGTGCTCCGCGAGCTGCCGCCAGACGGCGCGGCCTGGAGGCGCGGGGTGCGTCCCCGACAGGTCCTCGCGTCCCAGCGCCTCCAGTCCGACCCCGTTCGCGTGCAGCAGCCGGAGCACGTAGTGGTCGGGCGTGACGAGCAGCGCTGCCGGGTCCGGGAACGGTCGGTCGGCCGCGATCAGCGCGGCGTCGACGTGTCCGTGCGGCGAGATGATCGGGGCGTCCTTGACGGCGTCGAAGACGGTCCGAGCGACCGCCCGGGCGCCGGCGTCGGCCGGGAACAGCCGGTCGGGGTGGGGCGCGAGGCGGGCGGGGGTGCTGGACTGGGTCATCGTCGACTCCTTCGGTGGGACAGCGGGACGGGTCACGCGGGGACCGGTGCGGGTCATGAGCGGACCGGCGCGGGGCCGGTGGACCCGCGCACGGTCAGGTGGGTGGGCAGGGCGACGGCACCGGACATGTGCTCTCCGGGCAGCTCGTCGGCGGGGAGTGCCCCGAGCCGGCCGAGCAGCATCCGGATGGCGACCCGGCCGGCGCGCTCGATCGGCGAGGTCATCGTGGTGAGCGGCGGGTTGCAGAAGTCCGCGCCGAAGATGTCGTCGCAGCCGACGATGCTCATGTCCTCGGGGACGCGGACCCCGCGCTCCCGCAGGCGGGCGAGCATGCCGATCGCGATCAGGTCGTTGAAGGCGACGCAGGCGGTGGCCCCGGCGTGCACGGCGGCGTCGGCGGCCGCGGCGCCCGAGTCGACGAAGGGTGCGTGCGGTCCGATGCGCGCGACCCGCACGCCCAGGCGTCTGCCGACCTGCACGAGCGCACGCCAGCGGCGCTCGTTCGACCACGAGCTGTCCGGCCCGGCGACGTAGAGCACGTCGCGGTGGCCGAGCGAGACGAGGTGCTGCACGGCCTGCTCGACCCCGCCCGGGGTGTCGATGAGCACGGAGGGCACACCGGCGGGCCGACGGTTGACGACGACGAGCGGCAGACGCTCGGCGAAGCGGGCGATCTGCGCGTCGGACAGCCGTGACGCGGTGAGCACGACGCCGTCGGCCTTCGCGCCGACCGCGGTGAGTGCGGCCATCTCGGCGTCGGCGGACTCCTCGGTGTCGACGAGCAGCTGGGTCCACCCGGCGGCGGCGAGCTGGTGCTGCGTGCCCCGGATGACGTCGAAGTAGAACGGGTTCGTGATGTCGGAGACGAGCACGGCGACGGCGCGGGTCCGGCCGGAGGTCAGTGCCCGCGCCTGCGAGTTGGCGACGTAGCCGAGTTCGCGGGCGGCCCGCCGGATGCGCTCCTGGGTGGCGGGGTTGACCCGGTCCGGCAGCGACAGGGCTCGGGACACGGTCGACGGTGCGACGCCGGTCGCCTCGGCGATGTCCCGGATGGTCACCCGCCGTGTGGTGTCCGTGTCTGCGCTGCTCACGAGGCCGAACGTATTCGGCTCTGGCAACAAGTGGCAACCGGTTGCCGCATGTTGCCAACGGCGGGACAGTGGTGCCACCGAGCAGCGCCGCTCGGAGGAGGTCTCGAGGAGGAAACCCCCGGATGAGAACGCGAAGCACGAACACGCGACGCCTACGGCCCCGCACCCTCGTCGGTGCAGTCGCCGTGGTCGCCCTCGCCGCACTGTCCCTGCAGGGATGTGCCGTGGTGAACGGCAGCGGCGACGACCCGAACACCCTCCGCGTGATGATGGGCGCGGACACCACCTACCCGAAGGAACGCAAGCAGTGGCAGCGCGAGACCGCCGCCGAGTTCAAGCGCACCACGGGGGCGGACATCCAGTGGGAGACGTACTCGTCCGCCCAAGAAGAACTGACCGCGATCCAGACGAGCGTCATCTCCGGGCAGGGCCCCGACGTCTACGCGATCGGCACCACCTTCACCCCGACCGCCTACGCCACCGGCGCCTTCGTCGAGATGGGCACGGAGGAGTGGGACGCGATCGGCGGCAAGGACCAGTTCGACCCCGCGTCCTTCGGCATCTCCGGCCCGAGCGAGTCGAAGCAGATCGGCATCCCGTTCGCCAGCCGCCCGTTCGTGATGGCGGTGAACACGGACCTGCTCGCGAAGGCCGGCATCAAGGAGATGCCCACCACCTGGGACGAACTCACCGCGGCCGCGAAGGCCACCACCGGTGACGGCCGCCACGGCATGGCGATCGCGTACGCCGACGGCTTCGACCCCTGGAAGTTCGTGTGGGGGATGGCCCAGAACGCCGGCAACACGATCGTCGACGGGTCGACGGCCGAGATCGACAGCGAGGCCGTCGCGAACGCCTACCGCACCTACTTCGACTGGGTGACGAAGGACGGCGTCGTCGACCCGGCCGCGATCGGCTGGAACAACGCCCAGGCACTCGCGCAGTTCACCGACGGCAAGGCCGCGTTCTTCCCGATGACGACCACCACGGCGATCAACTCGTTCGAGGGGACCGAGGTCGACGGCAAGTACGAGTTCGCCCTGCTGCCGACCGTGCCACCGGGTGCGACGACGCGTCCGAGCGACGGCATCGAAGCGGCGAGCATCCTCTCGGGCGACAACTGGGTCGTGGCCGACTACGGCACCAAGCAGGACCTGTCGTTCGACTTCATCGAGCAGCTCAGTGCGCCGGAGGCACAGCTCGAGTACTACGAGCTGTTCGGCAACCTGCCGACCAACGTCGACGCCGCCGCGCGGCTCGCGGCGGACAACCCGCAGCTCGAGCCGATCATCGACGCCGGACGCCTGTCGAAGCCGACCGCCTTCACCGGTGCGTGGTCTGACATCCAGCTCGCCCTGGTCGACGTCGTCGTGCAGTCGATCCCGTCGCTCAAGTCCGGCGAGGTCACCGACGACGAACTCCGGAAGCGGCTCGGAGCAGCGCAACGCGACGCCCAGGCCACCCTCGACCGCCAGAAGAACGGAGGGCTGTGATGACCAGCACGCAGACCCGTCCCCGCACCGACGCGGCACCACCGCGGCCGGTCCGCCCGGTCGGGAAGACACCCCTGTACAAGCGCGAGCGTCCGCTGTGGATGCTCCTGCCCGGCGGCGTCCTCATGCTCGCCGTCATCGTGGTGCCGCTCCTGGTGGGCTTCTTCATCGCGATGCTCGACCTCGACCAGTACACGCTGCGCGAGTGGTTCAGCGCCCCGTTCGTCGGGTTCGCCAACTTCACCGAGGCGTTCACGAACTCGCCGCTGCTGCACTCCATCTGGATCTCGGTGTCCCTGTCGGTGCTCGTCACCGCCGTCACCGTGCCGATCGGGGTCGCCGCGGCGATCTCGACGCAGAACCGGTTCCCGGGCCGCGGGCTCGTCCGCTCGATCTACCTGATCCCGTACGTGCTGCCCGCGTTCGTCGTCGGCACGTTCTTCCGCACGATGCTCCAGCCGCAGGGCGTCGTCAACTCGATCCTGCACACCGACGTGCTGTGGCTGAACGGCTCGGCGTCCTACTGGGCGCTCGCCGGGGTGATGATCTGGACGAGCTGGCCCTTCGTCTACCTGCTGTCCCTGGCCGGGCTGCAGGCCGTCGACAACGAGGTGCACGAGGCCGCCGCCCTCGACGGGGTGACGTGGTGGGCGAAGCTGCGGTACATCATCTTCCCGTACCTGCGCGGTCCGCTGAGCCTGGCGGTGATCATCTCGATCCTGCACAACATCAACAACTTCACGCTGCCGTTCGTGCTGTTCGGCGTCCCGCTGCCGTCGAGCGTCGAGGTCATGCCCGTCCTGACGTACATCGCGAGCTTCCAGTCGTTCCGCTTCGGCCTGTCCGCGGCGATGGCGATCTGCTCGCTCGTGATCGTCGCGATCCCGCTGTTCGTCTACCTGCGGGCGGTCAAGCTCGACACCGGTGACGACGCGGGTCCCTCGCGCAGGCAGCGCCGCGCCGACCGCGCCACGCTCGCCGCCGCCCCGACCACCGCCGACATCGACGGAGCACGAGCATGACCACCTTCGGCACCACGCGCACCCGCCCCACCGCGACGCTCACCGAGAGCATCACGGCACCCGGCCGACGCCACAAGCGCCCCTACGACACCGACGTCACACGCCTGCTGCCCCGCTGGTTGCTCGTCACCGTGATCGCCGTCATCATCGCGTTCATCGCCGTGCCGGTGCTCTACATCCTGTTCGGTTCGGTCAACTCGGACGTCGCGGTCGCCCGCGGCGAGTACTTCCCGTCCGAGTTCACCCTGTCGAACTACGTCGAGATCTGGTCCACGGTCGCCCTCGGCGAGGGACTGGTGAACTCGATGCTCACCGCCGGCGCGGTCGCCGTCGCGAGTGCGGCGCTCGCCGTGTCCACCGCCTACGTGCTCGTCCGGTTCCGGTTCCTCGGGCGGCTGACGATCCTGCGCGGGCTCCTCGCCCTGCAGTCCATCCCGGGCACACTCCTGCTCCTGCCCGTCTTCGTGGTGTTCTCGAACATCGCCAGCGCCACCGGCGTGCAGATCATCGGGACACGCTGGGGCCTGTTCGTCACCTACCTGACGTTCGCCCTGCCGTTCTCGACGTGGGTGATGGTCACGTACCTGCGCGGCCTGCCGAAGGAGCTCGAGGAGGCCGCCCGCATCGACGGCGCCAGCTCGACGAAGATCCTGACGAAGATCGTGCTGCCGCTGTCGTGGCCGGGCATCGTCGTCTCCGCGATCTTCGCCTTCCTGCTCGGCTGGAACGACGTCCTGTTCTCCACGATCATGACGACCCCGAACACCCGCACCGTCGCCGTGGTGCTGCAGGTGCTCGGCACCACCCAGGAGGGCGGTGCCGTCCCGATCTACGGCCAGATGATGGCCGCGTCGATCGTCTGCGCGGTCCCCGTCGTCGCCCTGTACCTCATCTTCCAGCGCTACCTGGTCGGCGGCCTGACGGCCGGCTCCGTCAAGTAGCCCTGTGCAGTCCGCCGAATCGTCCACAGATCTGACTGGAGGCCCGGTGCGCGTCCGCCCCGCCGGTCACCCTGGTCGCATGAAGGGAACGCAATGACCCAGCCCAGTTGGGAACTCTCCGGATTCGGCGACGAGATCGACGCCGATCCCGTCGTCCAGGTCGCGGTGCTGCAGGCACTCGGCGCCAGCGCGATCGAGGTCCGCAGTGCCTGGGGCGTCAACGTCGTCGACCTCGACGACGACCAGCTCGCGGCGCTCCACCGCGTCCTCCAGGAGCGCGGGCAGGCGGTGTCCGCCATCGCCTCGCCGATCGGCAAGGTGTCCGTCGACGAACCCGTCGAACACGAGGTGTCGCGCCTGTCCCGGGCGATCCGAGCAGCGCACGCCCTGGGCACGACGAACATCCGGATCTTCTCGTTCTACTTCGCAGGCCGCCAGCCCGAGGCCGTCCGCGACGACGTACTCGTCCGCATGCGCGCCCTCGCCGACCTCGCCGAGCGCGACGGGGTGACCCTGCTGCACGAGAACGAGAAGGACATCTACGGCGACGTCCCCGCGCGGGTGCTCGACATCGTCGAGAGCGTCGGTTCGCCCGCGCTCCGGCTGGCCTGGGACAACGCGAACTACGTGCAGTGCGGCGTCCGGCCCTTCACCGACGGCTGGGAGCAGCTCGCCCCGTACGTCGACTACCTGCAGGTCAAGGACGCCCTCGCCGCCGACTCCTCCGTGGTGCCCGCGGGCGAGGGCGACGGCGAACTGCTCCAGACGCTCACCGCACTCCGCGACGCCGGGTACTCCGGCTACGCCTCCCTCGAACCGCACCTCAGCGACGTCACCTCCCTCGGCGGGTTCTCCGGCCCGGCGGCCTTCGGGCGCGCCGGGCGGGCCTTCCGGACGCTCACCGACCAGATCGGAGTCACCCTGCGATGACCGAAGCAACCCCGCTCAAGCTGGCCGTCGTCGGCGCCGGCGTCATCGGACGCCACCACGCCCGCGTCGCCGTCCAGCACCCCGACCTGCAGGTCGTCGCCCTCGTCGACGCGATCCCCGCCGCGGCCACGAGCGCCGCGGACGAGGTCGAGACGATGGGGGTCCCGCGGCCGATCACCACCGAGACCATCGAGCAGGCCATCGCCGCCACCGACATCGACGTCGTGGCGATCTGCTCGCCGTCCGGCATGCACGTGCAGCTGGCCGAGGCCGCCCTGGCCGCCGGCAAGCACGTCGTCATCGAGAAGCCGCTCGACACCACGATGCCCCGGGCCCGGCAGATCGCGGCGCTCGCCGCCGACGCCCGCGCTCGCGGTCTCGTGACGAGCGTCATCAGCCAGCACCGGTTCGACCCGGCGTCGGCCGCGGTGGCCGAGGCCGCGCACGGTGGCCGGTTCGGCACGGTCACCTCGGGGGTCGCGAGTGTCGCCTGGTACCGGTCGCAGGGCTACTACGACTCCGGCGACTGGCGTGGCACCTGGGCGCTCGACGGTGGTGGCGCCGTGATGAACCAGGGCGTGCACACCGTCGACCTGCTCGTCTGGGCGCTCGGTCGGCCCGAGGATATCTCCGCGCAGACCGGCCTGCTCGCCCACGACCGCATCGAGGTCGAGGACACCGCCGTCGCCACCGTCCGGTTCCGCGGCGGCGCCCTCGGGGTGATCCACTGCACGACGGCCGCCTACCCGGGCCTGTCGGCACGCTACGCGGTGTACGGCACCCACGGCTCCGCCATCGTCGACGACGACCGGCTCGCGTACTTCCACGTCGCGCCGGACACGGCCACGCTCGAGTCGGCGTCGACGACCGCGAACGCGACGGCCGTCGCCGACGCCGTCGACCAGAAGGACGAGGTCGTGCCGCCCGAGCACGTCGTCGGCGGGCCGGCCGAACCCGACCACTTCGCCGCCGGACACGCACGCCAGTACACCGACATCGTCGCGGCGATCCGCGAGGGCCGCGATCCGGGCGTCACCGTCGACGACGCCCTCGTCTCCCTCGCCACCGTCCGCGGCCTGTACGTCAGCGCGACGCTGGGGCATCCCGTCCGCATCGACGACGTCATCCAGGGCGAGTACGACCAGGTCGTGCCCGTCGTCGGAGCCCCCGCCGCCACCGAAGGAGCCACCCGATGAAGTTCTCCGTGTTCACCGCCTCGACCCCCGACTGGACCCCGCAGCAGGCGGCCGAGACGCTGGCCGGACAGGGGTGGGACGGCATCGAGTGGCGGATCGTCGACGACCGCACCGAGGACGGCTCCTCCGGCTTCTGGGCCGGCAACCGCTCGACGTGGCAGTTCACGGGCATCCAGGACCAGGTGGCCGAGATCGCCCGGATCACCGACGCTGCCGGGCTCGGGTACTCCGGCATCGGCGGCTACCAGCCCGCCGCCGACCACGAGGGCGTCGACACCATGCTCCGCGTCACGTCGGAACTCGGCGCTGGTCAGGTCCGGGTCACGATGCCGATGTACCGCCGCGAGCAGGAGCGCACCGGCGAGACGTACCCCCAGGTGTTCGACCGGACCCGCGTCGACCTGGAGTGGGCCGCAGGCCGGGCCGCCGAGCTCGGGGTCAAGGCACTGGTCGAGCTGCACCACATGACGATCACGCCGTCGGCCTCGGCCGCGCGACGACTGGTCGACGGCCTCGACCCGGCACACGTCGGGGTGATCCACGACCTCGGCAACCTCGTCATCGAGGGGCAGGAGGACCACCTCGCCGCGTTCGAGCTGCTCGGGCCGTACCTGGCGCACGCCCACGTGAAGAACGCCCGCTGGGTGGACACGGGGGAGACCCGCGCCGACGGCAGCCGGATCTGGCAGAACGAGTGGGCACCCCTGCGCGACGGCCAGGCCTCGGTGTCCGAGTACCTCGACGCCCTGCGGCAGCACGGCTACGACGGCTGGGTCACCATCGAGGACTTCTCGACCGACCTCCCGCTCGCCGAGCGCACCGCCGACAACCTGGCGTACCTGCGCTCGCTCGTGCCGGTGACCGCATGACCCGTCGTGCCGGCATCGTCCACCTGGGCGTCGGGGCCTTCGCGCGCGCCCACCTCGCCTGGTACACGGCGCACACCGACGGCGAACCATGGGGCATCACCGCGTTCACCGGGCGCTCGCCGGCCGCGGCGGATGCGCTCACCGCGCAGGACTGCCGGTACACGCTGGTCACCCGCGCCGCGGACGGCGATGCTGCCGAGGTCATCGACACGATCGTGGCGGCCCACCCCGGCACCGACGACGCGGCCTGGCGGCACGTGGTCGCGTCACCGGACACGACCATCGTCACGCTGACGGTCACCGAGGCCGGCTACCGGGCCGACTCCGACGTGCCGTCCCGGCTGGTCGACGGGCTCGCCGCCCGCCGCGCCGCCCACGGAGGCCGGATCGCGCTGGTGTCGCTCGACAACCTGACGCACAACGGTGCGGTGCTCCGCGACGCCGTGCTGTCCGCGGTGTCCGACCCCGCTCTGCTCGCGTGGATCGACGAGCACGTCACGTTCCCCTCGTCGATGGTCGACCGGATCACCCCCGCGACGACGGCCGACGACGTCGCACGTCTGGCGGAACTGCCCGGGGCGCTCGACGGCGACCGGGTGCCGGTGGTCACCGAACCGTTCGCCGAGTGGGTGCTCGAGGACGCCTTCGACGGGATCGACCGGCCCGCGTGGGAGAGCGCCGGCGTGCGGGTCGTCGACGACGTGACGCCGTACGAGCAGCGGAAGCTCTGGCTGCTCAACGGCGCGCACTCGCTCCTGGCGTACCTCGGCCTGCAGCTCGGCCACGAGACCGTGGCGTCCGCGATGGACGACCCCGTGTGCCGCACGGCCGTCGAGCTGCTCTGGGACGAAGCCGCGCTCGAACTGCCGCTGCCCGACGCCGAGGTCGCCGACGCCCGCGCGGCCCTGGTCGACCGGTTCGCCAACCCCCGCATCCGCCACACCCTGCGGCAGATCGCGGTCGGCGGCTCGCAGAAGCTGCCCGTCCGGGTCGTCGACGTCGTGCGGCGCCGACTGGCGCGCGACCCGTCCGCCGAGGTCGGCACCGGTGCCGCGACCCTGATCGCCGCGTGGTGGCTGCACGTGACCGGGCAGCCCGACCTGGTGGACGACCCCGGCGCTCCCGGGCCAGACTCGAGCCTGCACGACGTCCTGGCCGTCATCGCCCCAGACCTCGACACGACCCCCGTGGTCGCCGCCGTGACGGCGGCGGCCGACGGGATCCGCAGCGCCGCGGCAGCAGTCCGCGCGCCCTCCGACGAAGGAGTCCACGCATGACCGACACGAACACCACGAACCCGGCGGCCCCGTTCCCCGGCGCGAGCGACGGCGGACCGGCCCAGGCGACCTCGGGTCGTCCGGACACCTGGGCCTCCGCCGACCGCGGGCAGCTGATCGACCGGGCCGAGGTCATCGTCACGAGTCCGAACCGCAACTTCGTCACGCTCAAGCTCACGACCGCCGACGGGGTGACGGGGCTCGGCGACGCGACGTTGAACGGTCGTGAGTTGGCGGTCTCCGCGTACCTCTCCGAGCACGTCGTCCCGCTGCTGGTCGGCCGTGACGCCAGCCGCATCGAGGACGCCTGGCAGTTCCTGTACCGCTCGTCGTACTGGCGCCGGGGTCCCGTGACGATGGCCGCGATCGCCGCCGTGGACATGGCCCTCTGGGACATCAAGGCCAAGGTCGCCGGCATGCCGCTCTACCAGCTGCTCGGTGGGGCGTCCCGCACGGGGCTGATGGCGTACGGGCACGCCTCCGGCAAGGAACTCCCGGAGCTCTTCGACTCCATCCGCGAGCACCAGGAAGAGGGCTACCGCTCGATCCGGGTGCAGACCGGTGTCCCCGGGCTCGAGAGCATCTACGGCATCGCGTCGAACACGACCTCCGAGGGCAACGCCGGGGTGCGGTACGACTTCGAGCCGGCGCAGCGCGGGGCGTTCCCGGCGATGGAGGACTGGGACACCCGCGCGTACCTGCGCCACGTGCCCACCGTGTTCGAGGCCGTCCGCAACGAGTTCGGCCCCGAGCTGCCGCTCCTGCACGACGGCCACCACCGGATGACCCCGCTGCAGGCCGCCAAGCTCGGCAAGTCCCTCGAGCCGTACGACCTCTTCTGGCTCGAGGACTGCACCCCCGCCGAGAACCAGGAGGCACTGAAGCTCGTCCGCCAGCACACCACCACACCGCTGGCGATCGGCGAGGTCTTCAACACGATCTGGGACTTCAAGGACATCATCCGCGACCAGCTCATCGACTACGTCCGCGGGGCCGTCACGCACATGGGCGGCATCACCCCGCTGCGGAAGACGATGGACTACGCGGCGATGTACCAGATCCGGTCCGGGTTCCACGGCCCGACCGACATCTCGCCGGTGGGCCTCGCCGCCCAGATGCACCTCGGGCTGGCGATCCACAACTTCGGCATCCAGGAGTACATGCAGCACGGTCCCCAGACCAACCAGGTGTTCCGGCAGACGTTCACGTTCACCGACGGCTACCTGCACCCGGGCGACGAGCCGGGCCTCGGCGTCACGCTCGACGTCGACGAAGCCGGCAAGTACCCGTACGAGCAGGCCTACCTGCCGTTCAACCGCCTGGCCGACGGCACCGTCCACGACTGGTAGTCCGCGGCGCCGCGGCGGGCAGAGTGGAGGCGTGGAAGACCTCGGGTTCGCGGACGTCGCCAGGGAGCTGCTGCTCGTCGCGCCCGGGGACTTCGTCGCCGAGCGGACCGCACGCCAGCGGGCGGTCCGGAAGGACGACCGTGCGCTCGCCGCGGCGATCGGGAAGCTCCGGAAGCCCGCGCCCGCCGCGTGGGTGGTCGACCTGCTCGCCCACGACGGAGCGCTCGACGACGCCGTCGACCTCGGGCCGTCGCTCCGGAAGGCCCAGGCCGACGCCGACCCCGACGCGATCCGCGCGCTCCGACGGCAGCGCGCCGAGGTGGTCGAGGCGCTGACGCAGGCCGGGTCGGACCTGGCCTCGGACGCCGGGCACCCGGTCACGCCGGCGGTGCTCGACCAGGTGCGCTCGACCATCGAGGCGGCGATGGCCGATCCGCACGCCGGAGCGGCCGTCACGTCGGGGCTGCTCGTGGCGCCGCTCGAGAGCGTGGGGTTCGACACGGTCGACCTCGACGGATCGCTCGCCGACCCGGACGCGGTCCCCGACGCCTGGTCCGGCAGTGGTGCGCCGCCCATCCCCATCGCGGAGGCGAGGGGCGCGCGGAAGGCGACCCGCGCCTCCCGGCCCGCGAAGCGCGGTGGACCGGAGCCGGAGCCGGAGCCGGAGCCGGAGCGGGAGTCGGACGCCGATCCCGAACCGACGCGCGACCCCGCCGCCGACCGGAAGGCCGCGCGCCAGGCCGAGACCGCAGCGCGCACGGAGTCCCGAGACGCCGACGCGGCACTCGACGCCGCCGAGGCTGATCTCGAACAGGCGGAGGAGCGCCGCGCGGAGTTCCGGCGTGCCCTCGAGCAGGTCGAAGCCGACATCGCCCGGCTCGAGGCAGCCCGCGACGAGGCCGAGGCCGCGAGCGACCGAGCACGGGAACTCCTGGCCGCCTCGCAGCAGCACCGCCGTGACCTCGGCCGCTGACGGACCCCGGCCCGGGCGGTGCCGTCGGGTGGGCGACACGCGCGGCCCGTCCTGCTAGACTCGGTCCCTGACTTCGGCGAGGGCTGCGCGCGCGCAGCCGTGATCGACGCGGTGGGATACCCGGCCAGACTCTGGGATCGTTCCTCACGCGTGCACGCGTTCGAGTTGCAACACCACAGACCCCCCACGATGCCGGCATCCCGGCGTCGTCCCCGACGACCAGGAGGCACCATGGCCGACTACACCAAGCTCGCAGCGGAAGTCCGCACCAAGTTCGGCAAGGGCGCTGCGCGCAAGCTCCGCGCTGCCGACAAGATCCCCGCCGTCGTCTACGGCCACGGCACCGAGCCGCAGCACGTGTCCCTGCCGGGTCACGAGACCATGCTGCTCGTCCGTACCGCCAACGCGGTCGTCGACCTCGACATCGAGGGCGCTGCGCAGCTCGCCCTGGTCAAGGACGTCCAGCGTGACCCGGTGCGTCAGATCATCGAGCACATCGACCTCGTGGTCCTGCGCCGCGGCGAGAAGGTCACGGTCGACGTGCCCGTCGTCGTCGAGGGCGAGTCCTTCTCCGGCACGATCCACGTGCAGGACCTCAACACGGTCTCGCTGCTCGTGCTCGCGACCGACATCCCGGAGCACGTCACGGTCGACGTCGAGGGCCTCGAGGACGGCAAGCAGATCACTGCCGCCGACCTGACCCTCCCCGAGGGCGCCGAGCTCGAGACCGACCCCGAGGCGCTCGTCGTGCAGATCGTCACCCCGCGTGGCACCGCCGACGACGACGCTGCGGACGAGGCCTCGGCCGAGGCCGGCGCCGAAGCCGGTGCCGAGGGCGGCTCCGAGCCGGTCTCCGAGTAACACCCCTTCGCGGGCATCTGGTCGACGCTGATGGCGGAGTGCTGATGACGGGCAACACGCTCGTCGTGGTCGGGCTCGGGAACCCCGGGCCCGGCTACTCCGGCAACCGCCACAACGTCGGCCAGATGGTCCTCGACGAACTCGCGTCCCGCATGGGTGCGACGTTCAAGAAGCACAAGACGCCGAACCAGGTCGCCGAGGGGCGCCTGGTGCCCGGCGGCACACGACTCGTGCTCGCGAAGCCCGGGTCGTTCATGAACACCTCGGGTGGGCCGGTCTCGTCGGTGCTCGGGTTCTACAGCGCCACCCCGGCCGACCTCGTCGTCGTGCACGACGAGCTCGACCTGCCGTTCGACACCGTCCGGCTCAAGGGCAGCGGTGGGCACGGCGGCCACAACGGTCTGCGGGACATCATCAAGGCGACGGGCACGAACGAGTTCATGCGCGTGCGCGTCGGCATCGGTCGTCCGCCCGGTCGCCAAGACCCCGCCGACTACGTGCTGCGTGACTTCGCCGCAGCCGAGAAGAAGACACTGCCGATCCTGCTGGCCGATGCCGCGGACGCGGTCGAGGCGATCGCCGACGTCGGGCTGCTCGCCGCCCAGCAGCGGGTGCACGCACCGTCCTGACCGGTCCGGCTGCCGCACTGCGCACATCCGCCCTGTCCCATCTCCGCGCTGTCCCCGAACTGGGGGACGGTCCTGTACCCCGTGACGAGTAGGTTCACGTGGGGGCGACGGGCCCCGTGACGACGACCGGGGGCGTGGATGGTGCAGGGCAGGACGATCTCGAGCGGCGTCCGGGCCGCACTGCTGCCGACCGGGGTCTCGGTGGTCGTGGGTGCGCTGGTCGCGATCGGTGTCCTGAACGGGTTCGCCAGCACGGCGGCCGTCGCCGACACCGTCACCTGGACACCGCAGACGGCCGAGACCGCCGCACCGCCGGTGGCCGCCTTCTTCGCCGCACCCAACGACGTCGACCACGACGCTCGGGGACGCCTCGTCGTCGCGGACTTCGCGGCGAACGGTCTGCTGCGGCGCGACGCCGACGGCTCCTGGCAGACGATCGCCGTGTTCGGGACGCACGCCACCGCCGTGTGGAACCCCTCCGCGGTCGTCGCCCTGGCCGACGGTCGGTTCGTGGTGGCGGAGGCCGGTCGCCGCACCGTCGCCCTGCTGGACGGCGGGACCTTCACCCGGATCCCGGCCCCGCCCACCCGCCGATCGGTGTCCGAACTCGCAGTCGACGGCTCGACGGTCTGGGCGAGTGCCCCGGGGAGCGGCGCGCTCTGGACCGCCGACCTGAGCGTGGGCGACTGGACCCGGGTGGACGGGCCGTGGACCGATCCGGGCGGCGTCGCCCTGACCGAGGACGGCCGCGCGCTCGTGGTCAGCGACGCCCAGCAGGACGAGGTGTGGCGACTGGACCGGTCGGACGGCACAGCCACCGCACTCGGGTTCCCGGTCACCGACCGTGTCCGCCTGCTCGGTGTCGCCGTGGACGACGAGGAGTCGGTCTTCGTCGTCGACAACGCCGGCGGCCGGGTGTGGTCCCGCACCGGCGACGGGTGGTCGGTGGCGATCGACGCCGCCCCGGACGGGTCGGCCCTGGCGAACCCCACCGCGGTCTCGGTGGACGCGGGGCAGCGGATGGCGGTCGCGGACTACAACCGGCAGCGGGTCGTCACCGCATCGCGCCTGGTCACCGCGGATCCGTCGTCGAGTGCGCCGGAGGTGGTCCCGCCGACCGGCGTGGACCCGACGCCGACCGTGCCCGCCCCGAGCGGACCGAGCACGACCGAGCCGGCCTCGACCGAGCCGACCCCGACCCCGACCGGGCCGACTCCGACCGAGCCGGCCTCGACCGAGCAGGCGCAGGACCCGAC
>NZ_JAIXIG010000026.1 GCF_020297365.1 Curtobacterium oceanosedimentum
GGTCCCGATGACCTGGACCTTCACGGCCTGATCCCGCCCGGGCCGAGCCGTGTCGCTCGGCCCGGGCGGGATCAGGCCGTGAAGGTCCAGGTCATCGGGACCGAGGCGGCGAGGCCCTGGTAGGAGTTGCCGGCGGAGGAGTCGAGCGTCACCGCGAAGTTGAAGGGCACGGTGGCGCCGGCAGCCGGGGCCTGGGGCATCGTGAAGGCCGAGGCCGGAGCGCCCTTGAAGCTGGCGAGGGTGCCGCTGAAGACCGTGGTCGAGCCCGAGGTGATGACGAGGTTCATCTTGGCGCACAGGTCGGTCGCGGTGCCGTTGGCGGTGCCGTTCGCCGACTGGGTGCAGGTGGCGCCGGGGTTGAGCGTGAAGGTGCTGGCGTTCGCGGTGCCGGTGTTCTTGATCGAGATCGCCGTGTTGACCGTGTTGCCCGGGGTCATCGTGGTGCTGCCGCCGAACTTGTTGATGGTCGAGCAGGTCGCCGAGTTGGTCGAGACCGAGCCGCCGTCGGTGCTGAGACACGTGACGGTCGCGCCGGCGTTCTGCTCCTGCATGATCAGCGTGCCGCTGCCGGCGGTGTTGCTGCTGTTCGTGATGCTCGCGGCGAACCCGGAGAGGGTGCCGGTGAGCGACAGGGAGAGGAGGACGGCGGCGAAGATACCCGCGAGGAGCGCCACGGGGGCGAAGCGGATCCGCTTCAGTGCGGAGGTGCGGAGCTTGGTGGACACGGGGTACCTCTTCGTTCGGTGGTGGTTGTCGGTCGGAGCAACCGGTTCGGGCCGGGTTGCTTCAATGACTAAGATAGTCACCGGTTCACCAAGTTTGCCACTCGTATACTTGCCCCAGTACGGGGGACGCACTTGTCCCCCTTGATACCGACACGGAAGAAGAGCCTCGTGGCACCAGCAGGACACGACGACGCGACCGACCTGATGGCGGCGTTCACGGCCGTCGTGCGCGCGAACGCCAGCCTCGTGAGCCAGCTCAGTGCCCGGGCCGGCGTGCACGAGAACGCCCTGCGGGCCCTCGTGCTCATCAGTGACACCGGGTACTCCACCCCCACCGAGGTCGCCGGGTACCTCGGGCTGACGTCGGGCGCGGTCACCAACATGGTCGACCGGATGAGCGCGGCCGGGTTGCTCGAGCGTGCCCCGAACCCCGCGGACCGCCGGGGGTCACTGCTGCGCCTGCTGGCCCCGGGTGACGAGGTCGTGGCGGACTACCGGCAGCGGTACGCCGCGATGCTGCGTGCCGTCGACGGTGCGCACGGCGGGGAACTGCACGAGCTGCTCAACGACCTGGCGACCAGCCTGTACGAGCAGGCGGCGGCAGCGTCGACCGACTGAGCGGACGGCCGGCAGCGTCGACCGACTGACCGGAAGCCGAGCGGCTGCTCGACCGGGTGGCTGGCCGACTACCGGACGGCGGCGAGGACGGCGCGCTCCTCTGCCGGGGTGAGGCCCGCACGTCGTCCGCGGTCCGTCCCCCGCACCCGCTCGTCCTCGAGCACCCGGACGACGGTGTCACGGAGCGGTCGGGTCCTGCCACCCGACCCGACGAACGCCGCCGTCGACCGCTGCGCGAATCCGGCGTCCGACACTGGGATCCACAGCGGGAGCGAACGAGGTCCCGCCCAGTAGCGGACGTCGTGCGCGAGCAGGACGTCGTCCTCCTCCGCGACGAGCTCGTCGTCGTGGTTTGTGACAGCACGGACGGCCTCGAAGAACTCCGCCATCGACACGGCCGGCCCGACGGCGTTGACGGTGCCGACCAAGCGCTCACGCCCTGCCCGGACCAGCCACGCGGCGAGGTCGGCGACGTCGATGACCTGCACCGAACGCCCGGCGGTGATCGGCACCAGGACGGGGCCACCACGGTCGAAGCGTGCCGGCCAGTACCCGAAGCGGTCGCTCGGGTCACCGGGGCCGGCGATGAGCCCGGGCCGGGCGACGAGCAGGCGGGAGCCGATGCGCGACCGGGTGGTCCGTTCGGCGAGCACCTTCGCGTCGGCGTACTCGGTGGGGTCGGACGGTTCCACGATCAGCGCGGACTCGTCGGCGCCCGGCTCGTCGTTCCGTGCGTAGACCGAGACCGTGGAGACCAGCGTCCAGTGCGCGGCACGGTCGGCGAGCGCGTCGAGTGCTGGGACGACGAGCTCGGGGGCGTGGGCGAGCTCGATCACGTCGTCCCAGGTACCGGTCACCTGGTCGAGGGCGCCGGGCAGCAGCCGGTCCGCACGGATCAGGCGCGCTCCCTCGGGCACGTCGCCCGACGACCCCCTGGCCAGGCAGGTGACGTCGGCCCCGTCGGCGAGCAGGTCGTCGACGATCGCCCGTCCGAGCCAACCGGTCCCGCCGAGCACCAGGACGCGTCGCGTGGGCCGTGTCATCAGACGGGCTGGAGCGGTCGTCGCTCGCCGTCGGGGAGCTCGACCCGGATACGGTCGCCGGGTCGGACGGTCCCGCCGCTGAGCACGACGGCCATCACCCCGCCCTTGCGCTCGACTGTGCCGTCCGCGGCGCGACCGAGCACCGCCCGCAGCAGCCCCGGTTCGAAGCCGTTGATCTGCTGACACGGGTTCCGCAGTCCGGTGACCCGCACCGACGCGTCGTCGCCGAGGTGCAGGACGGCGTCGGTGGGCAGCCCGAGCAGGTCGATGCCGCGCGTGGTGACGTTCTCGCCCATCTGACCGGAGTCGACCGTGAACCCGGCGTCGGCGACCTCGTCGAAGAGCTCGGCGTGGAGCAGGTGCACCTGGCGCAGGTTCGGCTGCGACGGATCGCGGGCCACGCGGGAGCGGTGCTGCACCGTGGTGCCGGCGTGCGCGTCACCCTCGATGCCCCACCCCGCCACCAGGGTCACCTCGTCGACCACCGGCTTGCTGAACCGGTGCTCGTCGTCCCGGCTCACCGCGACGACGCGCGGCCGCTCGGTTCCGTCGTCGTGCGCGTGGTGCTCGCGCTGCTCGTCGCTCATGGACCGATCGTCTCCCTCTCGTCAGGCTTCCGTCCGTCGGCGCGGTTCGTCCGCGGGCGTGTGGGACCGGGTGCATCACCAGGGCACGGTGGCTCCGCGGTGGTCGAGGAACCGCAGTCCGGGTTCTCCGGCGTGCCGGAGCAGCGTGTCGACGACGCCGGGTGCGCTCTCGTCGACGGTGAGCGTCGCACCGTCCCCGCCCAGCTCGGTCTGCACCCAGCCCGGGTCCATCAGGAACAGGGACACCGCGTCGCCAGCACGCCGCGCCGCGTAGCTCCGCATGAGCTGGTTCAGCGCGGACTTGCTCGCCCGGTAGACCTCGTGGCCGCCGTTGTCGTTCATCGAGATGCTGCCCTGCGTCGACGACATGACGCCGATGGTCCCGCCTGCGGGGACGAGCGGTGCGAACGCCTCGACGACGCGCATCGGGGCGAGCGCGTTGGTCACCATCACGTCGACGAAGACGGCGGTGGGCACCTGGGCGACGGGGAGGTCCGCGTCGGCGATCGCGGCGTTGACGAACACCGTGTCCAGGGTCCGTCCGTCGAGCCGGTCGCGGACGGCACGGACCTGGTCGGCGACGGTCATGTCCATCACCTCGACCTCGAGCGCACCGGCTGCCCGGTCGGCGAGGTCGTGGAGTGCGGTGGACTGGGTACCACGCACGGTGCCGATCACGTCCCAACCGCGGTCCAGGTAGACCCGGGCGATGCCGAGGCCGAGGGTGCGGGACGCACCGACGACGAGTGCGGTCTGCTTCGACATCGTGACGACCTCTTCCTGTCACGCCCAGTCAAGTGCGGAACCACGAGCTGCACAACCGGTACGGGCCGCGGCGTCGTCACGGCGTGTGCTGCACCACGCGCATCGCGAGTCGGTGCGCGATCTCCCCGTCCACCTCGATGACCCACGAGTAGCCGCCGACCCGCTCGAGCAGCAGGTCGTTGATCGTGAAGGTCACCGGGTGCGTCTGGTCGTCGCCGGCGCGCAGCAACGTGCTCCGCCCCGTGGTGAACCGGTGACCGATCGCCGCGACCGCCGTCCCCTCCGGCATGCCGGCAGCGTGCCGTGCCAGCGGGACGGGCTCACCGTCCTCGGTCTCCAGACGGAGGGTCACGTCGTGCTCGACCCCGGTGTCGTTCCACCCCACCTGCACCAGCACGCCGACGGCCACCCGTTGCTGGACCGCGGGGACCTGGCTCACCGCGAGCGTGTCCCAGCCCGCGCCGAGGACGTAGAGCTTCCCGTTCACCGACTCCGCGCTGTCCGCCAGGAACGCCGTGATGTTGATCGTCATCTCCGGAGCGTGCCACACCCGTCCGCGACGACACCGAGCGGTGCCGGAGCAGGACGGGCTCGGGGTCAGCGCTGGGCGGCGGGCCGCACGACGATCTCGTTGACGTCGACGTCCGGACGCTCCGCCACCGCGTAGTCGACGGCCCGGGCGATCGCGTCCGCCGGGATCGCCTCGGCGCGGTACTCGACCATCGCGGCGGCTGCCGTCTCGTCGGTGATCGTCGATGCCAGCTCCGACTCGGTGACGCCCGGCGAGACGGTCGTCACCCGGATGCCGCGCGGCGACTCCTGCCGCAGGCCGTCGGTGATCGCCCGGGCCGCGTACTTCGTCCCGCAGTAGACGGCTGCCGTCGGCGTGACCTCGTAGGCGCCGATCGACGCCATGGTCACCACGTGGCCGGTGCCCTGCGCGAGCATGGTGGGGAGCGTCGCGGCGATGCTGTACAGCAGGCCGCGCACGTTGACGTCGAGCATCCGATCCCACTCGTCGACGAGCCCCGAGGACAGCGGCGAGAGCGGCATGACGCCGGCGTTGGCGACGAGCACGTCGATGCGGCCGAAGCGGTCGAGGGCCGCTGCCGCGAACGCCCGGGTCGAGGCGAGGTCGGTGACGTCGAGGGACACCGCGAGCGCCGTTCCCCCCGCGGCCTCGATCTCGGTCACGAGGGCGTCGAGCCGGTCGGTCCGTCGGGCACCCAGCACGACCGGGTGTCCGGCTGCGGCGAGGCGCACCGCCGTGGCCCGACCGATGCCGCTGGAGGCACCCGTGACCAGGACGACCTTCCGTCGGTGCAGGACCATGCCGCCGTGGTGCAGGACGTCGTCGTGGAATTCCCCGTCCGCGGTGAAACCGGTGTCGTCGCGGTACTCGACGTGGTCTCCGCTGACCTCGTAGCGCCCGACGTAGGCCGCCTCGCGGTCGCCTCGGGCCTCGACGTAGCGGCCGTCCGCCCGGAGTTCGTGCCGGACGCGGCCGTCGGCCGTGACCCAGAGGCCGACGTAGGGATGGGATGCGGACGGGGTCGTGGTGGTTGCGTCGTCGTTCATGCCGTCAGCCTCGACGCCGCCGAGGATCCGTCCCGTGCCGCGTCGTTCCGGGGTGTGCCAGGACCAGGGAGGCCCCGGAGTCCGCACCTACCCTGGGCACGTGACCCCGTCCGCCCCCGACCTGACCCTCGGCGCCTACCTGCGCGCCGTCCGCTCCCGGCTGTCCCCGGAGACGCTCGGGTTGCCCGCCGGTGGGCTCCGCCGCGTGGCCGGCCTGCGACGAGAAGAGGTCGCCGTGCTCGGCGGGCTGAGCGTCGACTACTACACGCGGCTCGAGCAGGGACGGGAGGTCAGCCCCGGTACCGCGGTGCTGCAGGGGATCGCCGACGGGCTCGAGCTCGACGACGACGAGCGCGAGCACCTGTTCACCCTGGCGGGGCTCGTCGCTCCACCTCGGGGCGCCCGGCCGGCCACGTCCGCCACCCCCGCGCTCGGCCAGCTCCTCGACTCGTGGTCCGCGCACCCGGCGTTCGTGATCGACCCGGCACACGACGTCCTCGCCGCCAACGCGCTCGCCCGTGCCGTCTACGCACCCTTCGGACACTTCGACAACCTGGTCCGGATGATGTTCGCCGACCCGGCGGCGGAACGGTTCCACGCGGACTGGGCCAGGGCGGCCGACGCGACCGTCGCCAGTCTGCGCGCGGCGACCGCGGAGTTCGGGGGCGACCCGCGCCTCCAGGACGTCATCGCGACCATGCGCGGGACGAGTGCCGCGTTCGACGAGCGGTGGAGCGCCCAACGGGTGCTCCGCAAGACGGTCACGGCGAAGCGCTTCGTGCACGACGCCGTGGGGCGTCTGGAGTTCGACGCCCACACCTTCGCCGTCCAGGGGTCACCGGGTCTGCAGCTCGTCGTCTACAGCTGCCCGCCGGGCTCCGCGACGGCGCAGGCGCTCACGTTGCTGTCGGCGACTCCGACGTCCGCACGGGCGCGGTGACCGCAGGGCGTGACCTAGACGACCGTGACCTCCACGCCGGCCGCACGCAACCGGTCGAGCACCGCCGAGGGGGCGGAAGCGTCGGTCACGAGGACGTCGACGTCCTCGAGCGCGCACACGACCGCCATGGACCGGAGGGCGAACTTCGCCCCTTCCGCGATCAGGACCACGCGGGACGCCGCAGCCACGATCGCCTGCTTGATCGCGGCGTCGCCCAGGTCGAACGCCGTCACGCCGGCAGCCGGGTCCGCTGCGCAGCACGTGAGGATCGCCGTGTCGAAGCGGAGCGAGGCGATCGTCCGTTCAGCGATCGGTCCGACGATCGTCCCCTCTGCGCCGCGCACCGTCCCTCCCGAGAGGACGAGGCTCACCGTCTGACTCGAGGAGAGCGCCGCGATGCCCTGCAGCGACAGGGGCATCGCGGTCACCCTGCGTCCCGCCAGCTCCGCAGCGGCGGCGGCGCCCGTCGTCCCGCTGTCGACGGCGACTGCTTCGCCGTCGACGATGTGAGCGACGGCCGCTGCTGCGAGTCGCGCCTTCAGGTCCTGGTCGTCGACGGCTCGGACCGAGAACGGCAACCCTTCGCCGTGCAGGGCCGGTCCCACCGCGCCACCACGGACCCGTCGGAGCGCACCGACCCCGGCGAGGTGTTCCAGGTCACGACGGATGGTCATCGACGAGGTGCCCAGGTGTGCAGCGAGGTCGTCGACCTGCACGCGGCCCGATCGGCGCAGCTCGTCGAGGATCTCGCGGTGTCGAACGTCCATCTGCATGGACAGATCGTAACTCGTGTGTTCGAATGAACACCGTGAATGTTCGGAACTCGGGAACGAACGTGCGCGACGGCAGCGCTGGGCCGGACGAGCACGACGGAGCAGGTGCGGCTCCGCCCACCACCATCAAGGACGTCGCCCGCGTTGCGGGGGTGTCGCACACGACCGTGTCGCGTGTCCTCAACGACGTTGACGCCGTCCGGCCGGCGACCCGGGTGCGTGTGCTCGAGGCGATCGACGCCACCGGGTGGACGCGTGACGAGACCGCCGCAGCGCTCGCGCGCCGGAGGGCACCGTCACCCTGAGCCGCTGCGCGTCCCTCGCTCGACCAGACCTCCTCGCTGCGCCTCGCGCACGACCGCACCCCCAGATCGGACCGACCCCATGACCACGTCTCCTGTCCGGCGCGCCGTGCCGAGCGCGTCACTGGACGCCCGTCACGCCCGTGTCGCCGTCAGCATCCTGTTCTTCACGAACGGCGCGCTCATCGCCAACCTCCTGCCGCGCTACCCGCAGATCAAGGCAGAGCTCGACCTGACGAACGCGGCCTTCGGCGCCGCTGTCGCCGCCTACCCGCTCGGGGCGCTCATCGCGGGGCTCAGCGCGGGGCTCCTCATCCGTCGCTTCCGGTCCTCCCGCGTCGCCGTCGCCGCGACGCTCGTCACCGCTGTCGGGCTCCTGCTGACCGGCGTCGCACCCGGCTGGCTCGTCCTCGCACTCGCGCTGTTCCTGGCCGGCGCCATGGACTCCATCACCGACGTCGCCCAGAACTCCCACGGGCTCCGCGTGCAACGCCGCTACGGCCGGTCGATCATCAACTCGTTCCACGCCGTCTGGTCCGTGGGCGCCGTGACGGGAGGCGCGATGGGGGCCGCCGCCGCGCAGCTCGAGGTGCCCCTGCTGGTGCACCTGTCCGTCTCCGGCGCGCTGTTCGCCGCCGCAGCCCTGCTGTCGTACCGCTGGCTGCTGCCCGGCGCGGAACCAGTCTCCGGTGCTGACGGGCAGCATCCGGACGGTGGGACGACGGGGGCCGACGGCGGCGCACGGAGCACGGCCCCGAAGGCGCTGGGACTCGTCGGCCGCTACGGCATCCTGCTCGCCCTCGTCGTCATCGCCTCCGCGGGCGCCATCGTCGAGGACGCCGGCAGCTCCTGGTCCGCGATCTACCTCTCCGACAGCCTCGGAGCATCGGCCTTCGTCGCGGGCCTCGGGTTCATCGCACTGCAGGGCATGCAGTTCGTCGGGCGTCTCGTGGGCGACCGGATGACCGACCGGTTCGGCCAGCGGACGATGGCGCGCGGCGGTGGCGTCCTCGTCCTCGTCGGCATGGGCACCGCCCTCGCCTTCCCCAGCGTCATCGGGAGCATCGTCGGGTTCGGTGTCGCCGGGTTCGGGGTCGCCACCCTCATCCCCTCGGCCATGCAGAACGCCGACGAGATCCCGGGGTTCGCACCGGGGTCCGGACTCACGATCATCGGCTGGCTGCTGCGGGTCGGGTTCCTGCTCTCACCGCCCGTGGTCGGGGCCATCGCGGACGCCACAGCCCTGCGGTGGGGACTCCTCATCGTGCCCGCGTCCGGACTCCTCGTGCTGCTGTTCGCACGGGTCCTCTCCCCACGGGCGAGATGACCTCCCGTCCACGGTCCCCGGAGCCGCGCCCCGGCCCTCGCCGGACAGGAGGCGCGGTGCCGGTGAGTCGATCGACCCACCTGCACCGCGCCTCCTGTCAGGATTGCAGCGTCAGCGACGTCCGCGCGGCGGACCGTCGGCTGTGGAGTCGGCCCCTGCGTCCGACCCGAGCCGGGCAGGTCTGGGCTCGGGGTGCGTCGCCGTCACGGATCGCTGCCGGATCGTCACATCGCACTGCACGTGAGCCGGCCCTGGTTGGCTGGAGTCCATGTGGATCCCAGGACTCATCGCTGGGCCGGCGATCGTCGCGGTAGCGGTCGCCGCGTTCGTGCGTCCGGCGCCGATCGCGCAGTACTTCGTCGGGTCCCAGCGGGGCACTCACGGCCCGCAGAGCGCGATGACTCCGGGGCTCGTCCGCGTGCTCGCCGTGGGGCTCGGGATGATCGGCGTCGTCTGGACGCTGCTGTCAGTCTTCGGTCACCCCGGATGACCGGGAGGAGGCGGCGCGACCACACGGAGTCTGCCGAGTCCCGTTGTTCGCCCGTCAGGGGATGGTCCACCTGACCGAGATCGAGCCAATGCGCCGACGAGGCGCCGATGAGGCGCCGAACCCTAGCCTCAGGTGTTGGCCGGACCGAACCCTGGCTACGGGTTCGGTGGGACTCTGGCCGGTGGCGGGAACGTCGTTGAACGCTCAGCGGCGCTGGCCGCACAGCTGACGGACGAAGAAGTCATCGCACGGATCCGCGAGTTCCTCCTCGAGGTGGACCCCGCTACGGGCTACCTGCGAGATCAGCTGCACCAAGTCCGGAAAGCCGATGGCCTCCCGAGAGGGCGGACGGCCGATCCTGCTGGCGGCTCGGCCGTCCGTCCGCCATCGAGTTGAGCGGTCGCGCCTACGAGGCTGTTCCCATGCTCCGGTCGGCTTCGCTTCCGCGAAGCAGGGAGGTCACCTCATGCACCTCCGAGAACCGCCCATCATCTGCAAGGGTGGCGAAGAGGTAGACCTCCTGCACGACGAGCGCCCCGTCCACCTTCGTGGCATGAACTTCATGTCGGTCCGCGTAGGTCGTGCCCTGGACGAGCTCGTCGAGGACTCGCACCTCGGCATACGCCACGATTCCTCGCAAGTGGGTGATGTGGTCCTCGAACTGCCCACGATCGCTCCACACGCCGTCGGTCTTCTGCCGGTAGTCGTCGGCGAAGTACCGCCCGATCGTCTCGTCGACAGAACTGTCTCGGTCATTGAGGAGCGCTGTCAGCGCTGCTGCGATGTCGGCCATGGTGCATCTCCATTCCGTGCAACTTGCACAGACTTACGGTAGCAGGTTTGTGTGCGATTTGCACACGTATGCTCGAGGCATGGATGCAGCAGCAACGATCGCGAACGCCCTCGGCGTGGTCCTCGCCCGCGGGTTCCGCAGTGGGCTCTACGGAAGCGTCACGCTCGGCGTGGCTCCGGGGCTCACCGAGGCGAACTACCCGATCCTCAGCTCGCTCGCGCGATCCGGCGAACCACTCTCGGCAGCGTCTCTGGCTCCAGACCTCGGCCTCGACCGCTCCGTCGTGAGCCGACGGGCCTCAGAACTGATCCAAGCCGGCCTCGTCGCCCAGCAGCCCAGCCCGCGCGACCGACGCCAGGCCCTTCTCACGCTCACACCGCGGGGCCGCACAGCCATCGACGAAGCTCGCCGCCGCTTGGAGACCGTGATCGCCGAGCACACGAGCACTTGGTCAGAGGCTGACCGCGCGGCGCTGGCGACGCTCCTGTCACGCTTCACCGCCACACCGCTGGCGGCGACCGAAACCGAAGATTCCACCCACGAAGGTGTCGGATAGCGGGTCCTCCGGTGGGCCCCTGGTCGACGTGGCCCATCGGTACTGCCGAACAGCGTGTCCATGTCCGTTTCTCAGACATGTTGCGTGGCAGTCGGACAAGTCAGCTGGCGGACGACAACAACACCTCTTACTGCGGCATGTCCACGAACCGAGAGAACATCCCGTGGAACGCCACCGTGATGGTGTCCGTCGGCCCGTTACGGTGCTTCGCCACGATCAGGTCCGCCTCGCCCTGACGCGGGTTGTCCTTCTCGTACGCCGACTCGCGGTGCAGCAGGATCACCATGTCGGCGTCCTGCTCGATCGATCCGGACTCACGCAGGTCGGAGATCTGGGGCTTCTTGTCGGCACGCTGCTCGGGCCCACGGTTCAGCTGCGACAGCGCGATGACCGGCACCTGGAGTTCCTTGGCCATCAGCTTGAGCGCACGCGAGAACTCCGAGACCTCCTGCTGGCGGCTCTCGACCTTCTTGCCCGAGGTCATCAGCTGCAGGTAGTCGATGACCACGAGCTTCAGGTTGTGCTGCTGCTTGAGACGTCGGCACTTGGCCCGGATCTCGACGAGCGTCATGTTGGGGGAGTCGTCGATGAAGAACGGGGCGTCGTTGATGCGACCGCGGGTCTGCGCGATGGTGGTCCAGTCGCGGGAGTCGACGGTGCCCTTGCGCATGTTCTGCAGTGGGACGCTGGTCTCGGCGGACAGCAGACGCATCGCGATCTCGGCGCGACCCATCTCGAGCGAGAAGAACGCGGCGGTTTGGTCGTGCTTGATGGCAGCGGCGCGGCACAGGTCGAGCGCGAGCGTCGACTTCCCGAGTGCCGGTCGGGCGGCGACGATGATGAGCTGTCCGGGGTGGAAGCCGTTCGTCAGGCCGTCGAGCTGCGCGAACCCGGTGGGCACACCCGTCATCTGGCCGTCGCGACCCTTGGCGGCCTCGATCTCGTCGAGGGCGGCGGAGATGGCGTCGGTCAGGGGGACGTAGTCCTCGGTCTGCACGCCGCCGGCGACGTTGTAGACCTCGGCCTGGGCGCTGTTGACGAGGTCGGTGACCTCACCCTCGCTGGCGTAGCCCATCTGCACGATGCGGGTACCGGCGTCGACCAGGCGACGGAGCACGGCCTTCTCGGCCACGATCCCGGCGTAGTACCCGGCGTTCGCGGCCGTGGGCACCATGCTCGTGACGCTGTGCAGGTACTCGGCGCCGCCGGCTCGTGACAGCAGACCGGTCTTCGTCAGCTCGTCGGTGACGGCGATGACGTCGGTCGGCTCACCGTGCGAGTAGAGCGACAGGATGGCGTCGAAGATGACCTCGTGCTTGGGCACGTAGAAGTCCACGCCCCGCGCGGTCTCGATGACGTCTGCGACGGCGTCCTTCGACAGGAGCATGCCGCCGATGGTCGACTGCTCGGCGAGCATGTCGTGCGGCGGGGTCCGTTCCGTGCCGCGCTCCGCGTAGTCCTGCGGTGCGGGCTCAAGATGTGCGATCGACACACGCTCTCCTCTGTTGACGACGCGGACCAGACCCTGAGGGACGACGCTCACCGACCCGGGTCCGCACCCCGTTCTTACCCGCGGCAACCGACATCCCCGAGTCGCTGGGCCAAGCTACGGCCTCAGAGTTATCCCCAACAAATGCCCCTGTGGATAACTCTGTGGAGAGGCTGCGGAACACGCCGAACCGCGGTGTGGAGAACTGTGGACTGGGTTGGGGATAACGAGCCAGGGGAACACAGTTTCGACCGTCTGACCTGGGGTTTCGAGTTTCATACGGTGTGTGGAAAAGTGGGCTTCAAGTGCGCGTTGAAGGTTCGGATTTGACACGTTTCCACTGTGTAAAACGACTTGACAAGCGCCTCCCCTGTGGGGAGCGTTCTCGGGGTGCTCCCAGCAAGTCTCGGGTGCGGCGGAGCGGTAACCAGCCAGCCCAGGCCGAGCCGCGCCTCCAGTCGGTCGCATCATGAGCAGAAGATGTCGGGTCCGGCCCCACGAGCCGACCCGACCCCGCCCGCCGTACCCCCACACACGCAACGACGGGCGGGCCTCCCGGAGGAGACCCGCCCGTCGTGGAGCGGAACGTCAGTGCTACTTGGCAGCGACGACCTTGAGCGAGATCACGGCAGTGATGTCCTCGCGCAGACGCACGGTGGCCTCGTGGTCACCGACGGTCTTGATGGTCGCGGGGACCTCGACCTTGCGCTTGTCGAGCGAGCCGACGCCCTGCGCCTGGACGGCGTCAGCGACGTCCGCCGGACGCACGGAGCCGAACAGACGACCGTCCTTGCCGGCCTTGACCGACAGCTGGATGGTGGCGTTCTCGAGCTTCATCTTGAGGTCCTGTGCCTCTTCGATGGTGGCGAGCTCGCGCGCGGTACGCGCGGCACGGATCGACTCGACCTGCTTCTCGCCGCCCTTGGACCACGCGACAGCGAAGCCCTGGGGGATGAGGTAGTTGCGGGCGTAGCCGTTCTTGACGTCGACGACGTCACCGGCGGAACCGAGGCCGGAGACCTCGTGGGTGAGGATGAGCTTCGACATGTGTCGACCTCCGATCAGCGGCCGGAGCCGGCGTAGGGGAGGAGCGCCATCTCACGGGCGTTCTTCACGGCACGGGCGATGAGGCGCTGCTCCTGGACGGAGACGCCGGTGATGCGACGGGCGCGGATCTTTCCACGCTCCGAGATGAACTTGCGAAGGGTCGCGACGTCCTTGTAGTCGATGACGCCGACCTTGATCGACTTCGCGGGAGCGGCGTTCTTGCCGCCCTTGCCGCGAGGCTTCCGGCGATCGCCGGTGCTCTTTCCAGCCATTGTGGTTTTTCCTTAGAAGAAGAGTTGTGTGTCCGTCGGGACGCTGAGGATCAGAACGGAACTCGCAGTTGCCGCTGTCAGGCGGCGCTGCGTGCTCCGATCAGAACGGGGTCTCGTCGTCGAAGTTGCCACCGGGGGTGCTCCACACGTCGTTCGACTGTGCGTTGCCGCCACCCTGCTGGCCACCCTGCGGGGACCACGGCGCGTCAGACTGACCGCCACCGTTGTTGTTGCCGCCGCCGTTCCAGCCGCCGTTGCCACCGCCGCCGGAGTTGCCTCCGCCGACCTGGCCACGACCGCCGCCGCCACTGCCACCCGCTGCGCGGGTGATCTGTGCGGTGGCGTACCGGAGCGACGGGCCGATCTCGTCGACCTCGAGCTCGATGCTCGTGCGCTGCTGACCCTCACGGTCCTGGTAGGAACGCTGACGCAGACGACCCTGCGCGATGACGCGCGAGCCCTTCGTCAGCGACCCCGCCACGTGCTCGGCGAACTCGCGCCACACACTCGCGCGGAGGAACAGCGCGTCGCCGTCCTTCCACTCGTTCGCCTGACGGTCGAACGTGCGAGGGGTCGACGCGATGGTGAAGTTCGCCACGGCGAGCCCGTTCTGCGTGTAGCGCAGCTCGGGGTCCGCGGTGAGGTTGCCCACCACCGTGATGACGGTTTCGCCGGCCACGGGTTACTCGGCGCTCGCGGTCGCGGTTGCGGACGCGTTGGCGGCCTTGCGGGCCGCACGTGCCTCGTCGCGCTGCTTCTGGGCGGCGACCTGCGCGATGCCCTCTTCGGCGCGGAGGACCTTCGTGCGGAGCACGGCCTCGGAGAGCCCGAGCTGACGGTCCAGCTCGTTGGCGGCCTCGGGGGTCGACGTGAAGTCGACGACGGCGTAGATGCCCTCGGACTTCTTGGCGATCTCGTAGGCCAGGCGGCGACGGCCCCAGACGTCCACGTTGTCCACGGTGCCACCCGCGTTGCGGATCACGGCGAGGAACTTGTCCAGGCTGGGAGCGACGGTGCGCTCGTCGATCTCGGGGTCGAGGATCGCCATCAGTTCGTACTGGTGCATGCGGAACCCACCTCCTCTGGTCTCAGCGGCCCCGGGCAGTTCCCGGGGCAGGAGGGTTGATGCATGTGCCCCGTCCACGCAGGTGCGCGAGGGGCAACCTGGGTAGCCTACCGGACTGCCTGGAGGCGCGCCACCGGCCTGTGGAGAGCGGTCGCGCCCGTCAGGCGGTCGCGTATCAGGCGCTGGTGTCGCCTCGGGCGCTCCACCAGGCGCGCAGGCGCGCCTCGGCCTCGTCGGACCCGAGGGGTCCTTCGTCCATCCGCGCCTCGAGCAGGAACCGGTAGGCCTCGCCCACGGCACGCCCCGGCGGGATGTCGAGGATCCGCATGATGTCGTCGCCGGTCAGGTCCGGCCGGATCGAGTCGAGTTCCTCCTGCTCGGACAGCACCCGGATGCGGTCCTCCAGGTCGTCGTACGCGAACGCCAAGCGGTCGGCCTTCCGCCGGTTCCGTGTGGTCACGTCGGAGCGTGTGAGCTCGTGGAGTCGCTCGAGCTGGTCCCCGGCGTCGCGGACGTAGCGGCGGACGGCCGAGTCGGTCCAGGCGCCCTCGGTGTACCCGAAGAACCGCAGGTGCAGCTCGATCAGGCGGGACACCGCGGCGATCGTGTCGTTGTCGAACCGCAGGGCACGGAGCCGCTTCTTCGCCAGCTTCGAGCCGACCAGGTCGTGGTGGTGGAAGCTGACGGCGCCGCCCGGTTCGAGCTTGCGGGTCGCGGGCTTGCCGATGTCGTGCAGCAGTGCCGCGAGTCGGAGCACGGTGTCCGGGGGATCGCCGGCGTGCCGCTCGGCCTCGTACCCGATGGCCTGCTCGAGCACGGTGAGCGAGTGCTCGTAGACGTCCTTGTGGTGGTGGTGCTCGTCGATCTCCAGGCGCATCTCGGGCAGCTCCGGCAGGAACCGCTCGGCCAGCCCGGTGTCGACGAGCAGCCGGATGCCGGGCACCGGGTCGCTCGTGTTCAGCATCTTGACGACTTCGTCGCGCACCCGCTCGGCCGACACGATGTCGATCGCCCCGGCGAGCTCCTGCATCGCGGCCCGCACGTCGTCGTCGACGGTGAACCCGAGCTGCGACGTGAACCGCGCCGCCCGCATCATCCGCAGCGGGTCGTCCCGGAAGGACACGAGCGCGGCCTGCGGGGTGCGCAGGCGGGCGGCCAGCAGGTCCTCGACACCGCCGTGCACGTCCACGAGCTCGCGGGCCGGCAGCCGCAGGGCCATGGCGTTCACCGTGAAGTCACGGCGGAGCAGGTCGTCCTCGATGGTGTCGCCGAACGCGACCTCGGGCTTGCGGGTCTCACCGTCGTAGACGTCGCTGCGGTACGTGGTGATCTCGACCTGTTCGCCGGCGATCCGCGCGGCGATGGTGCCGAACTGTCGGCCGACGTCCCAGGTGGCGCTCGCCATCGGGTCCACGATCCGCAGGATCGCATCAGGACGGGCGTCGGTGGTGAAGTCGAGATCGGTCACGGGCCGGCCGAGGAACGCGTCACGGACGGGTCCGCCGACGAGGGCGAGTTCGTGTCCGGCGTCGGCGAAGGCCCGAGCGAGGAGGGCGACGGGCTCGGTGGCGGCGAGTGCGTCGAGTCGTTCGACGGCCTGGGCAACGGACTGCATGACGGTGCTCATCCTCCCAGATCGAGGCCCCGAGTTCTCCACGAACCCCGCGCGCACGGGACCTGTTCATGGCAGTGCCTCATACACTCGTGCTCGGCCCGAACCGACCCCGTGGCCCGCTCCTCGTATGCAGATGCTCCGCACCACGCTCGCCGCAGCCGCGTCGACCCTCGTCGCGCTCGGCCTGGTCGTCGCGCCCGTCACCACCGACCACGCCTCGGCCGCCACGGTCTCCGCGCCGAAGACGCACGCCGCCGCTCCGGCCGCCGCCGACGAGGGCAAGGCGACCATCGCCATCGCCCCGGCGAACCGCGGGGTCGTGCAGCGCGACCAGGACCTCACCCTGTCGGTGACGGTCACGAACGACACCGACGCCGACCTGCCCGCGGGCACGGCCGAGTTCGACATCTTCCGTTCGGTGAGCACACGAGCCGTCCTGGCGAGCTGGCTCAGCGACACCACCACAACCGGTTACCTCGGTGCCCTGATGGACTCGGTGGACATCCCGGCGATCCCGGCGCACCGTTCGGTGACCATCGACTCGGTCGAGATCGTCTCGGGCAACGTCGCACTCGGCGGGTACTCCACGTTCGGTGCCCGACGCATCGCCGCGGAGTACACGGCGGGGGACGCGTTCGCCGTCGACCGCTCCGCCATCACCTGGTACCCCGACTTCGTGCAGGCACCGGTGAGCGTCTCCGTGGCCATGCCCGTCACCGTGCCGAGGTCGACCGACGGCGTCCTCACGCCCGCGGTGCTGGCCGCCGCGACGTCGATCGACGGCACCCTCACGCAGCAGCTGCGTGCAGCCGAGGACCACAACGTCGCCGTCGCCGTCGACCCCCGGATCATCGCGTCAATCCGGATCCTGGGCGACAACGCGCCGTCGAGCGCGACGGCCTGGCTGCAGCGCCTCGAGTCGCTCCGCAACGAGACCTTCGCGCTGCCCTACGCCGACGCCGACGTCACCGGCCTGCGGCAGGCGGGCGCGGACGGCATCCTGTCGCCGATCTCGCTCGACCAGTCCGTCGATCCCGAGGACTTCCCCGGCGCCGAGACCCCGGCGCCGACCCCGACCGCCACCCCGGGACAGACCACGTCGCCGACCCCGAGTGCCGCGCCGGGCGACACCCCGGACGACGGCACCGACGAACCGCAGGAGACCCTGCCGACCACCGAGTCGCTGCTCGACTTCCCGTACTCGATGGAGTCCATCGCCTGGCCGACCGAGGGAACGGTGTCCTCTGCCGACCTGCCGGCACTGGCACGCGCGGGGACCGAGACCACGATCGTGTCGAGCGGCAACACCTCGGCCGGACCGGACACCACCATCGCCGCGTCCGAGAAGATCGGCGACGACCACGTGCTCGTCTCCGACCAGTCGATGTCGTCGCTCCTCCGCACCGCCGCGACCGCCGGCGACCGGCAGACGTACGCGTCGTCGATGTCCGAGCTCACCGCGACCCTCGCCACGGCCGTCCCCACCGAGTCCGCCGCCGGGCCGATCCTGCTGACGCTCGGGCGGGAGTGGCCGTCCGACTCGACCCGCCTCGGCCAGGCCCTCGACGCCCTCGAGAACACGGCGTGGGTCGCCCCCGCCGACCTCTCCGTCGCCTCGGACGCGGTCGCCGGCTCGCTCACGCTCAGCAGTGCCTCCACCGGGAAGGCCCGCATCGACGACCTCCGCCGCCTGGTGCGGGGGGAGCAGGGGCTCGCGGCCTTCGCCACCGTCCTCGACACACCCGCCGAGATCACCGCTCCGGCTCGACTCCGCCTGCTGGCACTCGCGTCGAACGCCTGGCGTGACGACCCGCAGGGGCTCGGGTCCGCCATCGAGGCGCGCACCGCCGCATGGGCGAAGAGCACGACCGAGGTCGGCATCGTCGACTCGAGCAGCCTGACCCTGCTCGGCGACCAGTCCGCCCTGCCGGTCTCCATCCGGAACAGCTCCGCCCACCCGGTCACCGTGCGCCTGTCGGTGCGACCGTCCAACTCCGCGCTCCGGGTCGTCCGGAACGACATCGTCGTCGAGATCCAGCCCGACTCCTCCACCCGCACGACCGTCCCCGTGCAGTCGGTGGCGAACGGCACGGTCCAGCTCACCATGTCGCTGTCGAGCCCGACCGGCGTCACGATTTCCGACCCCGCGACGGTCGAGCTCAACGTGCAGGCGCAGTGGGAGACGCTGATCACGGCGGCCGCGGCGATCGCCCTGATCGGCATCTTCGGCTTCGGCATCTTCCGCAGCATCCGCAAGCGCGCCCGACGTCGCAACGGCGAGGTCGACGACGACGAGGACCCGAACCGCCCCCTGGCGGTCCAGCCCACGGTCGGAGGCACCCCTGTACCGGCAGCGCGGCCTGGAGGCTCGGATCACCCCGCCGCCGCGGCCCACGCTCCGGACGTGGCCGGGTCCGGCACCGGCGCAGCCGGTGTCGCCGGCGTCGGAGCGGGTCTGAGCGACGCGAGCCCGGCCTCGGCCGCGGTCGCAGCACCGGGCGGCGACCCCCTGCAGGACGCCATCGCTCGTGCCGGAGCCGAACCGCGCCTCCCGTCCGACACCGCACGCAACACCGTCGCGGACGACCGCGACCCCGAGGAGCCGACCATCAGCAGCAGCCAGCCCCAGCCCGACGTCGACGCCGAGCAGGGCACCGAGCGCAACCTGGGCCGCGCGAGCGCGATGCTCGCCGCGGGCACGATGGTGAGCCGCATCCTCGGCTTCGCGAAGACCTTCGTGCTCGCCTACGCGATCGGGCAGAACGCGAGCCCCTCGGCGAACGCCTTCGCGGTCGCCAACCAGCTGCCGAACAACATCTACGCGCTGATCGCCGGGGGTCTGCTGTCCGCGGTGCTCATCCCGCAGATCGTCCGCGCGATGAAGAACGGGACCGACGGCGGGCAGTCCTACGTCAACAAGATCGTGACGCTCGGTGGCTCGGTGTTCATCGTCATCGCGGTCGTCGCGACGGCGATCGCGCCGCTGCTCGTGCGCTTCTACACGTCCTCCTCGTCGGACGCCGGTCCGGCAGCCACCGACCTCGCGGTCGCCTTCGCCTTCTGGTGCCTGCCGCAGATCCTCTTCTACGCGATGTACTCGCTGCTCGGCGAGGTCCTCAACGCCAAGCAGGTGTTCGGGCCGTTCACGTGGGCGCCGTTGCTGAACAACGTCATCGCGATCGCCGGACTCGTGGTGTTCATCGCCCTGTACGGCAGCAGCGGCAGCCAGCTCGACGAGTGGACACCGGCGAAGATCGCCCTGCTCGCCGGTAGCGCCTCGCTCGGGGTGTTCGCCCAGGCGGCGTTCCTGCCCTTCTTCTGGAAGCGCGCCGGACTGACGTTCCGACCGGACTTCCGGTGGCGCGGTGTCGGTCTCGAGTCGACGGGCACGGCGGCCGGCTGGCTCTTCGCGATGATCCTCGTGACGCAGCTCGCCGGGGTCGTGCAGTCGGCCGTCGCGTGGAAGGGGCAGGACGACGGACCCGGCAACGCCGTGCTCGGCAACGCGTGGCTCATCTTCATGCTCCCGCACTCGATCATCGCGGTCTCGATCGCCACGGCCTACTTCACGCGCATGAGCCACGACGCCGAGCGCGGTGACCTGGACGCGGTGCGCCGCAACCTCTCGCTGTCGCTCCGCATCATCGGGCTCTTCACGGTCTTCGCCTCCGTCGCCCTGGTCGTCGTCGCGGTGCCGTTCGGTCGCCTGTACGAGGGCACGTTCGAGAGCGCGCTGCAGGTCGGCGCCGTCCTCGTCGCGTACATGCCGGGGCTCGTGCTGTTCAGCATGCTGTTCGTGATCCAGCGGGTGTTCTGGGCCATGCACGACCACCGCACGCCGTTCCTGATGCAGTGCGTCCAGTCGGTGCTGTTCGTGGTCGGTGCCCTCGCCGTGTCGACCTTCCCGACCTCGGTGATCGGCATCGGTGTCGCGGCGTGCACGACGATCGCCGGGACCGCCCAGACGATCGTGGCGCTCGTCCTCGTGCGTCGGAAGCTCGGCAGCATCGAGGGTCCGGTCGTCACGCGGTCCCACGTGCAGTTCGTCATCGCCGCGCTGATCGCCGGCGTCGCCGGGCTCCTCGTCGTCAACTTCTTCGGGGCGTTCTCCGAGGCCGGGTTCGCGATGTCCGACCGCACGGGTGCCCTCATCACCATCGTCCTGACCGGCGCGGTGATGGCCCTGGTGTACTTCGGGGCGCTCGTCGTCGCGAAGAACGGCGAGATCGGCAACGCGGTCACCCTGCTCCGGAACAAGCTCGGCCGCTGAACGACGCCGATCACCGCACGCACGGGCCGCGTGGAATGCCGCGTCGCTACGATGGGTTGACCCGGTCAGACGCAACGGAAGGGCACTCAGGCATGCGCCAGCTCATCATCATCGGTTCCGGCCCGGCCGGGTTCACCGCCGGCATCTACGCCGCGCGCGCGGAGCTCAAGCCGCTCATCGTCGCATCCAGCGTCGAGACGGGCGGTGAACTCACCAAGACGACCGAGGTCGAGAACTTCCCCGGCTTCCCCGAGGGCATCCAGGGCCCCGACCTCATGATCAAGATGCAGGAGCAGGCCGAGAAGTTCGGCGCCGAGGTCCTGTACGACGACGCCGTCTCGGTCGACCTGACGGGCAAGATCAAGAAGGTCACCGTCGGCTCCGGCGAGACCTACGAAGCCCTCGCGGTCATCTACGCGACGGGTTCGGCCTACCGGCATCTCGGCCTCGCCGACGAAGAGCGCCTGTCCGGTCACGGCGTCTCGTGGTGCGCGACCTGCGACGGGTTCTTCTTCCGACAGAAGAACATCGCTGTCGTCGGCGGTGGCGACTCCGCGATGGAGGAGGCGACGTTCCTCACCCGCTTCGCCGACAAGGTGACGGTCATCCACCGCAAGGACAGCCTGCGTGCGTCGAAGATCATGCAGGACCGCGCGATGAACGACCCGAAGATCGAGTTCGCGTGGAACAAGGAGGTCACCGGCATCACGGGTGACTCCGCGGTCGAGGGTGTCAGCCTGCGGGACACGGTCACGGGTGAGGAGTCGGAGCTCGCGCTCGACGGCCTGTTCATCGCGATCGGCAACGACCCGCGCACGCACCTGATCCACGGTCAGATCGACATCGCACCCGAGGGCACCATCGCGGTGCAGGGCCGCTCGTCGAAGACCAACCTGCCCGGTGTCTTCGCCGCGGGCGACGTCATCGACCCGACCTACCGCCAGGCCATCACGGCGGCCGGCTCCGGCACGGTCGCGGCGCTCGACGCAGAGAAGTACCTCGCCGAGCTCGAGGACTCGCTGACCGACGAGGCAGAGGGTGTCGGCCCGACCGAGCCCGCCATCCTCGACGTCACCTCGGCGCACGCCTGACCCACGGAATACCACGACGGCCCTGCCGTTGTACCCCCTGAACGACTTCTCGAAGGAGCACACATGTCCAACGCCAAGGCTGTCACCGACGCCACCTTCTCGGACGAGGTCCTCAAGTCCGACAAGACGATCCTGGTCGACTTCTGGGCCGAGTGGTGTGGCCCGTGCCGCGCGGTCTCGCCGATCCTCGACCAGATCGCCGAAGAGCACGCCGGCAAGATCGAGATCGTCAAGCTCAACGTCGACGACAACCCCCAGTCGGCCATGAACTACCAGATCACGTCGATCCCGGCGATGAAGGTCTTCAAGGGCGGCGAGGTCGTCAAGACCGTCATCGGCGCCAAGCCGAAGCCCGCGCTCGAGGCCGACCTCGCCGAGTTCCTCGCGTAGGTCTCCCCACACGAACGGCCCCGCTCTCCACGGAGAGCGGGGCCGTCGTCGTTCCGGGCCACGCGTTCGCGATCGGCCCCGTCGCGGAGCCGTGGTTCCCGAGGTCGATGTCGTAGTGTGGCGGGAATGTCCCACTGAACGGAGCACTCGATGACGAACGGCAACAGCCTCGACCCCTGGTACGACTCCTACGCCCAGCGCACCGCCGGGCTGAGCGCCTCCGAGGTCCGAGCCCTGTTCGCCGTCGCCTCGCGCCCTGAGGTGGTCTCCCTGGCCGGCGGGATGCCCTTCGTCTCCGCGCTCCCCAGAGAGCTCGTCACGGGCTCCCTGGACCGCGTCATGCACGAGGACGCCGCCATGGCGCTGCAGTACGGCGGGGGACAGGGCCTGCGGTCGCTCCGTGAGCACATCGTGGACGTCATGAGCCTGGAGGGCATCCGCGCGAGCGCCGAGGACGTCGTCGTGACGACCGGCTCGCAGCACGCCCTCGACCTCGTCACGCGGCTCTTCATCGACCCGGGTGACGTGGTGCTGGCCGAGTCGCCGTCCTACGTCGGTGCCATCGGTGTGTTCCGCTCGTACCAGGCCGAGACGGTGCACGTCGCGACCGACGAGCACGGGCTCGTCCCCGAGGCGCTGCGCGAGGCGATCGCGAACCTGCGCGCCCAGGGCAAGCGGATGAAGTTCCTCTACACGATCCCGAACTTCCACAACCCGGCCGGCGTCACGATGAGCCGGGAGCGCCGCATCGAGGTGCTCGACATCTGCCGGTCCAACAACATCCTGGTGCTCGAGGACAACCCGTACGGGCTCCTCTGGTTCGACGAGCCGGCGCCGCAGGCGATCCGCTCCATCGACGAGGAGGGCGTGGTGTACCTCGGCTCCTTCTCGAAGACGCTCGCGCCGGGGTTCCGCGTCGGCTGGGCGCTGGCACCGCACGCCATTCGCGAGAAGCTGGTCCTGGCGAACGAGTCGGCGGTCCTCGCCCCGAACTCGTTCGGTCAGTACGTCGTCAACAACTACCTGGACGCCGCCGACTGGAAGGGCCAGGTCGACACGTTCCGCGGCATCTACGCCGAGCGCCGCGACGCGATGCTGTCCGCGCTCGGGGAGTTCCTGCCGGACCTGTCGTGGACGAAGCCGAACGGCGGGTTCTTCGTCTGGCTCACGCTGCCGGAGTCCCTCGACTCGAAGGGCATGCTGCCGCGCGCCGTCAAGGAGCTCGTCGCCTACACCCCGGGCACGGCCTTCTACGCCGACGGTCGCGGTGGCGGGAACATCCGGCTGTCGTTCTGCTACCCGACGCCGGAACAGATCCGGATCGGCGTCAAGCGACTCGCGAACGTGGTCAACGACGAGCTCGAACTCATCGAGACCTTCGGCCCGGCGACCCGCCCCACCGCCGTCACCGAGTCCTCCTCGGTCAGTGCGCCGCCGCCGAACATCTCCTGACCAGCGCTTTTCCGCTGCGCGGGCCGCGCAGCACCGTACCTGCACACCGGAGGATCCCCGCATGGCCGAGCTCACCCGTCGTCACGTCGTCGTCGTCGCGGGAGGGATCTCCCACGAGCGGGACGTCTCCCTCCGCTCGGGCCGACGGGTCGCTGACTCGCTGACCGGCTACGGCTGGCAGGTCGACCTCCGTGACGCCGACGCCATGCTCCTGCCTGCGCTCGGCAAGGACCGCCCGGACGTCGTGTGGCCGGCCCTGCACGGCGCCTCCGGTGAGGACGGCGCCCTGCGGGGCGTCCTGGAGGCTCTGGACATCCCGTTCGTCGGCTCGCGTTCCACGTCGGCTCGGCTGGCATGGGACAAGCCCACGGCTTCGGCGCTGGTCGCCCGCGCCGGCGTCCGGACGCCGAGGTCGGTGACGCTGTCCCACGACGTGTTCCGCGAGCTCGGTGCCGTCGGGGTCCTCGAAGGCATCGCCACCGAACACCCGGTGCCGCTCGCGGTGAAGCCCGCCCGGGGCGGCAGCGCCCAGGGGGTCACGCTCGTCGACGACGTGCACGACCTGCCCCGTGCGATGGTGGCGGCCTACACCTACTGCGACGACGTCGTGATCGAGCAGCTCATCCGCGGCACCGAGGTCGCGATCGGCATCATCGACACCGGCGACGGTCCCGCAGCACTGTCCGCGGTGGAGATCGTCCCTCGCAACGGCATCTACGGGTTCGAGGCCCGGTACAACGCGGGGGAGACCACCTTCTACACGCCGGCACGCCTGCCCGAGGAGCACGCCGAGGCAGCCGCCGAGGCGGCGGTGGCAGCGCACCGCGCGCTGGGTCTACGCCACCTGTCCCGCGTCGACCTGATCATCGACGCCGCCGGCACCCCGTGGTTCCTCGAGGCGAACGTCCTCCCCGGGCTCACGGAGACGTCACTCCTGCCGCAGGCGCTCTCCGCGTCGGGCTTCGACCTCGGTTGGACGTACGCCGAACTCGCTGAGCAGGCCATCCGCGACCACCGCTCCTGACCCCGCGGTGTTCCACGTGGAACACCGACACAGCGCGAGGGATGGGCGCGGCATCGCCCAGCGCTCCGAGAAGCGCGCCCGCGGTCCGCGCTCGTGTTCCACGTGGAACACGAATCATTACTCGGGCAGGTTCTACGCTCAGCGGCGCTGTGCCGCCCGAAATCGCGGGCAATGGGTACGAAAGGAGCCCGTGGCGCGTCCGCACCGCCCAGGCGGCCGCTCAGGCGCTGCGTGACACCACAGAGCCGTGCGGCTCTCGGGGTTGGAGCAAGAACCAGCCGTGCGCCTGCCGTCGCACACCAATCGACGCGATCAGAACCCCTCAACGGTGCATGCGCCCCGTTCATTTGTGGCGCAGACATCACTCAAGACGTCCCGCCAGCACCTGTTGACAGGGACAGCGCGGCACAGCATCGGGGCCCGTGCAGCACCATCATCTGGCCTGCGCACGGGGAAGCGTTCCACGTGGAACACCGCCCGCGGCGAGAGCGGCGAAGGCGGCGGGATCGCTGAGACGTCGCGCCGACGCCTCAGCTCGAGACGTCGCTGATGCCCAGCTCGCCGAGGATCCGGTTCAGGTCGTCGCCATTCGCGAAGTCGATCGTCACAGAATTCTTCCGCGCACCGACGGCAATCTTGACACGGGTGTTGAGCCGATCGCCGATCCGCTCGGCCAGGTCGTCGAAGTGCGCCTGCCGCTTGTTCGGCTGCGTCACCTGCTTCGGCGGGGTCTTCGACGACAGCTGCTGGGCGATGGCCTCCGCCGCACGGACGGACAGGTCCTCGTTCACGATCTTCTCGGCGAGGTACTCCATCGCCTCCGCATCCGGAGCGGCGAGGATGGCACGAGCGTGCCCGGCAGACAGCACACCTGCAGCGACGCGACGCTGCACGGGGGAGGGGAGCCGCAGCAGACGGATGGTGTTCGTGATCTGCGGGCGCGAGCGGCCGATCCGCTGCCCGAGCTGCTCTTGGGTGATCCCGAAGTCCGCGAGGAGCTGCTGGTACGCCGACGCCTCTTCCAGCGGGTTGAGCTGCGCGCGGTGCAGGTTCTCGAGGAGCGCGTCCCGGAGCATGGCGTCGTCCGGTGTGTCCTTGACGATCGCTGGGATCGTGCTGAGCCCGAGTTCCTTCGTCGCGCGCAGACGCCGCTCACCCATGATGAGCTCGTACTGCGGCTCCGTCCCCGTGGCGCCCGCGATCGGACGGACGACGATGGGCTGGAGCACACCGATTTCCCGGATCGAGTGCACGAGCTCCTGGAGCTCCTCTTCGCGGAACTCCTTGCGGGGCTGCTGCGCGTTCGGCACGACGTCGAGCGGGTTGAGGTTGGCGAGACGCGCACCCGGCACGGCCACCAGTTCATCGGCCGTCGGTGCCGCGGACGGCGATGCCGGCGATCCACCGGTAGGGAAGAAGACGTCGACCGGACGGTCCTGCTGCTCCGTCGCGGTCGGGATGAGTGCGCCGATACCGCGGCCGAGGCCGGTTCGCTTGGGTGCCATCAGTGCTTCGCTCCTCGTGCTGCGATCTCGGCGGCCGCTTCCAGGTAGGAGAGCGACCCGGTGGAGTTCACGTCGTACGCCACGACGCTCTGCCCGTAGCTCGGGGCCTCGCTGACGCGGACGGATCGGGGGATCATGGCCTGCAAGACCTGGCTGCCGAAGTGCTCCCGGACGTCGTTCGCCACCTGGTTCGACAGGTTCGTGCGGCTGTCGTACATCGTGAGCAGGATCGTCGAGACCCGGAGCTTCGGGTTGAGGTGCCGCTCGATGAGCTCGATGTTCCGCAGCAGCTGGCTCAGCCCTTCGAGCGCGTAGTACTCGCACTGGATCGGGATGAGGACCTCTTGCGCGGCGACGAACGCGTTGATCGTGAGCAGGCCGAGCGACGGTGGGCAGTCGATGAAGACGTAGTGGTACGGCTCGTCGAGCGACTGCAGGTACATCTCGAGGGCGGTCCGGAGACGCTGCTCACGAGCGACCAGGGAGACCAACTCGATCTCGGCCCCGGCGAGGTGGATCGTCGCCGGCACGCACCACAGGGTGTCCGACTCGGGGGAGGCCTGCACCGTGTCCGCCATGGGAGCCTCGTCGACGATGACGTCGTAGATGCTCGCGACCTCGGCCTGGTGGTCCACACCGAGCGCGGTGGACGCGTTCCCCTGCGGGTCGAGGTCGATCACCAGCACGCGCGCGCCGCCGTGGGCGAGTCCGGCGGCGAGGTTGACCGTCGTCGTCGTCTTGCCGACGCCGCCCTTCTGGTTCGAGACGGTGATGATCCGGGTCTCGGAGGGCAGCGGGAACTGCTGTGTTGCGATCGCCCGTCGACGACGGTTCAGGTCGGCGATCTCTCGGGCGAGTGGCGTCGATGCGTCGTAGTTGGTCGATGAACTCAACGAGTGCCTCTTCCCCGGTTCAGTGTTTCACGTGGAACGCGGGGCCACTGGCGGCCGGATGAACCGACCCGCGCCGCAGCGTCAGTCAACTGTAGCCCGGAAGACCCGCGTGGTCTCGGTGACCACACCGTCCCCGAGCTCGAGTACCTCGACATCAGCGAGGCGCTTCCGGAGGATCACCTTCCGCGCCTTCTCGATCTCCTCGTCGACCCGCGCACCCTTCATGAGGATGAGCTGCCCGCCGGACCGGGCGAGCGGCACCGTGAGCGGGATGAGCTTCGAGAGCGCACTCACCGCGCGTGCTGTGACCTGGTCGGCAACGATGTCGTCCGCGACGTCCTCAGCTCGGCCGCGGACCACGGTGACGTTCTCGAGCCCGAGGCGGTCGGCCTCGCTCCGGAGCCAGTCGGTCCGGCGCTCCATCGGTTCGATGAGCGAGAACTCGACATCCGGACGGGCGATCGCGAGCACGAGGCCGGGGAGGCCGGCTCCGGAGCCGACGTCGGCAACGCGGCCACGGGCCTCCAGGAGGGGTGCCAGCAGCGCGGAATTGAGGATGTGTCGCGTCCACAGCCGAGGCAGTTCGAGCGGGCCGATCAAGCCCAGTTCCTCGCCTCGTCGAGCGAGCTCGTTCGTGAACGAGCGTGCGAGGTCGATCCGGTCACCGAAGAGCGTGACCGCGGCGGGGGGCTCGACCTCGAGCGCCGGCGCCTCCTCGGTGGGGACGGGTGCGTCCGTCATCGGGTGACGACCGTGTGGCGGTCCCGACCCTCGCCCTCGGACTCAGAGTGGAAGCCCTTCTCGGCCACCAGGTCGTGCACCAGCTTGCGCTCGTACGACGACATCGGGGGGAGTGCCGCGGTCGCCGAGCCCCCCTCGATGCGCTCCACGGCCGTGTCGACCAGGCGCTGCAGCTCCTCGGCGCGGGCGTCCCGCGATCCGCCGACGTCCAGGATGAGTCGGCTGAACTCGCCGGTCTCCGCCTGCACGGCGATGCGGGTGAGCTCCTGCAGCGCCGTCACAGTGTCCGGCTTGGACAGCACGCGAAGCGCCTCTCCGTCGTCCGTGACCGACAGGTACACGCGGCCGCCGCGCTCCTCGATCTCCAGGTCGCCGTCGAGGTCGCAGATGTCGAGGAGTTCCTCGATGTAGTCCGCGGCGATGTCCGCTTCGTCGCGGGCGTCCTCGGCCTCGGTGGTGTCGACGGCCGCGGCGGTGTCCTGCTCGGTCACTTACTTCTTCCCGTTCTTCTTCGAGCGCTGCTTGCCGACCGGCTGCTGACGCTGGGTGGTCACGCGCACGGCCTCGATCTCGGCCGCACCGGCACCGGCGCCGGCCTCGGCGAGCACCGGGGTCGCGGTCCCGCGACGCTGGGCCTTCTTCGCCAGACGGGCCTCACGCGCGAGCGCTGCTTCGGAGCCGGGCGTCGGCATGCTGCGGATGACGAAGTACTGCTGCGCCATCGTCCAGACGTTCGAGGCGAGCCAGTAGAACATGACACCGAGGGGGAAGCTCAGGCCCGAGATGATGAAGACCAGCGGGAGGATGTACAGCATCATCTTCTGCTGGCGGTACATCGGAGACTCCTTGGTCTCCGGCGACATGTTCTTCGCGACGAGCTGCAGCTGCGTGATGAACTGCGAGGCGGTCATCACGACGATCATGACGCCCGCGATGACGCGGACCTCCCACCCGGAGGCGTTCGTGAACGTCTCGTGCAGCGGCGCCCCGAACAGGGCCGCGTTGCCGAACGACGCCGCGAGGTCGTTCGTGAGCAGGCCGATGCCCTTTTGGTTGATCTGGGCCTCGTGCAGCACGGAGTACAGCGAGAAGAAGATCGGCATCTGCAGCAGCAGCGGCAGGCAGGAGCTGAGCGGGTTGGTCCCGGTCTCCTTGTAGAGCGCCATGGTCTCGCGGCTCATGGCCTCACGCGAGAACTGGTCCTTCTTGCCCTTGTACTTGTCCTGGATCTTCTTGAGCTGCGGCGCGACCTCGAGCATGCGGCGCTGCGACTTGATCTGCCGCACGAAGATCGGGATGAGCGCGGCACGGACCACGAACGTCAGGAAGATGATCGAGAGGACCCAGGTCACGCCCGCGCCGGGGTCCATGCCGATGGTCTCGAAGATCCAGTGGAAGCCGACGAGGATGGCCGAGACCACCCACTTGAGCGGCCAGAGGAGCGTTCCGATGATGTCCATGGGGACGGCTACGCCTTTCGAGTGCGCTGGGGGAGCAGGACCGGCCGGGCCGTTCCGACCGCGGGGTGCGGCTGCTGCGGGATCGGCGCGAGGACGAACCCGAACCGGTTGACGACGAAGGGGCGACGGCGTTCCTGCACGTCGTCGATGCCACCTGCAGCCCAGGGGTTGCAGCGGGCGATGCGCCAGGCGCCCTTGGCGGTCCCACGTACGACGCCGTACTGCTGGATCGCTTCGAGGGCGTACCGGGAGCACGACGGGTGGTAGCGGCAGACGTTGCCGTACAGCGGGGAGATCACCGCACGGTAGGCCCGGAGCACGACGACGCACGCGTTGCGTGGGAGCAACGCGACGACCCAGGCCAGCCGGGTCCACAGAGTGCGGTTCATGCTGCCTTCTCCATCCCGCGCGCGAAGGAGCGCGTGACGTCTTCGAGCAGGGTAGGCCATCCGGCCTGCGATGCGGCTGGCAGTACGCGGACCACCACGTCGAACCCCTCGGGGGCTCCGACGAGCAGGTCGTGGGCGATCGCCTTGCACCGCCGTCTGATCAGGTTCCGGGTCACGGCGTTGCCCACCGTCTTCGCGACGATGAACCCGAACCGCGTCGGGCCGCGGTGGTCCGCCGGTTGACGGACCACGGACACGACGACGTGCGCCGTGGCGCTCTTGCGACCACGACGCACGACGTTCCGGTAGTCGTCCCCGCGGACGATGCGGTTGGCGCTGGCCAACACTGCGACGCCGGGGTCAGACCGAGGACCGGATCAGGCGGAAGAGGCTGATCAGGCCGAGAGCTCGGTGCGGCCCTTGGCGCGACGCGCCGACAGGATGGCGCGGCCGGCACGCGTCCGCATGCGGAGGCGGAAGCCGTGCTTCTTGGCGCGACGACGGTTGTTCGGCTGGAAGGTGCGCTTGCTCATGATGTTCTCCACACGGCTGCTCGCGGCGAGCCGTCACGTACGTGTAGCCGTCCGGGTGTCGAACGGCGCAGATGGGCGCGACCGAACGGCCGCAGTCAACTGGTTAACGGTACGTGACGGGGACGGGCAGGTCAAACCCCGCCTGACCGTCCGGTGGCCCCGACCACCGGTGGCGGTCGCCCGAGGCAATTCTCCACATTGGGGAGAACTTCCGTTCGGTGCGGTTGCGTCCGGTCCTTTACAGTGGGGGGATCGATCGGCTCTCCGGCCCGGTACGACAGGGAAGTACTCCTGTCGGAGGACACGGAGCCATCGTGGACAAGACTGTGGACAACCCTGTGGGAACCTCCGCGGCGACGGAGCGACGACGAAGCCCCAGGAGCCACCGACGAACCGCCGGCGACGACCCGGTCCGAGTGCGGTCGCCCAGGACGCCACACCATGTCCGACCCCGCAGGGCGCACCCTCGCCCGGCAGCGAACGCACGACACGACCCTGGAGACGAGCGCGACATGACGATGCCGGCCGACCCCGTCGAGGACCTCTGGTCATCCGTACTCGGACTCCTCGCCGAGGACCCCCGCATCACCCCGCAGCTCCACGGGTTCCTCAACCTCGTCGAGCCGAAGGGCGTGCTGGCCGGCACCCTGTACCTCGAGGTGCCGAACGACCTGACCCGGGGGATGCTCGAACAGCGCATCCGCATCCCGATCACCGAGGCCGTCGGACGCATCGGCGACGACTCGGTCGCGAACTTCGCCATCACGGTGAACCCGGACATGGCGTCCGAGCCGCGCGTCGACCCGAACGTGCCCGAGTACGCCGAGCCCGTGCAGGAAGCCGTCGAGCAGAGTGCGGCCCCGCGCCAGTACATCGAGGCGCCGTTCGTCCCGAGCCAGATCGACTCCCCGGGCACCGGCGGTCGCCCTGAGTCGCGGCTGAACCCGAAGTACAACTTCGACAACTTCGTCATCGGCTCGTCGAACCGGTTCGCCCACGCCGCGGCGGTCGCTGTGGCCGAGGCGCCCGCCAAGGCCTACAACCCGCTGTTCATCTACGGCGACTCCGGGTTGGGCAAGACCCACCTGCTCCACGCCATCGGGCACTACGCCGAGAGCCTCTACCCGGGGATCCGCGTCCGGTACGTGTCGAGCGAGGAGTTCACGAACGACTTCATCAACTCGATCGCGAACAACCGGTCGAACCAGTTCCAGCAGCGCTACCGCGACATCGACATCCTGCTCATCGACGACATCCAGTTCCTCCAGGGCAAGGACTCGACGCAGGAGGCCTTCTTCCACACGTTCAACACGTTGCACGACCACAACAAGCAGGTCGTCATCACGTCGGACGTGGCACCGAAGCACCTGACCGGCTTCGAGGACCGCATGCGCTCCCGCTTCGAGTGGGGCCTGATCACCGACGTGCAGGCGCCCGAGCTCGAGACCCGCATCGCGATCCTGCGCAAGAAGGCCCAGTCCGACCACCTGCAGGTGCCCGACGACATCCTCGAGTTCATGGCGTCGAAGGTGTCCAGCAACATCCGCGAACTCGAGGGGACGCTCATCCGCGTGACCGCGTTCGCGAGCCTCAACCGCACCGCCGTCGACATGGCCCTCGTGCAGACCGTCCTCAAGGACCTGATCACCCTCGACGAGGACAACGTGGTCGCGCCGACGGACATCATCAACCACACCGCGGAGTACTTCAAGCTCTCCGTCGACGACCTGTACGGGTCCTCCCGCTCGCAGGCCATCGCCACCGCACGGCAGATCGCGATGTACCTCTGCCGCGAGCTGACGAGCCTGTCCCTGCCGAAGATCGGGCAGCTGTTCGGCAACCGCGACCACACCACCGTGATGTACGCGAACAAGAAGATCACCGAGCTGATGAAGGAGCGGCGGTCGATCTACAACCAGGTCACCGAGCTCACCAGCCGCATCAAGCAGGACCGCCGGTACCGCTGAGATCAGCGCCGATCCGGCACCGTCCACCATCTGAGACGGTTCCATGGGCCGGAGTTCTCACAGTGTGGAAAGCCTGTGGATAACTGTGGAGGACACGCCGCCCGGTTGTTCACAGCTGGAGGGGCACCTGTGGAATCTGGGGATGGAAGTGGATAGATGACAATCCTTCATCCCAGTGGTGCTCACAGGCCGCCCACAAGTCACAACCGTGTAGTTCCCTACGGCGGAGCGGGATGCACAGGGTTATCCACAGTGTGCACAGGCGTTAACACCATTACTCCTGGTTAACGATCCATCTCCGCGGGACAACCTTGTGGACGGCGGGATGACAAGAAATCCGGCCCTCGTCCGCCTGTGCCAGAATGGGGCGGCCGGACAGTCCAAGCCGATCGACAGGGGTTCCAGCTGTGAAGTTCGAGGTCAACCGGGACGTCTTCTCCGAAGCCGTCTCCTTCGCGGTGAAGCTCCTCCCACAGCGCACGACCCTCCCGATCCTGTCGGGCGTCCTCATCCACGCCGACGGCGATCGCCTGACGTTGTCGTCGTTCGACTACGAGGTCTCGGCGCAGACGTCCATCTCGGCGCAGATCGACGACCCGGGCACGGTCCTGGTCTCGGGCCGCCTGCTGAACGACATCGCGAGCCGGCTGCCGAACGCCCCCGTCACGTTCACGACCGAGGACGCCAAGATCTCGGTGACCTGCGGATCGGCGCACTTCACGCTGCTGTCCATGCCGGTCGAGGAGTACCCGACGCTGCCGGAGATCGGACCGCAGACCGGTGTCATCCCCGGCGACGCCTTCTCGGAGGCCGTCTCGCAGGTGGCCGTCGCCGCCAGTCGCGACGACGTCACCCCGGTCATAACGGGTGTGCAGCTCGAGGTCGGCGACAACGACCTGTCCCTGATCGCCACGGACCGCTACCGCGTCGCCGTCCGCACCATCGCGTGGGACTCCGGCCGCGTCGGTTCGGACCCGCTGCACGCGCTCGTCCCGGCCCGCACCCTGCAGGAGGTCGGCCGGACCTTCGGTTCGGCGTCCACCGTCTCGGTGTCGATCAGCGGGAGCTCGGACCGCGAGCTCATCGCGTTCCACGCCGACGACAAGACCGTCACCTCGCTGCTCATCAAGGGCAACTACCCGCCGGTCCGCCGGCTCTTCCCCGAGACCGTCAACGACCACGCGGTGATCAACACCGCGGAGCTCGTCGAAGCGGTCCGACGGGTCTCCCTCGTCCTGGAGCGCGAAGCGGCGCTCCGGTTCTCCTTCACGGTCGACGGGCTCACGCTCGAGGCGATCGGATCCGAACAAGCGCAGGCGTCAGAGTCGATCAGTGCGTTGTTGACCGGCGAGGAAACGGTGGTCTCGTTGAAGCCCGCCTTCCTCCTGGACGGACTGAACGCGGTGCACTCCGAGTTCGTCCGCATCTCCTTCACCAAGACGGAGAACCCCAACAAGCCGGGCCCGGTGCTGATCACCGGCCAGACTTCGCAAGAGGCCGCAGCGACCGACGGTTACCGGTACCTGCTGCAGCCCAACCTGCTGCTGCGATAGGCGCAACAGGCAACCTGCGCTGGCGCACACCACCGGCAGCATCAGCGCGACGACGAACAGAAGAGGAAATCATGCACATCGGTCTTGTCGGCCTCGGTCGCATGGGCAACAACATGCGTGCCCGTCTCCGCAACGCAGGGATCGAGGTCACCGGTTACGACGCCAACCCCGCCGTCTCCGACGTCGCCGACCTCGGCGCCCTGGCAGCAGCCCTGCCCGAGGGCAAGCGTCTCGTCTGGGTGATGGTGCCGCACGGCAAGATCACCGACGACGTCATCACCGACCTGGCCGGCGTGCTGGGCGAGGGTGACCTGGTCATCGACGGCGGCAACTCGAAGTGGCTCGACGACACGAAGCACGCCGAGCAGCTCGGTGCCCGTGGCATCCGCTACATGGACGCCGGCGTCTCGGGCGGTGTCTGGGGCAAGGACAACGGCTACGGCCTGATGGTCGGCGGTGACGCGGCGGACGTCGAGTTCGCCATGCCCGTCTTCGACGCGCTGCGTCCCGAGGGCCCCCGCGAGGAGGGCTTCTCGCACGCCGGCCCGATCGGCGCCGGCCACTACGCCAAGATGGTCCACAACGGCATCGAGTACGCCATCATGCAGGCGTACGGCGAGGGCTACGAGCTCCTCGAGGCCAAGGACATCATCACCGACGTCCCCGCCGTCTTCGCCGGTTGGCAGCGCGGCACCGTCGTGCGCTCCTGGCTGCTCGACCTGATGGTGCTCGCGCTGAACGAGGACCCGAAGCTCGCCGCCATCGAGGGCTACGTCGAGGACTCCGGCGAGGGTCGCTGGACCGTCGAGGAGGCGATCGAGCACGCCGTGCCGATGCCGACGATCTCGGCGTCGATCTTCGCGCGCTTCGTCTCGCGGCAGGGCAGCGCCTCGCCGACGATGAAGGCCGTCGCGGCGCTCCGCAACCAGTTCGGCGGCCACGCCGTCAAGAAGTCCTAGGACCACCCGGGGAGACCCGGACTCGGCCCGCGTGCACGTCGACCACCTCCAACTGACCGACTTCCGGAACTACCGGGAGGCGGACGTCGACCTCGCACGCGGGCCGAACCTGTTCGTCGGCCGCAACGGCCAGGGCAAGACGAACCTGGTCGAGGCGATCGGGTACCTCTCGACCCTCGGCTCGCACCGCGTGCCCACCGACGCAGCCCTCGTCCGCCAGGGCTGCGACGCGGCGATCGTCCGTGCCCGGCTGGCGCACGAGGACCGCAGCATCCTGGCCGAGGTGCAGATCAACCGCACCGGGGCCAACCGCGCCCAGGTCAACCGGTCCGGGATCAAGCCCCGCGAGCTCCCGCGGTACTGCACGAGCGTGCTGTTCGCCCCGGAGGACCTGGCACTCGTGCGCGGCGAACCCGCCGGGCGGCGCCGGATGCTCGACGAGCTGCTCGGCCAGATCGCCCCGCGGATGCAGGGCGTCCTCGCCGACTACGACCGCACCCTGCGGCAGCGGAACACCCTGCTCAAGTCCGCCCGTGCGACCGGCGCCAAGGCGAACGCCCTGTCGACGCTCGACGTCTGGGACGACCGGCTCGTCGGCCTCGGCGCCGAGATCGTGGCGGCACGCGACCACCTGACCCATCGGCTCGCTCCGTTCGTCGCGGAGGCCTACGCCACCGTCGCCGGCGAGCAGCACGACGCCTCGATCACCGGCGTGCTGTCGATCCGCGGTGGTGACCCGGAGTCCGCGGCGGCCACCGACCCCGTGCTCGGGACCCCCGACGAGCCGGTCACGGTCGCGTCGGCGGCCGAGGCGTTCGCGGCCGCCCTCGAGCGTCGCCGACGCGACGAACTCGACCGCGGTCTCACCCTCGTGGGGCCGCACCGGGACGACGTGCTCTTCCAGCTCAACGGGTTACCTGCCCGCGGGTACGCGAGCCACGGGGAGTCCTGGTCGTTCGCGCTGGCGATCCAGCTCGCGAGCGCGTCGATCCTGCGTGCCGAGTCGAGCCTGGGCGACCCGATCATCATCCTCGACGACGTGTTCGCCGAGCTCGACGAGTCCCGGCGCGAACGGCTGGCGAACGCGGTGGCGGACTACGAGCAGGTCCTCATCACCGCGGCCGTGCACGGTGACGTGCCGGACCGGCTCGCGGCGCACACGGTGCGGATCGAGGCGGGGACCATTGTGACGGACGAGGCGGAGGCGAGCAGCGCCTCCCGTCCGACGCCTGACGGGGAAGCGCCCTGATGCCCCGCCCCCGGAAGCCCACCGAGCCGTCGCAGGTGTACCGCCACCTCCGGGCGGTGTTCGGCGACCCGTCGAAGCGCGGCGTCGACGCGCGCCGTCGCCGCTCGCGCGAGTTCGACGCCGACACCGTGCCGTACGGTCGCGGCCGTGAGCCGAGGGGGCTCGCCGACATCGTCGGTTCGCTCGCCCAGGAGCTCGGGTGGATCGAGCCCCTCGCCCGCTCCGAGCTCTTCGTCGACTGGCCGAGCGTGGTCGGTGAGGAGCTCGCCAAGCACTCCCGGCCGGTCACGATCGACGACGGCGCCCTGGTCATCCGGTGTGACTCGACGGCCTGGGCGACCCAGCTCCGGCTCATGCGCGCGAGCGTCACGACGACCATCGCGGAGCGGCACCCGGAAGCAGGGGTCGAGTCGATCCGGGTTTCGGGCCCGGACGCCCCCACGTGGAAACGCGGTCCCAGGACGGTCCAGGGGCGCGGTCCCCGCGACACCTACGGTTGAGCCGACGAATTCATCCTGCAGTGCCAGAAAAGCCCGTCTGCAGGCCGGATGAGCCCTCGATCGAGGGGGCTCTGCGGTAGACTGGGGAGTGCAGTGCGCGGGTGTTCCGCGCGCAGGCAGGAGCACTCTCGACATGGCATCAGCATCTGACGACGACCGACAGACCCCGCTGAACGAAGAGGCCCCACAGCCGGCGGCCCCGACGAGCGAACCGTCCTACGGCGCCGACCAGATCCAGGTGCTCGAGGGGCTCGAAGCCGTCCGCAAGCGCCCCGGCATGTACATCGGTTCGACCGGCCCGCGCGGCCTCCACCACCTGGTGCAGGAGATCGTCGACAACTCCGTCGACGAGGCCCTCGCCGGGTACTGCGACACCATCGACGTCACCATCCGCGAGGACGGCGGTGTCCGCGTGGTCGACAACGGTCGTGGCATCCCGGTCGACACGCACGCGGCCGAGGGCGTCTCGACGCTGCAGGTCGTGCTCACCGTGCTGCACGCCGGCGGCAAGTTCGGCGGCGGCGGGTACGCGGTGTCCGGCGGTCTGCACGGCGTCGGCTCGTCGGTCGTGAACGCCCTGAGCTCGGAGCTCGACGTCGAGGTGCGCCGACAGGGCCACGTCTGGCGCCAGAGCTACACCGACGGTGTGCCCGTCGCGCCCGTCTCGAAGGACGAGCCCGCCGACGAGACCGGCACCACGATCACGTTCTGGCCGAACGCCGACATCTTCGAGACCGTCGTCTTCGACTACGAGACCCTGCGCACGCGGTTCCAGCAGATGGCATTCCTCAACAAGGGCCTGCGCATCAACCTGCGTGACGAGCGCACCCCGGAAGAAGGGGAAGAAGCGCGCAACGACTCCTTCATGTACGAGCGCGGTCTCGCCGACTACGTCGAGTTCATCAACGCGCAGAAGAAGGCCGACCTGGTCCACCCGGACGTCATCGGCTTCGAGGCCGAGGACCCGGATCGCAAGATCGCGCTCGAGGTCGCGATGCAGTGGAACACCTCGTACCAGGAGAGCGTCCACACCTTCGCGAACACGATCAACACGCACGAGGGCGGCACCCACGAAGAGGGCTTCCGCGCCGCGCTCACGACCCTCGTCAACCGCTACGCGCGCGAGGCGAAGATCATCAAGGAGAAGGACGACAACCTGACGGGTGACGACATCCGTGAAGGGCTGACCGCCGTCATCTCCGTCAAGCTCGGCGAGCCGCAGTTCGAGGGCCAGACGAAGACCAAGCTCGGCAACACCGAGGCGAAGTCGTTCGTGCAGCGCGTCGTCGGCACCGAGCTGACCCACTGGTTCGAGAGCAACCCGACGCAGGCGCGCGACGTCGTGCGCAAGGCGATCCAGGCGTCGCAGGCCCGGCTCGCCGCCCGCAAGGCGCGCGAGACCACCCGCCGCAAGGGGCTGCTCGAGTCGGGCGGCATGCCCGGCAAGCTCAAGGACTGCCAGTCGAAGGACCCGACCCTGTCGGAGATCTTCATGGTCGAGGGTGACTCCGCCGGCGGTTCCGCCGTGCAGGGCCGCAACCCGATGACGCAGGCGATCCTTCCCCTGCGCGGCAAGATCCTGAACGTCGAGAAGGCCCGGCTCGACCGCGCCCTGGCGAACCAGGAGATCCAGTCGATGATCACGGCGTTCGGCGCCGGCATCGGCGAGGACTTCGACCCGGACAAGGCCCGGTACCACAAGATCGTGCTGATGGCCGACGCCGACGTCGACGGCCAGCACATCACCACGCTGCTGCTCACGCTGCTGTTCCGCTACATGCGTCCGCTCATCGAGCGCGGGTACGTCTACCTGGCTCAGCCGCCGCTGTACCGCCTGAAGTGGTCGAACGCGGCGCACGAGTACGTCTTCAGCGACCGGGAGCGCGACGCCCTGATGCAGTCGGGCATCGCGGCCGGCAAGCGGATCCCGAAGGACAACGGCATCCAGCGCTACAAGGGTCTGGGCGAGATGGACTACAAGGAGCTCTGGGACACCACGATGAACCCGGACACCCGCACGCTCCTGCAGGTCACGCTCGAGGACGCCGCCGCGGTGGACAGCGTCTTCTCGACGCTGATGGGCGAGGACGTCGACGCCCGTCGCCAGTTCATCCAGCAGAACGCCAAGGACGTCCGCTTCCTCGACATCTAGGCCTGGAGGCGCGGTGTGAGCCGCGTCGACCAGTCCTGACCACCTGTGGTCGCGCCCGGCGCGACCAACGGAACCACAGCCTCCAGGCTGTTCAGAAAGGGAACGAAGCCACATGGCTGACGACAACGAGAACGGCGCCGACGAGCAGCCCGAGATCGTCCACGGCGACAGCGGGGACATCGTCGTCTCCGGCGACCGCATCTCGCAGGTCGACCTGCAGCTCGAGATGCAGCGGTCGTACCTCGACTACGCGATGTCGGTCATCGTCGGTCGTGCGCTGCCCGAGGTCCGCGACGGTCTCAAGCCGGTGCACCGCCGTGTGATCTACGCCATGTTCGACGGCGGCTACCGCCCGGACCGCGCGTTCTCCAAGTGCTCCCGAGTCGTCGGTGACGTCATGGGCCAGTTCCACCCGCACGGTGACTCCGCGATCTACGACGCCCTGGTCCGCCTGGTGCAGCCGTGGTCGCTCCGGTACCCGCTCGCGCTCGGCCAGGGCAACTTCGGCTCGCCGGGCAACGACGGCGCCGCCGCCCCGCGGTACACCGAGACGAAGATGGCGCCGCTCGCGCTCGAGATGGTCCGCGACATCGACGAGGACACCGTCGACTTCCAGGACAACTACGACGGCCGCACCCAGGAGCCCGCCATCCTGCCGGCGCGGTTCCCGAACCTGCTCGTCAACGGCTCGGTCGGCATCGCGGTCGGCATGGCGACGAACATCCCGCCGCACAACCTGCGCGAGGTCGCCGAGGGCGCGAAGTGGGCGCTCGAGAACCCGGACGCCACGCAGGAAGAACTCCTCACCGCGCTCATGCAGCGCATCAAGGGCCCGGACTTCCCGACCGGCGCCCAGGTGCTCGGCACGAAGGGCATCCAGGACGCCTACCGCACCGGCCGTGGCTCGATCACGATGCGCGCGGTCGTCAACGTCGAGGAGATCCAGGGCCGCACCTGCCTGGTCGTCACCGAGCTCCCGTACCAGGTGAACCCGGACAACCTGGCGATCAAGATCGCCGAGCTCGTCAAGGACGGCAAGCTCGCCGGCGTCGCGGACATCCGCGACGAGACCTCCGGCCGCACGGGTCAGCGCCTGGTCATCGTGCTCAAGCGCGACGCCGTCGCCAAGGTCGTGCTGAACAACCTGTACAAGCACACGCAGCTGCAGGAGAACTTCGGCGCGAACATGCTCGCGATCGTCGACGGGGTGCCGCGCACGCTGCCCCTGGACGGCTTCATCTCGGCGTGGGTCGCGCACCAGATCGACGTCATCGTCCGGCGCACCCAGTTCCGCCTGCGCGAGGCCGAGAAGCGCGCCCACATCCTGCGCGGCTACCTGGCGGCGCTCGACGCCCTCGACGAGGTCATCGCGCTCATCCGTCGCTCGCCCGACGTGGAAGAGGCTCGGACCGGTCTGATGGACCTGCTGTCCGTCGACGAGATCCAGGCGCGTGCGATCCTCGAGCTGCAGCTCCGTCGTCTGGCCGCCCTCGAGCGACAGAAGATCCACGACGAGGCCGAGGAGCTCGAGCGGAAGATCGCCGACTTCCAGGACATCCTGGGTTCGGAGAGCCGCCAGCGCTCGATCATCCGCGACGAGCTCACCGAGATCGTCGACCGCTTCGGCGACGACCGCCGCACCGAGATCATGCTCGGCTACGACGGCGACATGTCGATGGAAGACCTGATCCCCGAAGAGGAGATGGTCGTCACCATCACCCGCGGTGGCTACGTCAAGCGCACGCGCAGCGACCAGTACCGGTCGCAGCACCGCGGCGGCCGCGGTGTGCGTGGCGCCCAGCTGCGTGCCGACGACATCGTCGAGCACTTCTTCGTCACGACGACCCACCACTGGCTCCTGTTCCTGACCGACCAGGGCCGGGTGTACCGCGCCAAGGCGTACGAGCTGCAGGAGGCCGGTCGCGATGCCAAGGGCCAGCACGTCGCCAACTTGCTCGCGATGCAGCCCGACGAGCAGATCCAGCAGGTGCTGGACATCCGTGACTACGAGGTCGCGCAGTACCTGGTGCTGGCGACCGAGCACGGTCTGGTCAAGAAGACGGCGCTGACCGAGTACGACACGAACCGGACCGGCGGCATCATCGCGATCAACCTGCGCGACGGCGACAAGCTCCGCCAGGCGCTGCTGGTCGACGAGCACGACGACCTGCTGCTCGTCTCGCGCCAGGGCATGTCGCTCCGCTTCACCGCGACGAACGACACCCTGCGTCCGATGGGTCGATCGACCTCGGGTGTGAAGGGCATGTCCTTCCGCCAGGGCGACTCGTTGCTCGCCGCACGCGTGGTGTCGAACGGCGGCTTCGTCTGGGTCATGACCGAGGGCGGCTACGCCAAGCGCACGTCGGTCGACCAGTACCGGGTGCAGGGCCGCGGCGGCCTGGGCATCAAGGTGGCCAAGTTGGCGGTGGACCGCGGCGACCTGGTCGGTGCGCTCATCGTCGGTGAGGACGACGAGGTGCTCGTCGTGCTGCAATCGGGCAAGGTGGTAAGGTCTGCCGTGGCCGAGGTGCCCGCCAAGGGCCGTGACACGATGGGGGTCGTCTTCGCGAGGTTCGCGGAGAACGACCGGATCATCGCGGTGGCCCGGAACACAGAGCGGAACCTGGTCGACCAGGACGACGCCGAGATCGAGCCCGCGGGCCCGGTGGAGACGGTCAGCCCTGCCGAAGCGGCCCCGGACTCCACTGATCCCATCGAAACCGAGCCCGTCGCAGACGAGGCCGGAGAGGACCAGTCAACCAATGAGTAGTGTCGCCGAGAAGCTCCAGAAGAAGGCGAAGCGACCCGTCGGCACCCGCCAGGTGCGGTTGCGACTGGTCTACCTCGACTTCTGGTCGATGGTGAAGCTGAGCTTCCTCATCGCCCTGGCCGGCAGCATCGTGATCGTGGTCGCCACGGCACTGGTGTGGGTCATCCTGAACCAGACGGGGGTGTTCACCCAGGTCGACGCACTGCTCAAGGACGTGACCGGTCAGAACAGTTACTCGATCATGGACCAGTTCTCGCTGGGCCAGGTGCTCGGGTTCTCCATCGTCGTGGGCATCCTCAACGTGGTCGTCGGCACCGTGCTCGGCGCGATCGTGAGCGTCCTCTACAACCTCAGTGTGCGGATCACGGGCGGCCTGCTCGTGGGCTTCACGAACAACTGACACACCCGGGCCGGGTGGGCCGATCCGTTCGATTTCGTTCTGCGAGATCCGTGCGGTAGGCTTTCATCCGGTCTGAGGGGCTATAGCTCAGGCGGTTAGAGCGCTTCGCTGATAACGAAGAGGTCCAAGGTTCAAGTCCTTGTAGCCCCACCACTTCCCACCGGGACCAGTACGCTGGTCCTCTCGGGGCCTTAGCTCAGTTGGTAGAGCGCCTGCTTTGCAAGCAGGATGTCGGGAGTTCGATTCTCCCAGGCTCCACTCCACTCGGGTCGACTTTGCTCGGCTCGTTCCTCGCCTCGCCGGTTCGTTCCGTCGTGCTTGTCTGCGCCTTCGACGCGCCGCTCCGCGATGGGTGGCTCCGCCACTCGCCCTCAGCTGTCTTCTCCTCGAGTCGTCAAGACATGCCGTGTGCGTGGTGCCGGGCCGGCATCAACCGTCGTGTGTGCACCGTCCGGACGACAGGTCGCGACCTCTCGGTCGCTGCCGGGGGGCGTTGCGTGAGCGCGTGGCGGACGGGAGGCGCGGTGGCGGGCCGAGGCGTGCCTCCCGGCAGGTGGGTGGGTGCGTTCGGAGCACGCGGCGGTCTCGCGCACGGCACGGTCCGGGAACGACGAAGGGCCCCGGCAACAGCCGGGGCCCTTCGTACGAACCGGGAGGTCAGGCGGCGGGCTTCTCCGCCGTGTCAGCGTCATCGGCGACCCACAGGTCGTCGTCGGCGCGGAGCGTCTGGTACGCGGCGTAGGCAGCACCCGCGACGGCGACGACGCCGACGATGATGAGGGCGACTCCGCCGAAGCCGAGGCCCTTCTTCTGCTGCGACGGCACGTACTTCGCCGCCGCCTTCCTCGCGACCTTGCTCTTCTTCTTCGCGTTCTTCACGATCTTCTTGACCCGGGGGTCCTTCGCCAGGTCGCCCACGCTCAGCACGGAACCAGCGGTCGAGACGAGTCCGGGGACCACCTCGGACTGGAAGCGGTGCGAAGCGCCCTGAGCGGCAGAGGTGGCGGCGTGCACACCCGTGGCGATCGCGGGACGGATCCCGTTGTCGATCGCGTTCTGCACCCGGGGTGCGATGTCCTTGCGAGCTGCGTCGGCGGCGTTCGACCGGGCCTCGGCCAGGATCGCGTTCGCGTGCTCGAGGACCTTGCGCTGCTCGCCGAGGAGCGAGGCGGTCTGGCCCTTGAGCTTCTTGATCTGCTTCCGACGCTTTCGCGGGATCTCGATCGTCGTCATCTGGTACCTCCATCGGATCGGCGTTCCCCCATCCTGCCACCACAGTGCCTGACAGGTCACGGAACCGCTGCTGTGTGATCCGTGCACGGTCAGGAGTACATGCGAGAATCGGAACATGTCTCTGCACACTGCCGTCGCAACGATCCACACCAACAAGGGCGACATCCGCGTCAACCTGTTCGGCAACCACGCGCCGAAGACCGTCAAGAACTTCGTCGACCTCGCCACCGGGCAGCAGGAATGGACCCACCCCGGCACCGGCAAGGTCTCGACCGACAAGCTGTACGACGGCGTGATCTTCCACCGCATCATCAAGGACTTCATGATCCAGGGCGGCGACCCGCTCGGCCAGGGCATCGGTGGCCCGGGCTACCGCTTCGACGACGAGATCTCGCCGGAGCTCACCTTCCAGAACCCCTACATCTTCGCGATGGCCAACGCCGGCATCCAGGGCGGCAAGGGCACCAACGGCTCGCAGTTCTTCATCACCACCGTGGCGACGCCGTGGCTGCAGGGCAAGCACACCATCTTCGGTGAGGTCGCGGACGACGAGTCCCGCGCCGTCGTCGACGCGATCGAGGGTGTCGCCACGGACGGCCGTGACAAGCCCCTCGAGGACGTCGTCATCCAGAGCATCGACGTCGAAGGCGTCTGACCCGCACGTGACCGACCAGGCGTACAACCCGAACAACTCCTGCTACCGGCATCCGGACCGGCAGAGCTTCGTGCTCTGCCAGCGCTGCGGGCGGACGATCTGCCCGGAGTGCCAGACGCCGGCGGCGGTCGGGGTGCACTGCCCGGAGTGCGTGCGTGAACAGCGCGCCCAGTTCGCAGCGAACCGCCGAGCGTCCGGAGCCCCGAACGGGTTCACGGTCGCTCGGCGGCGCTTCGCGATGCTCGACCAGAAGGCGACGGTCGTCATCGTGGCGATCACGGTGGCCATCTGGCTGCTCGACCAGGTGAGCGGCAGGTTCTTCTCGAACCTGCTCGCCTTCAACTCGCTGCTGCTGCCCACCCAGCCGTGGCGAGCGGTCACCGTGCTGTTCGTGCACTCCAGCTTCCTGCACCTGCTGTTCAACATGTGGGCGCTCTGGATCTTCGGTCGGATGCTCGAGAACATGCTCGGGGCCTGGCGGTTCGTGGCGCTCTACTTCGTGACCGGGATCTTCGGGAGCATGCTCGTCACGTTCCTCGCTCCGGGCACGTGGGTGGTCGGAGCGTCCGGCGCCGTCTTCGGCCTGTTCGCGACGTTCTTCGTCCTCCAGCGCAGTCTGGGGCAGAACGCGGTGCAGCTCCTGGTGATCATCGGCCTGAACCTGGTGATCGGCTTCCTGCCCGGGACGAACATCTCGTGGCAGGCGCACATCGGTGGGCTCATCGGCGGGTTCCTGATGGGCTTCGTGTTCGCGCAGACCCGCAACATCCGGCAGCGCCCGCTGCAGATCACGTTGATCGCGGCGACCGCCATCGTCGGCCTGGGGCTCACAGCCGTCGGGTACGCCTCGACGATCGGCTGAGCCCGCCTGGTTCCGTCCTCAAACGCCCCGTCGCTCCTGCGGCGGGGCGTTCGTCGTTGTCCCGCACCGACGGACGCCCGTCCACACGTTTCCACAGCACCGGCGCGAGTTCTCCACAACTGTGGAAACGGCGTTGAGTTACACGGGTGTGATTATCCCCACTGTGGACTGACATGTGGATAACTCCGGCCCCAAGGTGTGGATGGCGCTGTGGAAGATGTGAAGAAGTGTGGAGAACGGGCGGATCCTCCACGATCCAGCTTCGGCGCGGCAGTCACGCTGTGGAGAACGAGGAAGGGAACGAGGACGGGAACGACGACGCCCGCCGCACCTCTCGGTGCGACGGGCGTTCGATGTGTCTGGGCCGGGATCCCGGGTCAGCGCCACCGGGTGGTCATCAGGAACCCGATGAACATGATGCCGAAGCCGATCGCGATGTTCCACGAGCCGAGGGTCGGCACGGGCAGCGTCGCGTTCGAGATGTAGAAGACGATGATCCACGCCAGACCGAGCAGCATGAAGCCGAACATGACCGGCTTGAACCACACCGCGTTCGGGGCGTCCCCGGCGGTGTCCACCGAGTCGGCTCGGGTCGTCCGGGCGGGCTTGGTGCGGTCCTTGTCCTTGGCCATGGCCGGTATCCTACCGTGACCGAGTGTGTGGAGCGGCCTGCAGACCGCCGCACACATCCCCCACGAGTACGGTGGACCGCCATGACCAGGATCCTCGTCGTCGACAACTACGACAGCTTCGTCTACACGCTGAACGGGTACGTGCAGCAGCTCGGAGCCGAGACCGACGTCGTGCGGAACGACGCCTTCCCGGAGTCCGAGATCGCAGACCGCATCGCCGAGTACGACGGCGTCCTGCTCTCGCCCGGGCCGGGGACGCCTGCCGCCGCCGGGGTCTCGATCCCCACGGTGCACGCAGCCATCGACGCCGAGGTGCCGCTGCTCGGCGTCTGCCTCGGACACCAGGCCATCGCCGAGGCGCTCGGAGCGACGGTGACGCACGCCGAGGAGCTCATGCACGGCAAGACGTCGCAGGTCGACCACGACGACAGTCCTCTGTTCGCCGGTGTCCCGCACCCCTTCACCGCGACGCGCTACCACTCGCTGGCGATCGTGGACGGCACCGTGCCCGACGAACTCAGCGTCACGGCACGGACCGGCGGCGGCGTGATCATGGGTGTGCAGCACCGCGACCACCCGGTGTTCGGCGTGCAGTTCCACCCGGAGTCGGTGCTGACCGAGGGCGGGTACCGGATGGTCGGCAACTGGCTCGAGACCACGGGACTCGGCGGCGCCGCCGACCGGGCTGCCGGCCTCGGCCCGCTCATCGCCTCCCGCCGCGCCTGAGGGTCGCTCGGGCGGCAGACGCCGTCGTGTCACCGAGACGCCGCCGAACACGGCGGCGTCTCGTGCGTTCAGGGGCGTCGCGCGGAGACGCCGGCGTCGTGCTTCCCGGTCGGTGACCAGCGGATGACATGAGCGGCGGTGCCTGCAGGCACCGCGCGGCAGCCGGACGAACCGCCGGCCTGAGTCACGGACTGGAGGCGGGTGCCACCTCCGTCAGGACCGTCGCGTCACGGGACGGTCGGCTCAGCGACCGTCGTCGTCGCCCTGGTCTCCGCCGCGGTCGTCGTTGCCGCCGCCGCCCTTACCGGAGTTCGGTGACTTGGGCGGCTCGTTCGTGCCGGCGCAGTAGGTCAGGGTGACCGTACTGCCCTGGGCGACGTCGCCGGCGGGGGTGTCCTGCTGCTGCACGAGGTCGCCGGTGCAGGACTGCGTGGGCGCACCGTTCACGGTCAGGCCCAGCTGCTCGAGCGTGGCCTTGGCCGTTCCGAACGGCTGCTGCGTCACGTTGGTCAGCTGCACCTTGCCGTTCGACACCGTGAGGTCGATGACCAAGCCCTTGGAGTGCATCGAAGCGGCGGCGGGATCGGAGCTGATGACCGTGCCCTCGGGGACGTCCGCCGAGTAGTCGCTCGTGATCGCGCCGACGCGGAAGCCGGCTGCGTCGAGGGCCTGTTGCGCGGCGGACTGCGACTGTCCGCCCACGTCGGGCACGGCGACCCGCTCCGGACCGATCGACACGACGACGTCGACGTCCTGGTTGCGGCCGACGTTCACGCCGGAGCCGGGGTCGGTGCGGATGACCGTGCCCTTGTCGACGTCGTCGGAGTTCTCCTCGACCCGGACAGCGTTCAGGTCCTTCTTCTCGAGCGCGCTGGCCGCGGCGTCGAAGGTGGCGCCGGTGACGTTCGGCACGCTGACCGAGGACGTGACCGGCGGCTTGCCAGGGCCGAGGTTCGCGACGAAGAACACCACCGCGACGATGACGGCGACCGTGAGCAGGATGCCGACCCAGATCCAGGCCACCGGAGGCCGGTTCTGCGTGCGCTGCGGGCGGTGCTCGGCGGTGTCGTCGTCGAGCTCGCGGAACGCCGACGACGCGTTCGTCGTGGTGCGCGGGTCGACGCCGAACAGCACCGTCGAGGCGTCGTTCGCGGCGTTCTGCTGCAGCTTCTTGGTGGACGACGGCACGCGTCCCGCCGCGGCCTGCTGCAGGTCGGAGCGGAACTCGGCGGCGTTCTGGAACCGACGGGTGCGGTCCTTGACCAGGGCGTGCAGGGTGACGGCGTCGAGCGCGGGCGAGACGTCGGGCGAGATCGTCGACGGAGCGACGGGCTGCTCGCTCACGTGCTGGTACGCGACCGCGACCGGGGTGTCGCCGAGGAACGGCGCACGACCGGTGAGGAGCTCGAACAGGACGACACCGGTGGAGTAGATGTCGGTGCGGGCGTCGACGGTCTCGCCGCGGGCCTGCTCCGGCGAGAAGTACGACGCGGTCCCGAGGATCGACGTGGTCTGCGCGACGGTGGCCGACGTGTCGGTGATGGCCCGGGCGATGCCGAAGTCCATGACCTTGACCTGCCCGCTGTGCGTCACCATGACGTTCGCAGGCTTGATGTCGCGGTGCACGACACCGGCGCGGTGCGAGTACTCGAGCGCGGTGAGGATGCCCTCGGTGATGCGCACGGCCTCGTCCGGGGCGACGGCTCCTTCGGCGATGATGTCGGAGAGCGGACGGCCCTCGACGTACTCCATCACGATGAAGGGCACCTGCACCTCGGCGCCGGACTGCTCCCGCACCGTCTCCTCGCCGGCGTCGTAGACGCGGACCACGGTGGGGTGCGCCATGCGGGCGGCCGCCTGGGCCTCCTGCCGGAAGCGTGTGCGGAAGGCAGGATCGTTGGCGAGACTCGGCTTCAGGAGCTTCACCGCGACCTTGCGGCCGAGGCGGGTGTCGTTGCCGAGGTGCACGGTCGCCATGCCGCCCCGACCGATGACGTCACCGATCTCGTAGCGATTTGCGAGGAGGGTGATCCCCGCGGTCACACCTTCTGGCACGTACTCCTCCGTCTGTTCGTCCGGCTAGTGTACGGCAGCACCACCTGGCCGGACGCTGGTGACGGAGGGCTCGACCGAACCGTTACCGAACAGTGTCGACAGCCCCCGTCCGGGGGTCGGCACCGCTCAGTCCATCGGGCCGGCCTGGCTCGGGTTCGTGCCCTCGCTGGGGTCGATCCCCTCGCCCGGGTCCTCGGTCTCCGGGGCCGTCCAGGTCGCGGTCGCGGCGTCCGAGCCGGGCGACTTGGCGAGGTCGCTGCCGCTCGCCCCGCACGTCACGGAGTACTTGAAGGTGATCGGCTCGTCCACGGCGTCGGCCTGGATGTTGACCGCCGTCGACGAGATCGTGCCCGAGGTGGCACCGGACGAGTCCTTGCCGCCGGTCGCGATCCACGAGTAGGTCGAGACGCTGTAGCCGGTGGGGCAGGTGGCCTCGCCCCAGCTGAAGGTGACGGAGCCGGTGTCGGAGACGTCGCCAGCCTCGGGGGCGGCGGGCTTCGACACGGTCGGCGGTGTCGTCCACTGCCGGATGGTCACCGTGCTGCCCGGAGCCAGGCTGCCGGTCGGATCGAGCGACTGCACCGTGTTCGGGTTGTTCGTGCCCGTCGCGGCGTCACCGTCGACGACGTTCACCACGAGCCCGAGCTGGCCGAGTTCCGCCTGCACCTCGGACGTCGGGCGGCCGAGGTAGTCGGACGAGTCGATCTCCACACGGGTGGGCGTGGGCGTCGCGCTCGGGGTGACCTCCGTCGGGGTCGGCCGGGGGGTCGAGCGCGTCGGGGTCGGATCGGGGTCCGGAGAACCGCCGTTGAGCGCCAGGACGCCGACGACGGCCGCGATCGCGAGCAGGACGACGATGCCGACGACCCACCAGATCCAGGCGCGCTTCTTCTTCGGCTCCTCGGACTCGTCGGTGACGGGCGACCGCGGGGTGCCGGGTCCGCCGACCATCGCGCCGGCCTGGGTGCCGATGAGCGCGGTGGCGGCGTCGTTGCCCTGGCCCTGCGGCGGGTTGAACGCCACGGTGCCGTTCTGCCCGATCGCCGGCACCGCGACGGTGGCCGCCGCGACGTCGCCGCGGCGGAGCGCCTGTGCCGCACGGGCCAGGTTGGCCGCGGTCGCGGGGCGGTCGGCGGGCTTCTTCGCGATGCAGGAGAGCACGAGCGCGGCGACGGGCTCGGGGATGTCCCCGGGCAGCGCCGGCGGCTGCTCGTTGATGTGCGCCATCGCGATCGCGACCTGCGACTCGCCCGTGAAGGGACGGCGTCCGGCCAGGGCCTCGTACGCGACGATGCCGAGCGAGTAGATGTCGGTCGACGGCGATGCCGGGTGACCGCTGGCCTGCTCGGGCGACAGGTACTGCACGGTGCCCATGACCTGGCCGGTCGCGGTGAGCGGGACCTGGTCGGCGATGCGGGCGATGCCGAAGTCGGTGATCTTGACGCGGCCGTCGGGCGTGATGAGCAGGTTGCCGGGCTTGATGTCGCGGTGCACCAGGCCGACCGCGTGTGCGGCCTGCAGGGCGTTCGCGGTCTGCGCGACGATGTCGAGCACCTTGTCGACCGGGAGCGTGTGCTCGCGCTCGATCATGGTCGACAGAGCCTCGCCGGGGACGAGCTCCATCACGAGGTAGGCGCTGCCGTCCTCCTCGCCGTAGTCGAAGACGTTCGCGATGCCCTCGTGGTTGACGAGGGCGGCGTGACGGGCCTCGGCGCGGAAGCGCTCGAGGAACCCGGGGTCGCCGAGGTACTCGTCCTTGAGGATCTTGAGCGCGACGGTGCGGCCGATGACCAGGTCGGTCGCCTGCCACACCTCACCCATGCCGCCGATCGCGACCCGGGAGGAGAGCTGGTACCGCCCACCGAAGGTGAGTCCGCTGGTGGGTCTCATTTGTTCAGCACCGCCTCCATGACTTTCTTCGCGACCGGAGCCGCGACCGTGTTGCCGACCCCGGACTGCCCGAGTCCGCCGCCGTCGCCGACGACGACCGCCACGGCGACCTCCGGGTTCTTGGCGGGCGCGAACCCGGTGAACCAGAGTGTGTAGGGATCGCCCGTGCCGCCTTCGGCCGTGCCGGTCTTGCCGGCGACGTCGACACCGTCGATCTTCGCATTGGTCCCGGTCCCCGCGTTGACGACGCTCTGCATCGCTTCGGTGAGGTCGGCGGACTCCGAGGACGACAGCGGATCACTGTACTGCCTCGGTGCGAACGACTCGACGGTCTTCAGGTCGCTCGTGGTGATCGAGTCGACGAGCGACGGCTGCATGACCTTGCCGCCGTTCGCGATGCCGGACGCGACCATGGCCATCTGCAGCGGGGACACGCGGACGCTCGCCTGACCGAACGCGCTGAGCATGAGCTGCGCGGTGGAGTCGACGTCCGGGTACTGGCTGGCCGTCGCGGTCATCGGGACCTCGATCGCGTCGCCGAAGCCGTACTTGTCGGCCATGTCCTTGATCGCGTCGTAGCCGAGCTTCTGGCCGAGTTCGGCGAAGGGGATGTTGCACGAGTACTGGATGGCCGTGCGGAGCTTGACCTTGTCGCCGCCGCCGCACGTGCCGCCCTCGGCGTTGTTGATGTAGCTCTCGGTGCCCGGCAGCTGCAGCCGCGACGGGTTCGGGAACGTCGAGTCGAGGTTGTACTTGCCGTCCTCGAGCGCCGCGGACGCCACGATGAGCTTGAACACCGATCCCGGCGTGTACAGGTCACCGCCGATCGCGCGGTTCTGCAGCGGGGAGGGCGAGGCGCCGAGCAGCGCGTCGTACTGGCGCTTGACCTCGTCGGTGTCGTGCGAGGTGAGCGTGTTCGGGTCGTAGCTCGGCTTCGACACCATCGCGAGGATCTTGCCGGTCTTCGGCTGGATCGCGACGACGGAGCCGCTGTTCGAGCCGAGCGCGTCGTACGCGGCCTGCTGCACGGCCGGGTCGATGGTCAGGTTGACGTTGTCGCCCTGCACGTCCTGCCCGGTGAGGATCGAGTTGAGGTTCTGGAAGAACGAGGCGTCGGAGTTGCCCGACAGCACGGTGTTCTCGGCGCTCTCGATGCCGGTGTTGCCCTGGCCGATCGTGAAGTACCCGGTGACCGCCGAGTAGAGCTCGCCGTTCGTGTACTTGCGCTGGTACTGGTACTGGTCGTCGACCGGGGTGGACTCGGCGATGGGACTGCCGTCGACCAGGATCGCGCCGCGCTTTGTCGAGTAACTGTCCAGGATGGTTCGCGAGTTGCGCGAGTCGGCACGGAGCGAGTCCGCCGAGAAGAACTGGATCGAGGTCGTCGACACGAAGAGCGCCACGAACATGAGCACGATGACGGTCGAGACACCGCGGAGCTGTCGGTTCATCGGCGTCGCTCCTTCTTGGTCCGCCCGCTCGCGGCGGGGATCGCGCCCTGCTGGACGCGCTGTTCGGCGGGGATGGAGTCGGTCAGGCGCAGCAGCATCGCGGCGATGATCCAGTTGGCGATCAGTGACGAGCCACCTGCGGCCATGAAGGGTGTGGTCAGGCCGGTCACCGGGATGATCCGGGTGATGCCGCCGACGACGACGAACAGCTGCAGGGCGATGATGAAGCCGAAGCCCACGCCGAGCAGCTTGCCGAAGTCGTCCTGGGCCATGAAGGCCACGCGGAGCCCGCGCGAGGCGAACACGATGAACAGGGCCAGGATCGCGAAGACGCCGATCAGCCCGAGCTCCTCGCCGAGCGACGCGATGATGTAGTCGGCGTTGGCGACCGGCGTGATGTACGGCCGGCCCTGCCCGAGCCCGGTGCCGGTGATCCCGCCGTTCGCGAAGCCGAACAGCCCCTGCACGAGCTGGTAGCTGCCCTGCGTCTGGCGGTCGAAGATCTCCTGGTTGAACGGGTCGAGCCACTGCTCGAAGCGGCCGCGCACGTACTCCAGGATGCTCTGCGCGACGAGGGCGCCGCCGATGAACAGCGTCAGGCCGATCGCCACCCAGCTGAGTCGGGCGGTCGCGACGTAGATCATCACGAGGAACAGGCCGAAGTACAGCAGCGCGGTGCCGAGGTCGCGCTGGAACACGAGGACGGCCATCGCCGCGCCCCACATCACCAGGATCGGACCGAGGTCACGGGCACGCGGGAACGTCATGCCCAGGAACTTCTTGCCGACGATCGACAGCGAGTCGCGTGCGGTGACGAGGTACCCGGCGAAGAAGAGCGCCATCGTGATCTTGGCGAGCTCGCCCGGCTGGAACGAGAACGGACCGATGCGGATCCAGACCCGGGCTCCACCGACGTTGTTGCCGATGACGGGCAGCATCGGCAGGAGCAGCAGGACGATCGTCAGCGCCATGAAGATGTAGCGGTAGCGCTGCAGGAACCGGTGGTTGCGGACGGCGACCAGGGTGATGATCGCGAGGACCATCGCGAGCATCGTCCAGACGATCTGCTTGACCCCGATGGCGTCCCAGCCGGTCAGGCCGTTGTGGACGTCGATCCGGTAGATCTCGGCGATGCCGATGCCGTTCAGGACGAGCGCGATCGGCAGGATGAACGGGTCGGCGTTCTTCGCGACGACCCGGAGCACCACGTGCATCACGAGCGCGAGCCCGAGGATGCCGCCGCCGACCCAGAGCACGGACTGGTCGAACAGCCGGCCCTTGGTGCCGAGCTGCACGAGCACCATCGCGCCGGCGCAGATGCCGCACGCGATGACGAGCAGGAAGAGCTCGAGGTTGCGGGCGCGCGCCGGCTCGCGGAGCTTGATCGTGATCGCCTGGGTGAACGACTGGGCCGTGGCGCTGCTCATCGCGCGCTCCGGGTCGGGGTCGGCGACGGCGACGAGGACCGGGTCGGCTCGGGCGTGGACGTCGGGCCGGAGTCGCCGTCGCCGCCGGTGCCGGCTTGGTCCTGCCCGGTCTCGGCGGCCTTGCGCAGGCGGTCGACGATCTCGCGTGCGTCGGTCAGCGACTGCGCGTTGATCGTCGAGCGGACGTTCTCGCGGGTGTAGTCCGGCAGCGACGACACCGTGATGTCGGTGTCCTCGTACACGTCGGACAGCGCGATCGGCCCGATGGACTGCTGCACGCCCTTGTAGATCGCGACGGTGCCGCGGTCGGTGCCGACGTAGTAGTGGTCCTGCGTGATCCGCCAGCCGACGAACACGGCACCGACGAGCACGGCGACGGCGGCGACGAGCGCGACCGTCCAGGACACCCGGCGCCGGATGCGGCGTCGGCGGTCCTCCGCGATGAGCTCGGCGAAGAACTGGTCGGACTCGGGCTCGAAGTGCGAGTCCTCCGGGGCCGAGGTGACCTTGAGCGGGTGCAGCAGGATCGTGGGCAGGCGGATCGGCTTGCGGCCGGTCGACGCCTCGAAGGTCAGGGGTGCTGCTGCCGACCCGACCGTGGTGGCCGCGTCGTCGTCGTCCTCGGGCTCGGTGTCGGTGACGTCCATGACGACGACCGTGACGTTGTCGGGGGCGCCGTGGTCGAGCGTCTCCTTCACCAGGCGCTGCGTGACCTGGTTGGCGTCCATCGTCGACGCCAGGGCGTGCCGGATGCGCTCCTCGGCCAGGTACGACGACAATCCGTCGGAGCACAGCAGCCAGCGGTCGCCCGGCTGGATGTCCATGATCGCGGTGTCGACCTCGGGAGCGGCGTCGACGTCGCCGAGCACCCGCATGAGCACCGAGCGACGCGGGTGCACCGCGGCTTCCTCCGGCGTGATGCGGCCGCTGTCGACCAGGCGCTGCACGAACGTGTGGTCCGACGTGATCTGCTGCAGTTCACCGTCGCGGTGCCGGTAGATGCGCGAGTCGCCGATGTGCGCGATCGCGATCTGCTCGCCGACCCGGATCATCGCGGACACCGTGGTGCCCATGCCGGTGAGCTCCTGGTGCTCGAAGACCGTCTCGGTGATGAGCTGGTTGGCCGCGATGAGCGCCGACTGCAGCGCGAACTCGGCGTCGTGTGCCGAGGGGAACTCGCGGTCGACCTCGCGGATGCGACGGATCGCGATGGCCGAGGCGACGTCGCCGCCGGCGTGCCCGCCCATGCCGTCCGCCACCGCGAACAGGTGTGCCCCGGCGTAGCCGGAGTCCTGGTTGTTCGCGCGGATGCGCCCCACGTGGGACACAGCGGCGCTCAGCGTGCGAGCGGTCATGCCGGGTTACCGCCGCAGCTCGAACGTCGTCGTCCCGATCGTGATCGGCGTGCCCTCTGCCACGAGGACGGGAGCGCTCACCTTCTGACCGTTGACGAAGGTGCCGTTCGTGGACTCGAGGTCGGTGAGGAGCCAGCCGTCGGCGCGCAGGTCGAGGCGGGCGTGGTTGGTCGAGGTGTAGTCGTCACGGATCACGACGTTCGACTCGCTCGAACGCCCGATCGTGATGGGGCCGCCGCCCAGCGGCATCTCCATGCCCTCGCGCGCGCCCTCGGTGATGACGAGGCGGGCCGCGACCGGCGAGGCGGACTGCTGCGTGCCTCCCGGCCGTTCGATGAGGTCGGTGAAGGCACCGCTCGAGACGGGGCCGGGGGCCGCCGCCGCGGGGGCGGCCCCCGGCCCCG
>NZ_JAIXIG010000027.1 GCF_020297365.1 Curtobacterium oceanosedimentum
TCGTCCCGCGACCCGGCCACGTCGAGAACGCTACGGAGCCCGAGCACGCCGCCACGGGCCTCCCGGCCAGCCGGTGGACGACACGACAGGCGAGCCGCCCTGTGGAGGGATGAGGAGACGGACCGACGCCGCCGGACGCAGGCCGGTAGACTCGACCACCGTGATCGAACGCACCCGCATCGCCGACCTGGCAGCCCTCCCCGACGGCCCCGTCTCCGTGGCCGGATGGGTCGAGACCGTCCGAGACCAGAAGAAGGTGCAGTTCGTCGTGCTGCGCGACGAGTCCGGCGCCGTCCAGCTCGTGAACCCGGCGACGCGCGAGGCCGAGGACGGCGACGACGCCGCACAGGCCGCGCTCGCGACGACCAACGAGATCTCCGGCCTGGCGCACGGCACCTTCGTCCACGCCACCGGCACGCTCAAGCACGACGAGCGCGTCAAGCTCGGCGGGCTCGAGGTCAAGATCGGCTCGCTCCAGGTCGTCAGCGCGGCGATCCCGGAGACCCCGATCGCCGACGACTCCTCGCTCGACAAGCGCCTCGACTGGCGCTTCCTCGACCTGCGCAACCGCAAGCAGAACCTCATCTTCCGCATCCAGACGACGCTGGAGCACGCCTTCCGCACGTACTGGGTCGACCGCGACTACATCGAGATCCACACCCCGAAGCTCATGGCCTCGGCGTCGGAGTCCCGTGCCGAGCTCTTCCAGCTCGAGTACTTCGAGACGACCGCCTACCTGGCGCAGTCGCCGCAGAACTTCAAGCAGATGGCGCAGCCGGCCGGCTTCGGCGCCGTCTTCGAGATCGCCGACGCCTTCCGTGCCGACCCCTCCTTCACGAGCCGCCACGCCACGGAGTTCACCAGCGTCGACGCCGAGTTCTCGTGGATCGAGTCCCACGAGGACGTCATGGCGATGCACGAAGAGGTCCTGGTCGCCGGCATCACCGCCGTCAAGGAGAAGTACGGCAAGGACATCGAGGAGGTCTTCGGCTTCGAGCTGCAGGTCCCCGCGACGCCGTTCCCCCGCGTGACCCTGGCCGACGCCCGCAAGATCGTGGCGGACAGCGGCTACGACGTCGTCCGTGCCGACGGCGACCTGGACCCCGAGGGTGAGCGCCGCGTCGCCGCCTGGGCCAAGGAGACGCACGGCTCGGAGTTCGTCTTCGTCACCGAGTACGACGCCTCGATCCGGCCGTACTACCACATGCGCAAGCCGGGCGACCCGTCGGTCACCAACAGCTACGACCTCATCTTCAACGGCGCCGAGATCTCCACGGGTGCCCAGCGCGAGCACCGCGTCGACGTGCTCGAGGCGCAGGCCGTCGAGAAGGGCCTCGACCCGGAGGAGCTCGGCTGGTACCTCGACTTCTTCCGCTACGGCGTCCCGCCGCACGGTGGCTTCGGCATGGGCCTGGCTCGCGTGCTGATGCTCATGCTCGGTGAGCCGTCGATCCGCGAGGTCACGTACCTGTTCCGCGGCCCGACGCGCCTGACCCCGTAAGCACCGGCGAACGAGCAGAAGACGCCGCCTCCGAGTTCCGGAGGCGGCGTCTTCTGCTCACGGAGCGACTGGACGGGAGGCGCGGCTCAGCTCCGCCAGTCGATGGCGGCCCGCGCCGTGACCAGCTCGCGGATCTCCGCTGCCGCGGCCTGGTGGTCCGGGTGCACCTGGTACGCGTCGAGCCCCGCGAGGTCGTCGAACGTCGCGACGACGGCGACGTCGTGGTTCTTGTCGGGGTAGGCGACGTTCTCGACGACCTCGAGCGTGCGGATCGCGTCGATCGTGCCGACCAGGCCGGTCAGCAGCTCGCGGATGCGTGCGATCGACGTGGCACGGTCGAGGTCCTCGCGCAGGGACCAGGAGACGACGTGGGAGATCATGCGCGGGCCTCCGCCTGCTCGAGTGCGCGGGCGAGTCGGTCGGCGTCGACGTGCCAGGTGCTGTGGACGCGCCCGTCGACCAGCACGACGGGGATGTCCTCCGCGTACTCGAGGCGGAGGGCTTCGTCGTCCAGGATCGAGCGCTCCTCGAGCGTGACGCCGGGGTGGTCGGCCACGACGCGTTCCACGACGGGGCGGGCGTCGTCGCAGAGGTGGCATCCGGGCTTCGTCAGGAAGGTCACTGCTGGCATACCCCCAGCGTAGCCCGGTGCCGACCGACGCCCGGGAACGGAAAAAGCCCCGGCGGACCGGGGCTTCTCGTGCAGGTCCTCCGACCTGCGTAGACCGTGTTCGGTCTACTTCTTGTTACGGCGCTGGTGACGCGTCTTGCGAAGGAGCTTGCGGTGCTTCTTCTTCGCCATGCGCTTGCGACGCTTCTTGATGACAGAACCCATGTGGACCTCGCTCGGACTGATGCTGATGTACGGACACCGGGCCGAAGAGACCGCGGAAAATCAACCTGCCCGATCCTACCGGCTGCCCGCTGCGATGTCGAACGCGCGCTCAGCCGACGTCGGCGATCCCGCCGCGCAGCACGTCGGCGACGGCCGACTCCGGCACGCGGAACGACCGCCCGAACCGGATCGCGGGGAGCTCACCGGCGTGCACCATGCGGTAGACGGTCATCTTCGAGACGCGCATCATCTCGGCGACCTCCGCGACGGTGAGGAAGCGCACGTCGTCGAAACTGCCGGTCATGATCCGCCTTCGCCGAGCTCGCACGCGCCTGCGTACGGGAGTGGTGTGACCCGTGTGGTCTGTGGCAACTGTAGAGGGGCGCGCGAGCCGGTGTCCAGGATCAGTCCGTGCCCTGCGCCCGGTCCGCGTCGCGGGGTCCGTCCTCGTCGCCACGACGCGTGAACCGCTTGCGGCTGCGGTCGACCACGCGCTCCCACCCCTGCTGCGCGCCGGAGATCGCGGCGGTCGCCCGGAAGGACGCCTCGGCCATCACCCGGCCGAGCTCCGTGCCGACCTCGACCGTGGTCGTGCCTGCCGCGCCCGAGCGTCGGACCGACACCGGCTGCCCGTCCGGCGTCCAGGCGGTCGTGGCCGGTCGGCCGTCGGCGTCGACCGCGGTCGTGAACGGCAGCACCCACTCCTCCAGCTGGACGAGCGGTTCCGGGTCGAGCCGGTAGAAGCGGTGCTGGCCCTCCTCGCGACTCGTCACGAGCCCGATGTCGCGCAGGACCCGCAGGTGCTTCGACACCGTCGGTTGGCTCACCCCGAGGCGCGCGACCAGCTGGCCGACGCTGAGTTCGCCGCCCGTGACGTCCGATCCGTAGGCGGCGAGCAGGGTCCCGAGCAGCTCACGCCGGGTGGGGTCCGCCACGACGGAGAAGATGTCGGCCATGGTGGCAAGGCTAGCCGGGGCACCACGGATGTACCATGTCGAACCGTCCCGGCCCCTGTCCTCGGAGGCATCCGCATGCTCGACCGAACCGAGCCGCCCGCGCACCGCGTGAGCGCCAGCCGCCGACGGGTCGGACGCGTCGCCACCGTGCTCCGATCGTCGCCGTCACGACTGGCGATCCTGGTGTTCATCGCCCTGATCTTCCTGTTCACCGTGCTGTTCATGACCCCGTGGGCCTCGGCGGACGGCTCCGGCACCCACTTCTCGGACGCCCTGTTCACCGCCGCGTCGGTGGTCTGCGTCACCGGGCTGGCGACGGTGGACATGGCCACGCACTGGTCGGTGTTCGGCAAGACCCTCGTGGTGATCGGCACGCAGATCGGCGCGGTCGGCGTCCTGACCTTCGCGTCGATCCTCGGGCTCTTCGTCACGCGCCGCCTCGGGCTCCGGGCGAAGCTGATGGCGGCCGGCGACTCGAACCCGCTCCGCACGCACCACGGTGCCGTGCCGGAGGGGCAGGCGGTGCGCCTCGGCGAGGTCGGCACGCTGCTCGCGACGGTCGCGGTGAGCACGCTGACGATCGAGATCGTGCTCGGACTGCTCCTCCTGCCGTCGGTCCTGCTGGCCGGCATCCCGTTCTGGACCGCCGTCGGCGACTCGTTCTACTACGCGGCGATGGCGTTCACGAACACCGGCTTCTCGCCGAACGCCGACGGGCTCGACCCCTTCGCGCACGACTACTGGTTCCTCTCCCTGCTCATGGTGGGCGTCGTCGCGGGGTCGATCGGCTTCCCGGTGATCCGCGCCGTGACGAAGCAGTTCCGGACGCCCCGACGGTGGCCGATCCACGTCAAGCTCACCCTGGCCACCAGCGCCGTGCTGCTGCTCGGCGGGATGGCCGCCTACATCGCGCTCGAGGCGTCGAACCCGACGACGTTCGGCGAGGAAGGAGCGGGCCGCACGGCGTTCCAGGCCCTGTTCCTGTCGACGATGACGCGGTCCGGCGGGTTCTCGCTCGTCGACTTCGACCAGCTGAACGGTTCGAGCCTGCTCGTCACGGACATGCTCATGTTCATCGGTGGTGGCTCGGCGTCGACCGCCGGCGGCATCAAGGTGACGACGCTCGCGGTGCTGTTCCTCGCGGCGGTCGCCGAGGCCCGCGGACGCCAGAGCATGGAGGCCTTCGGCCGTCGCGTCCCGAGCGACGTCCTGCGCGTCGCCGTCGCGGTCGTGCTGTGGGGCGCCACGATCGTCGCCGTCGCGACCGTCGTGCTCCTGCAGATCACCGACGACTCGCTCGACCGCGTGCTGTTCGAGGTGATCTCGGCGTTCGCGACGTGCGGCCTGTCGTCCGGCGTCTCCGCGGACCTGCCGGAGTCCGGCAAGTACGTGCTCGCCGCGACCATGTTCCTCGGCCGGGTCGGTACAGTGACCATCGCCGCTGCACTGGCCGCCAGCCAGAGCCGGCAACTGTTCCGTCGTCCCGAGGAGAGGCCGATCGTTGGCTGACCGCACCCGTCCGCCGCACCCGCTCGGTGCGATCAGTCACGACGCCCCGGTGCTGGTGATCGGCCTCGGTCGGTTCGGCGCGGCGACCGCCGGGCAGCTCGAGCGGCAGGACCGCGAGGTCCTGGTCGTCGACACCGACCCCGGTCTCGTGCAGAAGTGGTCCGACCGCGTCACCCACGCGGTGCAGGCCGACGCGACCGACATCGACGCGCTCCGGCAGATCGGCGCGCAGGACTTCGCGATCGCAGTGGTCGGCACGGGCAGCGACCTGGAGTCCAGCGTGCTCATCACCGCCAACCTGGTCGACCTCGGCATCCCGCAGATCTGGGCGAAGGCGATCAGCCGGTCGCACGGCACGATCCTGTCCCGCATCGGGGCGAACCACGTCGTGTACCCGGAGCGCGAGGCCGGCGAGCGGACGGCCCACCTGGTGTCCGGTCGGATGCTCGACTTCATCGAGTTCGACGACGACTTCGCCGTGGTCAAGATGTTCCCGCCGCGGGCGGTACGCGGGAAGGACCTGGCGACGACGGTGATCCGCACGCGCTTCGGCCTCACGGTGCTCGGCATCAAGCCGCCCGGCAGCCCGTTCGTGCCGGCCACCCCGGAGAGCATCATCGGCGAGGACGACGTCATCATCGTCTCGGGGTCGGAGACCGACCTGGAGCGCTTCGCCGCCTACGAGTAGCGAGCGCGGCCCGGGTCGCGACCAGGGCCGGACGGGAGGCCCGTGGCAGCGTCGCCACGGGCCTCCCGTCCGCCTCGGGGTGCGTCTACGACGCGGCGATCTCCTCGGCGCGCGCGATCGCGGCGCGCGACGCGCGCAGCAACGTGTCCGCCAGGTCGGCGTCCTGCAGCACCGCGACGGCACGCTCCGTCGTGCCCTTCGGGCTCGTCACTGCACGGCGGAGGTCGGCGGGCGCACGGCCGGACCGCTCCAGCAGCTCGACCGCGCCGCGCACGGTGCCCTGCACCATCGTCGCCGCCTGGTCGGGCGTGAAGCCGAGTTCCTCGGCGGCGCGCTGCCACTGCTCGACGAGCAGGAAGACGTACGCGGGGCCGGAGCCCGAGACGGCCGAGAGCGCGTCGAGCTGCGACTCGGGCACCTCGATGACCTCACCCGAGGCGGTGAACACCGACGACGCGAGCGCGACGGCCTCGGCGTCGGCCGAGGCGCCGGCGCTGATGCCGGTGACACCGTGCCCGACGCCGATCGGGGTGTTCGGCAGTGCGCGGACGACACGGACGCCCTCCGGCAGCCGTGCCTCCATGCTCGCGGTGGTGGTGCCGACGGCGACGCTGACCAGGACGGCACCGGGCTCCAGGTCACCGGCGACCTCGTCGAGCAGGTCCGCGATCACGTACGGCTTCACGCCGAGCACCACGAGTGCCGCCCCACGGACCGCCGCCCGGTTGGCGTCGGGGTCGGTGTCGCTCGCGGTGGCGGTGAGCGCGCGGTCGCGGAGGGCCGCCGCGGACTGCTCCGACTTCGTGGTCAGGGTCACGGTGGCCGGGTCGAGTCCGGCGGCGAGCAGGCCGTCGAGGACCGCGCCGGACATGGAGCCGACCCCGAGCAGGGCGGTGCGGGGCAGGTCGATCGTCATGCTCCCGACCCTACCGACGCCGCCCGCCTAGGATCGTGTCGCAGACCACGAGGAGGGACACCTGTGAGCGCTTCGGGAGGCACGAAGGCGATCTTCGCCGCACTCGGTGCCAACATCGGCATCGCGATCGTGAAGTTCATCGCGGCGGCCATCAGCGGATCCGCGTCGATGCTGGCCGAGGGCGTGCACTCCCTGGCCGACTCCGCGAACCAGCTCCTGCTCCTGCTCGGTGGCCGGAAGGCCCGACGCGCGGCGGACCAGGAGCACCCGTTCGGCTACGGCCGGGAGCGCTACGTGTACGCCTTCGTGGTGTCGATCATCCTGTTCTCGGTCGGCGGCGTCTTCTCGCTGTACGAGGGCATCGAGAAGCTCACCCATCCGCACCCGCTCGAGAACTGGTGGCTGCCCCTCACCGTGCTCGTCATCGCGATCGGGCTCGAGGGCTTCTCGCTCCGGACCGCGTTGCGTGAGGCCCGACCGCAGAAGGGCTCGCAGAGCTGGGTGCAGTTCGTCCGCCGGGCGAAGGCCCCCGAGCTCCCCGTCGTCATGCTCGAGGACACCGCGGCCCTGCTCGGCCTCGTCTTCGCCCTGTTCGGCGTCGGGCTGACGGCCCTGACCGGCAACGGCGTGTTCGACGCCGTCGGCACGATGTTCATCGCGGCGCTGCTCATCGCCGTCGCCGTGGTGCTCGGCATCGAGACGAAGAGCCTGCTCGTCGGCGAGGGAGCGAGCGCGGCCGACGTCGAACGGATCAAGCGCGCCGTGCTCGACGGTCCCGAGGTCGACGAGATCATCCACCTGAAGACCCTGTACCTGGGCCCCGACGAGCTGATGGTCGGCGTGAAGGTCGCGGTCGACGGCGACCGCCGTCTCGGTGACGTCGCCGCCGGCATCGACACCGTCGAGGAGCGTGTCCGGAGCGCCGTGCCGATCGCCCGCGTGATCTACGTCGAGCCGGACGTCCTGCGCACCGGGCCACAGCCGCCGACCGAGGCGATCGTCATCCTCGCCGCTGACTGAAGAAGTCGTCGAGCAGTTCGGCGCACGCGGCCTCGAGCACGCCGCCGACGACCTCGGACCGGTGCGGCAGCCGGCGGTCCCTGGCGATGTCGTAGACGCTGCCGCTGGCACCGGCCTTCGGGTCCCACGCGCCGAACACGACCCGGGGCACCCGTGCGGCCATGACGGCGCCGGCGCACATCGGGCACGGTTCGAGCGTGACCACGAGCGTGTGCTCCTCGAGGTGCCAGTCCCCCGTCACGGCCGCCGCGGCCCGCAGCGCGAGCACCTCGGCGTGGGCCGTCGGGTCCTGGCGGGCCTCGCGCTCGTTCCGGCCGGTGGCGACCACGACGCCGTCACGGTCGAGCACCACCGCGCCGACCGGGACGTCGTCGGTGTCCAGGCACCGCCGGGCCTCGTCGAGTGCACGCTCCATCGCGGGGACGAACGGGCGGGCTGCGGGCTCCTCCACGGGACCTCCTGACGGTCGGCGGCACGCTAGGCTCGACCCTATGCGAGTCCACGTCGCCGACCACCCGCTCATCACCCACAAGCTCTCGGTGCTCCGCGACCGGACCACACCCTCCCCCACGTTCCGCGCCCTCACCGAGGAGCTCGTCACGCTGCTGGCCTACGAGGCCACCCGCAACGTCCGCGTGACCGCCACGCCGATCGACACGCCCGTCGCGCACACCATGGGCGTCGCGATCGCGAAGCCGCGTCCGCTCGTCGTGCCGATCCTGCGTGCCGGCCTCGGCATGCTCGAGGGCATGGTCAAGCTCGTCCCCACGGCCGAGGTCGGGTTCCTGGGCATGGCCCGCAACGAGGAGACCCTCGAGCCGCAGACGTACGCCGAGCGCCTGCCCGACGACCTGTCCGGCCGCCAGTGCTTCGTGCTCGACCCGATGCTGGCCACGGGTGGCACCCTCGCCGCCGCGATCGACTTCCTGTTCGCCCGTGGGGCCGAGGAGGTCACGTGCGTGTGCATCCTCGGCGCACCCGAGGGGCTCGCCATGGTCGAGGAGGCCGTGGGCGACCGCAACGTCTCGATCGTGCTCGGGGCCCTCGACGAGAAGCTCGACGAGAACGGGTACATCGTGCCGGGTCTCGGCGACGCCGGCGACCGTCTGTACGGCCTGGCCGAGTAGACGAACCGGGTCGCGTCCGCGACCACCTGACGAACGGGAGGCACGGTGCCAGCTGGCACCGTGCCTCCCGTCGGTTCCAGGGCACTGTCCGGAACCCGGCGCGCTGTGCCCGACCGTCCGTGCGGACGGTTGACACCGCGCTGGTATCCCACCCATACTCGTGCCATGACTGCAACCGTGTCCGCCCGCGTCCTCACCGAGGCACAGGGGACTGCCGGCATGATGATGCCGGTCGCCGTCATGCGTTGTCGAATGTGTGCCTGATCGGCACCCGTTCCAGCCGGATCCCCCGCGACACCATCCCCGTCGCGAGCGCGTGATCCCCGGGTGACGGACACCGTCGGCGACGCGCACCACGTCACGAGGTCTGTCTCCCGTTCCCCCGGGTCGGCCCCGGTCCGCAGCAGGACCGCAGGGCATCGGCGTACCGCCGTACCCGGGATGACGCATTCGACACCGACCGCCCGCGCCACCCCGCGCCCGGTCACCGCCCGGAGGACCACCATGTCGCTCACCATCGCCCAGCCCCGCACCGTGCTCCGCAGCGCAGCCCCCGTCTCCACCGACCTCGGGACGGTCACCCCGATCCGTCCGCGTCCGACCACGCCGGCGGCCGGTCCGTCCACCGTGCCGACGAGCCCCGTCGTGGCCCCGCAGCGCAACCGCGGGCTGCCCGAGGGCACCGAGGCGCGCGGCTTCGCGCTCTACGTCGGGCTCGACGAGGCCAAGGCCGCGGCAGCCGGCACGACCCTGGCAGCCGTCGTCGAGCAGCTGAAGGCGCTCACGGCGCAGCTCGTGCCGTCCGCCGAGACGTACGCCGCCGTCGCGGTCGCCGCCGAGCAGTCCGGCGGGCGCGACGTCGACGTCGTCCGGCTCGCCCTGCAGGACCGCTCCGCCGTCGCCGCCCGCAAGCAGGCGGACAAGCCCGAGCCCGAGGAGACCGGGGTCGTCATCGACATCTCCCGCAAGCGCGTGACGCTCGACGGCGAGGCCGCCCCGCTGACCTTCAAGGAATTCGAGCTCCTGCAGTTCCTGGTGCTCCGCGAGGGGCAGACCGTCGACCGGTCCGCGATCATCGAGGGGCTGTGGTCGGACGGCGAGGACGAGACCCCGAACGAGCGCACGATCGACGTGCACGTGCGGCGGCTCCGTTCGAAGCTCGGTGCCTTCGAGGAGATCGTGCGCACGGTCCGGGGCGTCGGCTACCGGTTCGACCGGCACGCCGACGTCGCGGTCCGCTACGCGTCCACCCCGTCGCCCGACCTGTTCTGACGATCAGCGCGGTCTCGGCGAACTCGCAGCGAACAGCAGCGGGAGAGGCTGGCGCGCCGTTACCCGCTCGTTATACAGTCGGCGGTGCAGACGGTGTTTGCTGTGGCACCGGCTGCGGAATGTGATTGCAGGAAACTCTTGGTGCAAGGGAGAGGGCCGGTCGCCGTCAGGTGACCGGCCCTCGTGCATGTCGGCAGCCCCTGTCGGACCCCCGTCGGTAGTGTGGACAGACCGTACGACCGGAGGGATCGCGACCGTGACCGAGACACGCCGCAGTGACAAGGCGACCGCCGTCGCCGCCTGGGAAGCGCTGTTCCGCGCCCAGGTCGCCGTGATGCGGAGTCTCAACGCCGACTTCCCCGGCGACGAGATCTCGTTCAACGAGTACGACGTCTGCTTCAACCTGTCGACCCAGCCCGGCCGTCGGTGCCGCATGCGCGACCTGACCGGCCACCTGCTCCTGACCCAGCCGAGCGTCAGCCGCCTGGTCGACCGACTCCAGGCCCGCGGGATCGTCGAGAAGCAGCCGGACCCGACGGACGCCCGCGGGGTGATCGTCGCGCTGACCCCGCACGGCTTCGACGTCTACCGCCAGGTCGCGGTGCAGCACGCCGCGAGCATCGCCCGACAGGTGGGTGCCGGCCTGTCCGACCCCGAACTCCGGACCCTGACCGAACTCTGCACGAAGCTCCGCCTGGCGGCCGGCGCCGACCAGGGGCGCCGTCCGGCCGCACGCGCGGTCGCCGAGCGGGACACGGCCGCGGTGTGACCGGCGCACTGGTCTGGCTCCGCGACGACCTGCGGCTCGCGGACAACCCGGCGCTCCAGGCGGCGATCGACCACGGCGGCGACGTCACGGTGGTCTACGTCCTCGACGACCAGTCTCCCGGCGTCCGACCGGCCGGTGCGGCCAGCCGGTGGTGGCTCCACCACTCGCTGACGTCGCTCGACGCCGGACTGCGCGAGCGCGGGTCCCGCCTGGTGCTCCGCCGTGGCCCGGCCGCACAGGCGATCGATGCCCTCGTCGCCGACACCGGTGCCGACGCGGTGTTCTGGAACCGTCGCTACGGACCGGCGGAGCGCACGGTCGACGCCGGCATCAAGAGCGCGCTGCACGACCGCGGGATCGAGGCCCACAGCTTCGCCGCCACCCTGCTCTGGGAACCGTGGACCGTGCTCACCGGGCAGGGCGAACCGTTCAAGGTCTTCACCCCGTTCTGGCGCGCGGCGCAGGCGATGCCCGAGCCACGGCACCCGCTGCCGGACCCCGACGCGCTCCCCGCCCCGGCGGGCGTCGCGAGTGACGACCTCGACGCCTGGGAGCTGCTGCCGACGCACCCCGACTGGGCCGGTGGCCTGCGCGAGGCCTGGCGACCGGGCGAGCAGGGCGCCCACGAGCGACTCGAACACTTCGTGACCCACGCGCTCGAGGACTACGACCAGCGGGACGAACCCGCGATGGCGGCCACGAGCGACCTGTCCCCGCACCTGCGCTGGGGCGAGGTCAGCCCGTACCAGGTGTGGCACCGACTGCACGGGCAGCTCGAACCGGAGCAGCGGCGGAACGCCGCCGCGTTCCTGCGCCAGCTCGCCTGGCGCGAGTTCAACTGGAACGAGTACTTCCACTGCGAGGACATCACCACGGTGAACGTGCGCCGCCAGTTCGACGCGTTCCCGTGGCGGGACGCACCGGACGCCGAGGTCGACCGCTGGCGCACCGGCACCACCGGGTTCGACCTGGTCGACGCCGGGATGCGCGAGCTGTGGCACTCCGGCGCGATGCACAACCGGGTCCGCCTGGCGACCGCGAGCTTCCTCGTCAAGAACATGCTCGTCGACTGGCGGGTGGGCGAGCAGTGGTTCTGGGACACCCTGGTGGACGCCGACTCCGCCAACAACGCCGCGAACTGGCAGTGGGTCGCCGGGTCTGGCTTCGACGCCGCCCCGTACTTCCGGGTGTTCAACCCCGACCGGCAGCTCGAGCGCTTCGATCCGCACCGTGAGTACGTGCGCCGGTGGGTGCCCGCCGACGAGGACCGCCCGGAGCCCATGCTCGACCTCAAGGCCACGCGGCAGCGAGCGCTCGACGCCTACGAGACGATGCGCCGGTCGTGACCGCCGGATCCGCCTTCCCCACCGCGGTCGTCGAGCAGATCGAGGCCGTCTTCCGCGAGCGCGTCGAACGCGGCGTCGCACCGAGCAGCGCGTGGGGTGTGTTCGACCGGAGCGGCCTGGTGGCGTCGGGCGGCCACGGCGATCGCGGTGACGGCCGCAGCCCGGACGCCGACTCGGTCTACCGGATCGCCTCGTGCACGAAGAGCGTGACCGCCGCGACCCTGATGACGCTCGTCGCCGACGGCTCACTCGACCTCGACGCCCCCGTCACCGACTTCGTGCCGGCCTTCCGCGCCGTGGCCCTGCCGACGCCGGACTCCCCCGTACCGACGGTGCGCATGCTGCTGACGATGTCGGCGGGCTTCCCGACGGACGACCCGTGGGCCGATCGGCAGGAGTCGATCACCGACGACGAGCTCGACGACGTGCTGCGCGGTGGACTGCTGTTCGACTCCGTCCCCGGCACGCGGTTCGCGTACTCGAACCTGGCGTACGCGCTGCTCGGGCGGGTGATCGCCGTGGTGACGGGACGCCCCTACACCCAGGTCGCCAGCGAGACCGTGCTCCGACCACTCGGACTGACGGACACCGTGTTCCGCGCCGACGAGGCCCGCGGACACGTCGTCACCGGGTTCCGCCCGTACGACGGCGCCTGGGAGCCGCTCCCGCTGAGCGGACCGGGCGCGTTCTCACCGATCGGCGGCCTGTTCTCGACGGTCCGCGACCTCGCGCGGTGGGCGGCGCACCTGGCGTCGGCGTTCACGGCGTCGCCGGAGCCCGGCCCGGTGTCCCCGGCCGACCGGCGTCTGCTGCAGCAGGCGATGCGGGTGGTGCCGACCACCGTGGTCCCCGGTTCGACGCGACCGACGGCGTACGGGTTCGGGGTGTTCGTGGAGCAGGACGACCGCTTCGGCGAGCTCGTGTCGCACTCCGGCGGCTACCCGGGTTTCTCGGCCCACATGCGGTGGTCGGTCCGTGACGGCATCGGGGTCGTCGCCTTCGAGAACGCCACGCAGGCGAAGGTGTCCGTCGCCGCCCAGCAGGCCCACGATCTCGTGCTCGACGCCGCGACCGGCTCGACGGGGGTCCTCGCCGACCCGGCGACGACGGTGTCCGCGACGCGTGCGGCGCAGGCGGCGGTGACCAGCCTGCTGCGGGACTGGCGTGACGACCTGGCCGACGCGATCTGCACGCCGAACGTCGCGATGGACGTGCCCTACGAGCGCCGTCGCCGGGCGGTGGCGCAGGCCGTCGCGGCCGTCGGCGCCGACCTCGGTGCCGACCCGGTCGCCGAGTCCTCCTCGGCGCCCTCGCACCTGCGCTGGTGGGTGCCGGGCTCGTGCGGCCGACTGCGGGTCGAGATCCGGCTGGCTCCGTCGGCGGCGGGGCTCGTGCAGACCCTGACCGTCGAGCCCGAGCCGACCGAGCGCTGAGCGCGGGCTCGTCCCCGGCACCCGCGGCAGCGGTTCAGACCGGCGGCCGACCGCCCACGACCCCGAGTGCGCGCGCGGCGACCCGGGTGCCCTCCTGCGCGGCGGCCCCGACCCGCACCGGATCGGTCGCCCAGGCCCGCACGAAGCCGGCGGCGAAAGCGTCACCCGCGCCGACGGTGTCCACGACGGCCGCCGGGGTGGCCGGCACGCGGTGCACGCTCCTGCCCCGTCGCCCGATGAGCGCACCGTCGGCACCGGCCGTCACCACCACGAGCGGCACGACCTGCGTCAGGCGGCGGACCGCGGTGTCCAGGTCGGTCTCGCCCGTCAGCGCGAGCGCTTCGGGACGGTTCGGGAGCAGCACGTCGACGCCGTCGAGGGCCTCGAGGAACCGCGCCGCGCCGACGGCGTCGACCGCCACGGCGGAGGACGGGTCGACCGACACCCGCGCCGGACCGGACCGAGCGCAGGCCACCAGCTCGGCGAGCCGATCGGCACCCGCGCCGAGCATCGCCGCCCCGGTCAGGTGGACGATGTCGGCACGGGCGACGAGCGACGGCGGGACGTCCTCGGCGCTGATCCGTCCGCTCGCGGCCGGATCCGTCATCGCGGTCAGGCCGTCGTCGTTCCGCACCGACACCACGACCCCGGTCGAGGTCATGGCGTCGTACCGCAGGTGGGCCCGGACGCCGGCGTCCTCGAGGGCACGCTCGTGACGGTAGACGTCGTCCACCCCGACCCGTGCGACGACGTCCACCTCGGCGCCGAGCCAGCCGAGCCACGCGGCCGTGTCGCCACCGCCGCCGGTCGGACGGTGCCGGATCACCGCGGTCGGGTCGTGCACGCCGATCCGGTGCGCGGCGGTGTGCACGAGCACCCCGTCCAGCACGTCGCCGACCACCAGGAAGCGTTTGCCGGCGCCACGACGACGCCCCGCGACCGCCCGTCCGGCACGGGCGTCCCTGGGATCTGGCGCGGGCACGGAGCGCCCCTGCGGCGTGGACATCCCGGACAGTCTAGTCGGATCCGAGTATTGCTCCGTTTTGAGCCACACGAACGGCACCGGTTCCGTGCACAGTCGGTGCTGAGCTGATATTCCTGCTGCTAACATACGGAGACTGATCGCCGACCGACGACGCGGAGATGCCATGCCCAGGAAGCCCGATCCGACGATCAAGCCCGCGATCCTCGAGAAGGTCACCGCGCACCTCGCGACCACCCGCATCGAGGACGTGTCGGTCCGGAGCCTCGGCCGGGTGCTCGGGACGAGCGCGTACCCGATCGTCTACCACTTCGGCTCGCGGGACGGCCTGAGCGAGGCCGTCGTCGAGCACCTCGCGGCGTGCTGGCCCGCGTCCGCGCTGGACCCGTCGGCGGACGACGCAGCGCTCGCCGACCACCTCGTCGCGACGTTCGGCGGGCTCGACGACCCACAGCGTGCACTGTCCGCCCGGCTCGCCTTCGAGCTGGGGTCGGTCGAGGCGCTGGGCGGCCGCGACCGGCAGCGCCGCTTCCACCGCGCACACGTCGCGGCGCTCACCGCCTGGTGCCGCGCGCACGGCTACGACGGCCAGGCAGCCGACCGCGCGGCACGGTTCGCCGTGATGACGGCCAGGGGCGCGCAGTGGAACGCCGTCGTCGACGGAGCGCACGCCGACACGGACGCCGCGCTGCGACGGATCGCGCACGACCTGGCGGCGCGCTCCGCGTTCGCCGCGGCCTGACCCGGGCGCACGCGTCCCGGCCGGGCACACGGCGCCGTCGACCGCCCCCACGACGAACGGGAGGCACGGTGCCAGCTGGCACCGTGCCTCCCGTTCGTCAGGTGGTCACCGTGGCGACCCGCCCGCGTCGATCAGAGCGTGACGAACTGCTGCGACTTCGCGTTGGCGAAGCGCGCGGCCACGTTCTCCCAGTCGACGATGTTCCACACGGCCTTGACGTAGTCCGCCTTGACGTTGAGGTAGTCGAGGTAGAAGGCGTGCTCCCACATGTCGAGCATGAAGATCGGCACCAGGCCGAACGGGATGTTGCCCTGCTGGTCGAAGAGCTGGAACGTGGTCAGCTTCTGGCCGACGACGTCCCAGGCCAGCACGGACCAGCCGGAGCCCTGGATGCCGTTGGCGACGGCGGCGAACTGCGCCTGGAACTTCTCGAACGAGCCGAAGAACTCGTCGATCGCGGCGGCGAGCTCGCCCTCCGGGACCTTCGTGTCCGGGCCGAGGTTGGTCCAGAAGATCGAGTGGTTGACGTGGCCACCGAGGTGGAACGCGAGGTCCTTCTCGAGCTTGTTGATCGCGCCGAAGTTGCCCGACTCGCGCGCTTCGCCGAGCTGCTGCAGCGCGGTGTTCGCACCGGTGACGTAGGCCTGGTGGTGCTTGTCGTGGTGCAGCTGCATGATCTTGCCGCTGATGTGCGGCTCGAGTGCGGCGTAGTCGTACGGCAGCTCCGGCAGGGTGTACTCAGCCATGTGAGGTCCTTTCGATCAGTGGGTTGGGCGGCGGGCTCCGCGGCTCACGAGAGCCGGGAACGATCGGTGAGGGAGTGGAATTCCCGGTTGTGGTAGACCAGCGGCTCGCCCCGGTCGGCGCCGACGACGATGTCGAGCACCTCGGCGACGACGACGGTCGAGCTGCCGATGGGGGTCGTCGACAGCGGACGGCAGCGCAGGGCGCTGGCAGCGCTGGGCAGGTAGCGGTCCCCCGACGGCAGCGTCCCCCAGATCGGGTCGTCGGCGGCGGGGCTGCCGGTGCTCGCGAAGCGCTTCGCGAGACCCACACCGAGCGAGTCGACCAGGTGCACGACGAACAGCGGCGCACCGAGCACGACGCCGGCCGACCCCGAGTTGGTCGACAGCGAGAAGACCAGCACCGGCGGGTCGACCGCGACGCTCGCCACGCTCGACGCGGTGAGGCCGGTCGGGCCGTCCGGGCCCTCGGCGGTGATGACGGCGACACCGGCAGGGTGCGCGCGGAACGCGGACTTGTACGCGTCGGCGATGGTCGCCGGTGCTTCGTCGGGCATGGTGATGGTGGTCGTTCCTTCGGGAGGGATCGCCGTCACTCGGCGGCTGCCACCCAACGTATGACCTGAACCCTGGTTGAGGTCAACGATTCACAGGTTCGGACGCGGCCGGGCGTGCCGTGGGACGGCTCCGCGCGCGGCGCTCAGCGGCGCTTGAGCATGACGACGGCACCAGCGGCCGCCACGACCATGAGCACCGCGGCGACCCCCGCGGTGATGGTGACGCCCGAGTCGAACGCGGCCCGCGCCGACTCCAGGAGCGCCTGACCGGCGCCGCCGCCGAGCTGACCCGCGGCCGTCACGGCACCGCCGAGGGTCTCCTGCGCCGCGACGTGCGCCGCCGAGGACAACCCGTCGGGCACCACCACGTGCGACCGGTAGGCCGTCGCCAGGATCGTGCCGAGGACCGCCGTGCCGAGGACGGCGCCGATCTCGTACGCCGTCTCCGACATCGCCGAGGCTGCGCCGGCCTTGTCCGCCGGCGCCGTGGAGATGATGAGGTCGTTCGTCACCGTCTCCGACGCACCGATGCCGATGCCGAGCAGGACGAACGCGAAGGCGAGCGCGGCGATCGACGCGTGGTGACCGAGCACCGCGACGAGTGCGTAGGCCGCCGCCGAGAACAGCAGCGCCACCGACACGACCCAGCGCGGGGCCACCCGGGCGACGACCGGCACGACCGCCAGACCGGCGACGATCGTCAGCACCGAGCCGGGGATGAGCACGACACCCGAGGCGAACGGGTCCAGACCGGCGACGAGCTGCAGGTGCTGTGCGATGAAGAACAGGAACCCGGTGAGCGAGAACATCGCGGCCAGGTTCATGAGCACGCTGCCGGTGAAGGCCGTGCTGCGGAACAGCCGCAGGTCGAGCATCGGCGTCCGGGACCGCAACTGTCGACGCACGAACGCGATGCCGCAGACCACGCCGACGGCGAGCAGCGCGATCGCGAGGCCGCGCTCCTCCGGGTGCACGACGGACTTGATCGCCCACACGGTCGGGGCGAGGGCGCCGAGGGACAGCACCATGCTCGGGACGTCGACCGGCCCGGGCATCGGGTCACGCGACTCGGGCACGCAGAACGGCACGGCGACGAGCATGAGCACGAGGATCGGCACCGCCACCATGAAGACGCTGCCCCAGTGGAAGTGCGCGAGCAGGGTGCCGCCGACGAGCGGGCCGAGCGCGTTGCCTGCGGCGAACATCGTCGACCAGACGGCGAGCGCCATCCGCCGCTCCCCCGCGTCGACGAACACGTTCCGGATGATCGACAGGGTCGCCGGCATGAGCATCGCGCCGAACACGCCCATCGCGACCCGGGCGGCGACGAGCATCCACGCGTCGGTCGCGAACGCGGCGGCGACCGAGAACAGGGCGAAGCCGGTCGCGCCGATCACCAGGATCCGGCGCCGACCGATGCGGTCACCGATGCTGCCCATCACGACGAGCAGGCCGGCGAGCACGAGCGGGTAGGCGTCGACGATCCAGAGCTGGGTCGTGGCGTCCGGCCGGAGCGCCCGGGCGATCGAGGGCAGCGCGAAGCTCAGCACGGTGTTGTCCACCGAGATGAGCAGGACCGGCAGCATGAGCACGGCGAGCGCGAGGAAGCGTCGGGCTCGGCTGCCGGTGACGTGGGTGGCGACGGGGCTGGTGAGCAGTGCGGACACAGCGGACTCCTGGGACTTCGAGCCGGACCGGGTCGACGGCGGTGGTACGTGGGGCAGACGAGACGGGACGCGGAGTGGACACGCGTCCCGTCAGGACTCCGTAAGTGTACCGTCTGGACGGTTTTGGTTGCAACTGCAACCACGCCGGTCCCGCCTGGTCACCCGTTCCCGTCGCTGACGGTCCGGACGCACCACGTGACGGACGGGAGGCGCGGTGCGGGCCGGCACCGCGCCTCCCGTCCGCCGGTGGGTGCGGCTAGGCCGACTCCCGCACCAGCAGGCGGTGGCGTACCACGCGCTCGACCGCGCCGCCGGAGCGCGGCAGCTCCCCCGCGAGCATCCCGAGAGCCAGGTCGAGCGCCTGTCGAGCGACTTCGTCCAGGTCGACCGCGAGGGTCGTCAGGGTTGGGGCGACGAGCTCCCCGAGCGCCAACCCGTCCACGCCGACGACCCGGACGTCGCCGGGCACGTCCACGCCGGCACGGCGGCAGGCCGAGAGCACGCCGAGCGCGAGCACGTCGTTGAACGCCAGGACGGCGTCGACCCGCCGGTGCTCCGCCAGGATCCGGGTGGTGTGCTCCGCACCGGCCTCGGCGGTGGGTGCTGCCGCGACGACCAGCTCCGGCAGGTACCCGCGGCGTCGGAGCGACTCGACCATGCGGGCACCACGGTGACTCGGCGTGCCGTCCGCGGCCGCGTCGAGGACCACGGGGTGCTTCACCCCGACGGCGACCAGGTGGTCGGCGAGCTCCTCGATCGCCGCGGTCGGGTCGATCCGGACGGCGGCACGGGTGACGGGGCCGGACGGGTCGAGTTCCACCACCGGCACCGAGCCGAGGCGCTCGATCCACTCCGGTGCGCGGGCGCCGAGGTAGCCGATGACGACGTCCGTCTGCGCGCCGAGCGACTCGACCATCCGGTCCGAGTCGCTCGCCAGGCCGACGTCGGCGAGCATGACGTTCCACCCGCGCCCCGCCGCCAGCCCGAGCACCGCCGACGCGAGTGCCGGCGAGTACGGGTTCCGCAGGTCGTTGACGACGAGCCCGAGCTGGTGGTCACCACCGGTCACGAGCCCGCGCCCGAAGCGGGACGGTCGGTAGTCGAGCGCGGCGGCGGCGGCCAGTACCCGCTCCTTGGTCGCCGCGCTGATGCCGGGCATGCCGTTCATGGCCCGGGTGACGGTCTGCCGGGACACCCCGGCGGCCGCGGCGACGTCGATGATCGTCGCGCGGCCGCCCGGGGTCAGGCTCGGAGGTCCAGCCATGCCACCTGCTCGGGCGTGAGGTCGACGGAGAGCCCCGTCATCGAGGACCGGGCCTCGCCGATCGTGCGCGGTCCGAACAGCGGGAAGGTCGGGAAGGGCTGGTCGAGCACGTACGCCAGGGCGATCGCGGTGGCCGGCACGCCGAACTGCTCGCCGAGCTCCCGCGCGCGACGGAGCCGCTCGAAGTTCTCGTCGCTGTAGTAGCAGCGGACGAGTTCGGCGTCGCTCGTGTCGTCCGGCCGGGCCCGACCGGTGAAGAAGCCGCGGGCCTGCGACGACCACGGCAGCAGCGGGACCTGGCGCTCCTCGAGCCAGGCCTTCGACGCGGCGTCGGTGGCGTGCTCGCAGCCGTCCCACGGCACGTCGTACGCCTCGGCCAGGCCGAAGTGGTTGCTGAGGACCTCGAACCCGTGCTTGCCGTTGGCGCGGGCGTAGGCGTTCGCCTCGTCGAAACGGGCGGGGGTCCAGTTCGATCCGCCGTACACCCGGATGCGGCCGGCGCGACGATGCTCGTCGAGGACGTCGACGAACTCCCCCACCGGGATGTCGGGGTTGTCGCGGTGCATCATGTAGATGTCCGCGTAGTCGGTGCCCTGGCGCTCCAGGCTCTCGAGGAGCTGGCGCGACAGCGACTCCGGGTCGCAGTACGGGGTGTGGGCGCCCTTGGTGATGACGACGACGTCCTCACGGATGCCGCGGTTCTGGATCCACCTGCCGAGTCGGCCTTCGAGCACGCCCCCGCCGTAGACGTACCCGGTGTCGAAGACGTTGCCGCCCTGCTCGACGAACAGGTCGAAGATCGCGCTGGCGTGCGCCAGGTCGGGCTGGTTGTCGACGCCCATCACCAGTCGGGACATCCGCTTGCCGACACCGGGCACCTCGCCGTACCGCATCGGGTTGCCGTCCTGCACGGTGAGTGGCCGGCCGGACACCGTGGGGACGTCGGCGGTCTCGGCCTCGAACGGGTAGCGCAGGCCGATCGCGGCGCGCCAGCGGTCGAGGGTGCGGGCGGTGGCGAGCGTCTCCTCCAGGGTCATCTGCGACGCCTCGACCGCACCGGCCCGCAGGGCGTCCGTGGTGGCGTCGGCCTCACGCGCGTAGGGGTGCTCACCGGCGAAGGACAGCGTGCGCGGGTCCTCGTCCACGGTGCGGACCTCGATGGTCGGGTCGTCACCGAGCGTCCACGGGTCGGTCAGCACGAGGCGCCCGCGCGTGCCGTGCACGGTGACGGCGTTGTCGTCCTGCACCCTGACCCCGGTGCGGACGGACGCCGTGATGCCGCCCCGGTAGGTGAGCTGCGCGACGGTCCACTCGTCGACGCCGGTCGGGCCGAGGGTGCCCGTGGCGGTGAGGTCGACGGGTTCTGCGACCGCGACGCCGGTGGCCGCCTGCACGATCGCGGCCGTCATGGTCACCGGGTACCCGCCGACGTCGAGGATGCCACCGCCTGCAGTGTCGACGTCGAACAGCCGCCCGGCGCGCTCGCCCGCCCGGAAGGCGAAGGACGCGTCGACGTGGGTGACGTCGCCGACGGCACCGTCGCGCACCAGGTCGAGCAGGGCCGCGGTCTGGGGGTGGAAGCGGTACATGAACGCCTCGACGAGCGGCAGCCCGGCCTGGCGTGCTGCGTCGGCGAGTGCCATCGCTGTCCCGTGGTTCACGGCGAGCGGCTTCTCGCACAGCACGGCCTTGCCGGCCTCGAGCGCGGCGAGCACGAGCCGGGCGTGCCCGGTGTGCACGGTCGACACGTAGACGGCGTCCACCCGCGGGTCGGCGAGGGCCTCGTCGTAGGTGCCAGCCGTGACCCCGGTGGTGCCGGACGCAGCGGCCTCGTCGGCGAACGCCCGGGCGCGCTCGGGCGCCGAGCTGCCCGCCGCGACGAGCACCCCGTTGCTCGCCGGGAGCTGGGACAGGAACCGTCGGGCGATGCTGCCGGGGCCGAGGACCGCCCATCCGGGACGGTCCGTGGTGGAGGAGGTCGTGGTGGTGGCGGTGTTCGCCGTCTGCGCTGACATGCGGATCCTTGTCGTCTCGTGAACCTTCACGGTCGCGTCGACGCTAGCGTGCACCAGCGGGGAGGGCAATGCTCGCGCAGCGGTCCGTGAGCGTTCACGGTGCGGCGCATCGTCACGGGGGCCGGGGAGTCCGGAAGTGCTCCTAGACTCTCCGCATGGCCAGTGCCCGCGACCGTGTCCTCGACAGCTTCGTCGCCATCGTGTGCGAGGAGGGCGAGCGTCCCGCCACCCTCGACGCCGTCGCCGCGCGCGCCGGTGTCTCGAAGGGTGGCCTGCTGTACCACTTCGGGTCGAAGGCGGCCCTGGTCGAGGGACTCTGCGAGCGACTCTCCGACCTGTCCGCGATCGACGTCGAGCGCATGCGCGAGGCCGAGGACGGCGCAGCGCGCTACTTCGTCCGCAACTGCCTGTTCGTCGGCAGCGAGCTCGACCTCGCCCTGCTGGCGGCGAGCCGACTGCAGCAGGCCGGGCACGAGGAGGCCGGTCGGACGCTCGACGACACCGAGAACGCGTGGCTCGCGACCCTCGTCGACGCCCTCGGTGACGAGCCGACCGCACAGGCCGTCAAGCTGCTCGGTGACGGGCTCTACCACCAGGCCTCGCTCGGCGCCGCCAGCGAGGTCCGACCCAAGCGCGGGACCGTCGACATGGAGGCGCTGCTCGCCGTCGTCGACCGGCTGATCGCGACCCGACCGGTCGCGTGAACCGCTGCCCCCGCTCCTGGGGATAGACTGGGCGACGATCCACTCGTCGACACCCGGAGGTATCCCGTGGGCCGCGTCATCGCCGCTGTTTTCTCGATCCTGCTGCTGCTGGTGTCGATGTACCTGTTCGGGTTCGCCTTCCAGGTCGAGTCGGGCCAGGCCTTCGTCTTCATGGCCGGCGTGCTCCTGATGAGCCTCTCGTTCTTCCTGCCGATCCACGTGTTCGGCAAGCGCTGACCGACACGCACCACGAACGGCCCCGTACCTCGTCGAGGTGCGGGGCCGTTCTGTGTCGTCAGTCGGGTGTCGTGCGCCGGGTGTCGTGCGTCGTGCGTGGGTCCGCGCTCCCCGAGGACGCCGGAGACCGCGCGTGGACGACCGCGCAGGGGCGCGATCCGGGCAGCCCGGGTGACCCGAGCGGTTCGGACAGCCCGGGTGACCGGCTAGAGCAGGACGCGCAGCTTCCGCAGCGTCACCGCGGTGCTGATCGCGGCGTGTGCGGCCTCGGCGCCCTTGTCCTCCTTGGAGTCCGGCAGGCCGGCACGGTCGAGGCCCTGCTGCTCGTCGTCCAGCGTGAGCACGCCGAACCCGACGGGCTTGCCGGCCTCGATCGCCACGCGGGTCAGGCCGCTGGTGGCCGCGTCGGAGACGTACTCGAAGTGGGGCGTCCCGCCGCGGATGATCACGCCGAGCGCCACCACCGCGTCGAACCCGGCCTCGAGCGCGGTCTTCGCGACCACCGGCAGTTCGAAGCTGCCCGGCACCGGGAAGACGTCGGCCGTGGCCCCGAGCCGTTCGACCTCGCGCTGGGCGCCGGCGAGCAGCCCGCCGGCGATCGTGTCGTGCCACTGCCCCGCGATGATGGCCACCCGGATCCCGGTGCCGTCCACGTGGTCGCGGTCCGCCGCGCCTGCTCCGCTCATCGTGTCGTTCCTTCCGTGGGCCCGGCATCCGCTGCCGCCGCCCGGTCTGCCGCGTCCAGCCAGTCGGCGAGCGCGGCGATGGTGATGACGGGCACGCCCTCGCGCGCCCCGAGTGCGACGAGCGCCGGCAGCCGCATCATGCTGCCGTCCTCGTCGACGATCTCGCAGATCGCCGCGGCGGGCCGGAGTCCGGCCGCGGTGACGAGCTCGATCGCAGCTTCGGTGTGTCCTGCGCGTTCGCGGACGCCGCCCGGACGTGCCCGCAACGGCACCACGTGCCCGGGGCGGTGCAGGTCGTCGCGCACCGATGTCGGGTCGGCGAGGACCCGGAGCGTGCGTGCCCGGTCGTGGGCGCTGATGCCCGTGGTCACGCCGACGGCCGCGTCGACCGTCACCGTGTAGGCGGTCCCCCGGACGTCCTCGTTGTGCGCCACCATCGGCGGCAGGTCGAGCGCGTCCGCGATCTCGACGCTCACCGGGGCGCAGATGAACCCGGACGAGTGCGCAACGGTCCACGCGATCCACTCCGGGCTCGCGAGCTCGGCGGACAGGATGACGTCGCCCTCGTTCTCGCGGTCCTCGTCGTCGACCACGATCACCGGCCGCCCGGCCGCGATGGCGGCGACCGCGGCGTCGACGGTGGCCAGGCCCGCGTCGGCGGGTCCGGCGGCAGTCGCGACCACGTCGGAGCGGTGACCGGTCCCGGCGACCATCACCGGGCCTCCAGGACGGACGCCGCGGCGTCCAGCCGCAGCATCCGCCGCACGTGGCGGGCGAGCACGTCGGTCTCGACGTTGACCCGGTCCCCCGGCACGCGGGAGCCGAGGGTCGTCGCCTCGAGCGTCTCGGGGATCAGGCTGACCTCGAACCAGGCCGCGTCGGGTGCGGTGTCCTCGGCCGAGACGGCGCTGACCGTCAGGGAGACGCCGTCGAGGGCGATCGACCCCTTGTCGACCACGAGCGGGCTGAGCGCCGGGCTGAGCGAGAAGCGGACACGGCGCCAGCCGTCGCCGTCGGCGGTCTCGAGCACGGTCGCCGTTCCGTCGATGTGGCCCTGGACGATGTGGCCGCCCAGGCGGTCGCCGACCGAGGCGGCGCGCTCGAGGTTCAGGCGGTCCCCCACCCGGAGCGAACCGTGGGCGCTCATGTCGAGGGTCTGCTTCATGACGAAGGCGGTGAAGGTCTCGGGGGTCTGCTCGACGACGGTCAGGCAGACGCCACTCGTCGCGATCGAGTCGCCGTGACGGGCGTCCTGCACGACGACGGGGCCGTGCACGGTGAGCGCGACGGAGTCGCCCTGCTGCTCGACGGCGGTGACGGTGCCGAGTTCCTCGATGATGCCGGTGAACACTGGTGTCCTCTCAACGGGACTCCGGGGGCGTTCGACGATCGTCGGCATCGGCGGACGGGGCGCACCCCACGGGTCGTGGGGTCGTCCTGTCCGCCAAGCGCGCCTCCCATCCGGACTCTCACCGTCGGTCCCGGAATCCCACCGGGTCAACATCAGTCGGGTTCGCACCCGTCGTCAGTTCGTGGACTGTCACCACCGGCTCGGATTTCCACCGACCCCGGAGCGCTTGCGTAGTCGGAACGATACCCCAGGCCGCTGACGGCCGCGCCGCGGGGGCCGTCACGGGGCGTCACGGGGCGCGGTCGTGGAGCACGCGCGCTCCACGACGATCCACGCGGCGATCGACGCGTGCCCTGTCGCAAGGTGCACACGCATCCGGTGCGGACGCACCACCGGGCACGGGGACGAGGGGCGCCACCACGGTGACGCCCCTCGTCCCCCCGCTGTCAGTGCCGACGTCGGAGCACGAGTGTGCCCGCTCCGGCGAGGAGCAGCAGGAGCGCGAACCCGGCCGGCAGGATCGGCGAGGGCGCCCCGGTGTAGGCGAGCTCCGACCGTCCGTCGGCCGCCGCGGTGGTCGCCGCGACGGTGCTCGTGGTCGCCGTGGTCCCGCTGGTGACCGCTGCCGCGGTGGTCACGACACCCGCCGTGGAGGCCCGGGTCGGCTCGACCGTGTCGGCCTGCTCGACCGGGGTGGTCACGATCGCGGGCGTGGTGCCGGTGCCGGTGTCGGTCCCGGCTCCGGGCGTGGTGCCGGGGTCGGTACCGTCGCCGGGAGTGGTGCCCGGGGTGGTACCGGGGTCCGTGCCGTCACCGGGGGTGGTGCCGGGCTCGGTGCTGGGATCCGTGCCGTCACCGGGGGTGGTGCCAGGCTCGGTGCCGGTCCCCGGGGTCGCGGAGGTGCCGTCGCCGACGATGCCGATCCCGTTGCCGCCGATGGTCACGGGCAGCGAGATCACCGGGGTGATCTGGGTTCCGGAGAGCAGACCGTCGTCACCGGAGGTCGTGCCACCCGTCACCGGGGTCGAGGCTCCCGGGGTGGTCGAACCCGTGCCGGCGCTGGTGCCCTCACCGAGGACACCGATCCCGTTGCCACCGATCGTCACCGGCACGTTGACCACCGGGGACACCTGCGTCCCCGACGCCGTGCCGTCCTCGCCGGAGGTCGTCCCAGCCGTCACCGGGGTCGAAGTCCCCGGGGTGGTCGAACCGGTGCCGGCGCTGGTGCCGTCACCGAGGACACCGATCCCGTTGCCACCGACCGTCACCGGCACCGAGAGCACCGGGGACACCTGCGTCCCCGACGCCGTGCCGTCCTCACCGGAGGTCGTCCCACCGGTCAACGGAGCCGAACCGGTCGGGGTGGTCGAACCCGTGCCGGCGCTGGTGCCCTCACCGAGGACACCGATCCCGTTGCCACCGACCGTCACCGGGACGTCGATCACCGGAGTGACCTGCGTGCCCGAGGCCGTGCCGTCCTCGCCGGAGGTCGTGCCACCCGTCACCGGGGTCGAGGTCCCCGGGGTGGTCGAACCGGTGCCGGTGCTGGTGCCCTCACCGAGGACACCGATCCCGTTGCCACCGACCGTCACCGGGACGTCGATCACCGGAGTGACCTGCGTGCCCGAGGCCGTGCCGTCCTCGCCGGAGGTCGTCCCACCGGCCGCCGGAGTGGCGCTGCCGGACGTGCCCGCGGCTGGAGCCGTCGAGCCGGAGCTGGTGCCCTCACCGAGGACGCCGATCCCGTTGCCGGACACCGTCACCGGCGCCGTCACGGTCGGGGCGACCTGCGTGCCGGACGCCGTGCCGTCCTCGCCCGAGGTGCTGGGTGCGGCAGCCGGAGCAGCCGGAGCCGGAGCCGGAGCCGGCGCCGGAGCGGGTGCCGAGGTCGACACCGCGTCCCCACCCACCGCGACGGCGTTGTCGCCGACGGTGACCGGTGCGGAGACGTCCGGCACCACCTGCGTGCCGGAGGCCGTGCCGTCCGCACCCGACGTCGTCGGTGCGGACGCCGGTGCCGGTGCAGGTGCAGGAGCAGGTGCAGGAGCGGCTGCCGGCGTCGCTGCCGTCGCCGTCGAGGTCGCGCCACCGAGTACCGCGATCGCGTTGTCGGTGAGGGTCACCGGAGCGTCCGCAGCCGCGGCCACCTGGGTGCCGGACAGGACGCCGTCGGCGCCCGAGGTCGTGGCCGCGTTCGCCGCAGCCGTGCCGCCGAGCGTGAGCCCGCCGACGAAGAGGGTGAACCAGAGCCCTCTCGAGACGTACTTGTTCATGGTCGTACTCCCTGATCGAGATCGTCACCGACCGCGGTCGCGGTCGGGATGTGTGCGTTCCTGCCGTGTCGGGCAGGTGCACCGATCTCAGTCGGGGGCGACGTCGTGCTCGCCGACGACGGATGCGGGGACCGCGTCGTCGGAGAGTGTGCCGCGTGACCCCGCGGCGAGGGAGGTGGTGCCGTCGGTCGAGCCGACGATGCCGACGGCTGCGACGCCGCCGGTGGTCGAGGAGCCGCCGCCCAGGGCGCCGGTGTCCTGTGCGGGGAACGGGGTGCGGTGACCGTCACGGTCGGCGGGCACGAGCGACGCCCGCTCCACGAGGGTCGCGTCCTGCACGCCGTCGACGGCGGCGACCGGGCCGGTGGTCGAGGCCACGCTGGTCCGGGCCGCCGGAGCGCCCGTGACCGAGCGGTCACCCGTGCCGGACGGGCCGGCGGACGCGGCCTCCTGGCCGCTGTGCGCCGGACCGGCGGCGGGCCGTGCGGGCGCGACCGGAGTGGACGGGACGGGCCCGGTGGACGGGTCCGTGCCGCCGCCCACCGGGAGTGCGGGGACGTCGACGACGGGAGCCGTGCCTCCAGGCAGGGTGCCGCCCACCGACGGGACGACGCCGGTGACGACGTCCGGGACGCTCCCGACGGTCGTGCCGACCGGGCCGAGCGTGTCGTCGACCAGGTCCGTCACCGGTCCGGTGACGGTGCTCAGGGTGTCGTCGCCCAGGACGGTACCGACGACCGGGACGGCGCCGACCACGTGGTCGACGGTCTCCACGACGGTCGTGGTCGGGCGAGCGTCGGTGACGCGCTGGACGGTCTCGGTCACGGGACGCACCACCGTCGCGACGGTGTCCGTCACCGGCCGGGAGGCGGTGCTCACCGTGTCGACGACGCCCTGCGTCGGACGAGTGGCCGGTCCCGGAGCGGGGCTGGTGGCGACCGGAGCGGAGCTCGACGGCGCAGGTGCTGCTGCGGGGGCCGGGGCCGGGGCTGCGGGAGCAGGCGCGGGAGCCGCCGGTGCAGGCGCCGGGGCTGCCGGCGCAGGTGCCTGCGGCGCGGGTGCCGGTGCCGGCGCGGGTGCCGGTGCGACCGCCTTGCGGACGGGATCGACGACGCCGCCGACGGCCTTCCCGACCTCGCCGGTCGCGCCCTGCACGGTCCCTCCGACCCCGTCGACCACGTTGCCGACCAGGCCGCGCGGTTCGCTCGCGAGCGGTGCCGCCGGCGCAGCCGAGGCCGGCCGCGCACCGAGCAGCAGGGACAGCAGCACGAGGGCAGCGAGGGTCCCGACGCCCAGCAGGACGATCCGGAGTGCGGCGCGCCAGGGTGCGCGCAACGCCTTGTCCATGCGCTCACCTCCTGATCTCGGCCGCGCACGTAGAGTGGTTGACCGGCAATGTACGCCGGTCCGGTCCGGGACACACCCTGTTTCGGAAGATATTCTCAGGAAAGGCCGCCCGTGGTCTCGATCTTCAACGCTCCGACCCGCAACCTGGACATCGTCACGCTGCACGAGATCCTCCGACTCCGGCAGGACGTGTTCGTCGTCGAGCAGGAGTGCGCGTACGGCGACATCGACGGACGCGACCTCGAGCCGGGCACCGTGCAGTTCTGGGCCGGCAACGGTTCGGTGGACGCCACCCTGCGCCTGCTCCGCGAGCCCGACGGCACCGAGCGCATCGGTCGGGTCGCGACGGCGAAGCACGCCCGTGGGCAGGGTCTCGCCGGTCAGCTCATGGAGGCGGCGATCGGCGAAGCCCGCTCGCACAGCATCGCCCTCGGCGCCCAGGCCCACCTGGAGCAGTGGTACGCGCGCTTCGGGTTCGTGCGCTCCGGTGACGAGTACGTCGAGGACCGGATCCCCCACGTCCCGATGACCCGCACGCGCTGAGCGGTCGGCCGCACGCCCGGGTCCGGGGCACCGCTCGGACCGGGCTCAGGCCCGCCAGCGGCGCAGTTCGTCGAACGACCGGCCCTGCGCCGCACGGTCGGCGACCAGGCGTTCGAACACGATGTTCGTCTGCGTGGTCGCCACGGACGGGTCGCCGCTGAGCTCGTCGGCGACGAAGTCGCGCAGCTGCTCGGTCGACTCGCACGCGATGTGCACGAGGAAGTCCTTGTCGCCCGCCAGGAACGACACGTCCTGCACGACGGGCACCCGGAGCAGTCGCTTCGCGAAGTCACGCAGTTCGTGCCGGGCGGCGGCGTGGACGCGCACGGACACCATCGCCTCGATCGAGAACCCGAGCCGGGCGACGTCCACCTCGGCGCGGTAGCCCCGGATCACGCCCGCGTCCTCCAGGGCACGCACCCGCGCCAGACAGGTGGACGGCGCGATGCCGACCGCTGCCGCCAGCCGGTTGTTCGGGATCCGGGCATCGGCGGCGAGCGTCCACAGGATGCGTTCGTCGACCTCGTCGAGGCGCGGAGCGGGGTCGGGGCGACGGACGGGGCGGTCGGCACGGTCGGACACGGCCCCGACGCTACCGTGACCGCTCCCGGGCGGACGCGACGATCATCGAGGAGACCGTGTCCGGCAGGGACACGACCGCCGTCCCCGACGAGGAGCCCCATGAGCAGCACCGACCACGACGACGCCACCCCGCACGCCCGGCCGTCCTTCCGCGACGGCATGGCCGCCGGGCTCGTGCAGAAGGTGGTCGAACCGCTGCTCCGTGCCGTGCGCGAGGAGATCGCGTCGGCACGGCGGGAGATCGGCGCCCGCGCCCGCAGTGCCAGGACCGGCCTGCTGCTCACGGGTGCGGCCGTGGCGTTCGCACTGACCACCCTCGTCGCGCTCGCGGGCTTCGTCGTGGTGCTGCTGGCTCTGGTGCTCCCGCTCTGGGCGGCGGCCGGGATCACCGTCGCCGTGTTCGCGATCGTGACCGCGGTGCTGTTCGTCGTCGGGCTGCGCGGGATCCGGCGCGGTGTGCCGCCGGTGCCGAAGGACACCATCCAGGCCGCGAAGCAGCGGGTGACGCACGCGTCGGACGCACCGTCGGACGGCGCCGCGCGCGACTGACGGAGCCGACGGGACGACACCGGGGTCGCGACGGCCGGCGGCAGACCGGGGTCCGCTACATCGCCAGGGTCATGCCGACCACGGCCACCGTCATGGCGAAGACCTCGCCGCTCCGGACCGCGCGTCGATCCTCGCGCGCCCACTCGTACCGGAGCAGCCAGCCGCTGAAGGCGCAGTAGCCGATGACGCCGGCACCGAGCACCGCCGACAGGGCGATCCCGTGCCCGGCGTGCGGGTCGGCGACCCCCGTCGTGTGCCCCATCAGCAGCATCCCCGCCATCACGACGGCGGAGAGCGCACGGTGCACGTCCATCGGCTCACCCCGGCGGCCGTCGGCTCGACGGCGGCGCATCACGGGCAGGGGCGCCAGGAGCAGCAGCAGGGTCGCGGCGAACAGGGTCCACACCGCTCCGGCGTCGACGACGGGCATGAGCATCGCGACGAGCATCACGCCCGCCGGCACGATCACACCGGGCCGCGGGCGGTAGCGGTCGCCGACGATGCAGCACACCGACGCGAACTGCGGCACGACGAGCATGGCGTCGGCGACGGTCTCGTGCACGGCGGGTCCTCGCGCGGGGCGGTGCGGCTCGGGTCAGTCCTCGGCGCGGGCAGCGGCCTTGGCGGCGCGCTCCTGCTTCACGCGGGCGTTCTCCGCGTGCACGGCGGCCTGCGTCGCGCGCTCGCGGACGAGCCACTCCGGCTTCTGCTCGAGCAGCGTCTTGATCTCCGCGGTGGTGAGGGCGTCGTCGATCCCCGCACGGGACAGGCCCGAGATGGAGACGCCGAGCTTCTGCGCCACGACGGGTCGCGGGTGCGGGCCGTCGCGACGGAGGTCCTCGAGCCAGGTCGGCGGGTCGGTCCGGAGCTCGTCGAAGGCGGTCCGCGTGAGGGGAGCGCTCTGGAAGGACTCCGGTGCGGCCGCCAGCAAGATGCCGAGCTTCTTCGCAGCCGTCTCGGGCTTCATGGTCTGTTCCTGCGCCATGGTGACAAGGGTACGGCCCCTATGCTCGTCTGCATGACCGCGGCACTGACCATCGCCTTCGTCCCCGGGGTCTCCCCCGCGAAGTGGGCCCGTGTCTGGCGGGAACGGTTCCCCGGGATCGAGCTCCGCCTGCGCCCCATCGGGCCCGACGACGTCGACGCCGCCCTGGCGGACGAGGCCGACATGGCCTTCGCCCGGATGCCCGTCTCCACGCAGCACAACGCCATCCCGCTCTGGACCGAGACCGCGGTCGTCGCGATGCCGAAGGACTCCCCCCTCGCCGAGCTGGCCGAGGTGGACCTCGCCGACGCCGAGGTGCACGTCGTCGACGCCGGTCCGGTGCCGGCGGACATCGACGGCTCGCTCGACCTGGTCGAGGCGAACGTCGGCGTGGTCGTCCTGCCCCAGTCCCTGTTCCGGGCCGCGAGCCGCAAGGACCTCGTCGCCCGCCCCCTGGTCGGCGCCGCCGGAACCCGGGTCGCGCTGGTCTGGCGCGACGCCGACGCCAGCGACACGACCGAGGAGTTCATCGGCGTGGTGCGCGGACGCACCGCCAACAGCTCGCGCAGTCAGCCGGACCGGCCGGGAGGCACGGATCGCGACGGGACCGACGGCGCGCGTCCGCCTCGTGGCGGCGCCAAGGCCGGGGGCGGCTCCGGCGGGGCCGCCGGCTCCGGCGGCGGCAAGGCGAAGGCGAAGTCGCCCGGCAGCGGCAAGTCCGGCGGCGGCAAGAAGTCGAACACCGGCAAGGGCCCCACGCCGGGGCGGGGGAAGATGCGCGGCAAGCCGAGCCGCGGCTCGAAGGGCAACCGGTGACGGACACGCGGCTGGTCGCGATGCCGGCCACGCGCCTCCCGGCCTGGCTCGACCGCACGATGACCGAGTACGTGGCGTCGCGGATGCAGGCGGGCGAGAACCGCGAGCAGGCCGAGGCGAACGCGCAGGCAACGCGCGACCGGTGGTTCCCCGGCGGCACCCCGGCCGCGGGGCACCTGGTGTGGGACGTCGTCGACCAGGACGACACCGTCGTCGGGTACCTGTGGGTCGGGCCGTTCGAGCCGGACAGCACCGCCTGGTGGGTGTTCGACGTCGAGATCGACGACGCACACCGTCGCCGGGGGCACGCACGGCGTGCACTCGAGGCGGGCGAGCGGGCTGCGGCGGACCACGGCGCGACCAGCATCGGCCTGAACGTGTTCGGCTACAACACGGGTGCCCAGGAGCTCTACGCGTCGCTCGGGTACGGGGTCACCGCGACGCAGATGCGCAAGGCCCTGGCCTGATCGGGGCCCGTCGTCGCCGGACCACGCGACGATCGGCGGTCACTGCCAGACGCCGGAGGTACCGCGGCGGTGACTGCCGACCAGGTGGGTGTCGACGATGCCGAGTGCCTCCATCAGGGCGTGCATCGTGGTCGGGCCGACGAACGCGAACCCGCGCTTCCGCAGCGCCTTCGACAGGGCGGTCGACTCGTCGGAGGTCGTCGGGACCTCGGCGGCCGAGCGCGGCTCCGGTGTGGACGCAGGACGGAACGACCACACGAGGTCGGCGAGCCCGCCGTCCGCGCGCAGGGCGACGGTGGCCCGGGCGTTCGTGATGGTCGCGAGGATCTTCGCCCGGTTGCGGACGATCCCGGCGTCGGTCATCAGCCGGGCGACGTCGTCCTCGCCGAAGGTCGCCACGGTGTCCGGGTCGAAGTCGGCGAACGCCGCACGGAACGCCGGCCGCTTGGCCAGGATCGTGCGCCACGACAGGCCGGACTGGAACGCCTCGAGCGAGAGCCGCTCGAACACACCACGCTCGTCCCGCACGGGCATGCCCCACTCGGTGTCGTAGTAGTCCCGCAGCATCGGGTCGGCGGACGCCCACACCGGCCGGGCCAGGCCGTCGTCGCCGATGACGAGGTCGGTGCTGGCGGGCGCGGCGTCGGTCGTCATCGGTCCATCTTGACGGCCGGCGCCGACACCCGCCAGGTCACTCGGTGGGCGGACCGTCCTGCATCGCCTGCTCGTCCATCCACACGTACTCCCAGCGGTGTCCGTCCGGGTCGGTGAAGCTGCGCTGGTACATGGAACCGAGGTCCATCTCCGGACGGTCCTCGGTGCCACCGGCGGCGACGGCTGCGTCGACGATGCGGTGGACCTCGTCCTTCGACGGCGCCGAGAGGGAGTTGATCACCTCGATGGTCTCCGCGTCGGCGATCGTCTTGTCGGTGAACTCGGCGAACTTCGGCAGGGTGAGGACCATGACGAAGATCGTGTCGCTGACGACGACGCACGCGGCGGTGTCGTCGCTGAACATCGGGTTGATCGTGTACCCGAGGGCTTCGTAGAACGCCTTCGAGCGCTCGAGGTCGGCGACGGGCAGGTTGATGAAGACCATCGTTTCCATGAGGGGTTCCTTTCGTCGTGCTCAACCTGGCCCGAGGGCGGGCCGAGCGCAACTGTTCCTCGGTGGAAGCAACTGGGACCCAACGCGCAGGACCGGTGCAGGACCCCGCTGGTGCGACCCTGGCGAGGCCCCGCCACCCACCGGTTCACTAGGATCAGGCCATGACCGAGCCGTCGCGCATCCTCGTCCTCAACGGACCGAACCTCGACATCCTCGGGCGTCGCGACCCGGAGCAGTACGGCACCGTGACGCTCGCCGAGATCGAGGCGATCGTGCACACCGAGGCGGCGGTGCACGGTCTCGAGGCGGACTTCCGGCAGACCAACCGCGAGGGCGAACTGGTCGAGTGGCTGCACGAGGCGCTCGACGCCTTCGTCGCGGTCGTCATCAACCCGGCCGCGTACGCGCACACCTCCGTCGCACTGCACGACGCCGTCGAGGCCCTGTCCGTCCCCGTCGTCGAGGTCCACCTGTCGAACACGTGGAAGCGCGAGCCGTTCCGGCACGTGGACCACGTCGCCACCGCCGCGACCGCGGTCATCGCCGGCGCGGGTGCCGACGGGTACCGTCTGGCGGTCGCGCACGTGGCGTCGTTGGTGACGGACGTCACCGACTGACGAGAGGCCCGTGGCGGGGCCGCGCCGCGCCTCCCGACCCGGCAGGCTGCTAGAACTCGTCGGGGCGGCGCACTTCGGCGAGGCCTGCGGAGACGAAGCCGCCGCGCACGATCGGGACGGCTCGTCGGACGGCCTGGTCGATCCGGAGCTCGAGGTCGACGCTGCCGATGTCGTAGCCGCCCTCACGCTTGACGAAGTCCCGCTCGTTGCCGAAGACCCCGAGCGGCAGCGTCGTCGACTGGAAGAACCCGAACAGCGGTCGCATCTGGTGCTCGACGAGCAGGGCGTGCCGGTCGCTGCCGCCGGTCGCGGTCAGGAGCACCGGGGTGTCGACGAGGTCGTACTGCCCGATCCAGTCGAAGAACAACTTGAACGCGCCCGAGTACGCGGCGCGGAACGCCGGGCTGCCGACCACGAGCACGTCGGCGGCCTCGACCGTCTCGAGCGCGCGTCGCGTGCGCTCGGACATCCCCGCACGACTCGTCGCGGCCCCGAGGTCGGCCAGGAGTGGCCCGATCTCGATGGTCTCGGTACGGGCGCCGTCGATCTCGTCGGCCATGCGCGCGACGGTGGCGGCCACCAAGGTCGACGTGCGCGATGGGTCCGATGGGCTGCCGCTGACGCCGACGACCAGTGCTCCGCTCATGCGGTCGATGCTCACACGGCCTTGGGCGGCGCCGCGCGTTCGTGACGACATGTGTCGGGTGCCAGCGCCGGCGGGTACGGTCCGGCGCATGCAGACGTTCCTGCCGTACGCCGACTTCCGCGCCTCAGCCGAGGTGCTCGACGACCGGCGACTCGGCAAGCAACGTGTCGAGACCCTGCAGGTGATGCGGGCACTGACGCTCCCCGACTACGGCTGGCAGCACCACCCGGTCACGGCGATGTGGCGCGGCTACCGCCCGGCGCTGATGGCGTACCAGGAGGCCACGTGCCGGGTCTGGACCGAGCGGGGTCACGCGGACACCTGCCTCGAGAAGACGCTGCTCGACCTCGCACGGGTGCCCGAGGACCTGGCGGCGTACGAGCGCGGTGACGTGCCGATCCCGCCGTGGAACGACGACGAGGCGCTGCACGAGTCGCACCGCTCGAAGCTCGTGCAGAAGGCGCCCGAGCACTACCGCGAGCTGTTCCCGGACGCGCCGGACGACCTCGCCTACCTGTGGCCGGGCACGCCGGAACCGGCTCCGCACCGGGTCTGACACGCACCGGGTCTGACGTGCACCGCGTCGGAGCACCAGGGAGGACCGGAGCCCGCCGTGGGCTGCAGGGGAACCGACGCCGCTGACAGGGGGGGCGGGCGTCGACCCACGGCGGGATCGCGGTGTACGGCGGGACACGACGACAGGGGACGTCGCGCCCCGCGCCGGGTGCCGATCAGGGGTCGACGCCCGGTCTGGGGCACCACGCGGTCCGGTTCAGGAGAACCGCGGGGTGGTGGACCTCAAGGGTGTTCGGTGTCCTCTCGGTACCGGTCCGTCTCGGTCGGTGCGGGCATCGACCGGTGGGTTGCGGCAGGGCGGACCATGGGGAGCAGGGCACTCCCGGCGGTCGCGAGCGCACCGACCACGGCGATGAACCCGAGCGGGGCCGTGCCGAGGTCGTGCTGCGCTGCCAGGGCGAGCGCGACGAGGGTCGCCGGCGCGGGCAGGAGCTGGATCGCTCGGAAGCGGTCGTCCTGTCGCGTCGGGGACACCATCACGTTGGCCATGCCCCCACTCTGACGCAGAACGGTTGTCCGCAGAAGGGGGGACACGTACCCAGAGATGGAGTAGAACGTCTAGTACACCTCAGCCGAGGGCGCGGACGGTCGCCACGGATTCGGTCACGGCCCGCACGACGACCGGGACGTCGTCGGCCGTGAGCGTCGCGTCGAACGTCAGTCGGAGCGCGGTCCTGGCCACGTCGTCGGGGATCCCGAGCGCCGTGAGCACGTGCGAGGCCTCGGTGCTGCCCGCGGCGCAGGCGCTGCCCGAGGACGACACCACGTCACGCTGCTCGAGCTCGAGCAGCACGGTCTCGCCGTTGACACCCGGGAAGCAGAACGACGCGTGCCCGGGGAGCCGGTGTTCCCGCGACCCGGTGACGAACGCACCGGGGACCGCGGCGAGCACGCCGTCGAGCACCGCGTCGCGCACGGTGGTCGCCGCGCCCTCCCCCGACCGCACCGTCTCCACAGCCAGTCCGAGCGCGGTCGCCACCGCGACGGCCCCGGCGACGTCCTCGGTACCGGACCGACGACCGCGCTCCTGTCCCCCGCCGTGCAGCAGCGGTTCGAGCGGGACCCCGGACCGGATCGCGAGCACCCCGGTGCCCTTCGGGGCGCCGAGCTTGTGCCCGGACAACGACAGCGCGTCGACCCCGAGCACGTCGAGGCCGATCGGCAGCCAGGGCGCGGACTGCACGGCGTCGGTGTGGAACCGGGCTCCGACCTCGTGCGCCACCGCCGCGAGCGCCGGCAGGTCCTGCACGGTGCCGATCTCGTTGTCGGTGTGCGCGATCGACACGAGCGTGGTGTCGGGCCGGAGCGCTGCCCGCAGCACGGCCGGGTCGACGCGCCCGTCCGGGTCGACGGGCAGCACGGTGACGTCGAAACCGTGGAAGCGGGCGAGGTACGCACAGCTCTCCAGCACGGCCTCGTGCTCGACGGCGCTCGTGACGACGTGCCGACCGCGGGGCGTGGCGAGGGCGATCCCCTTGACGGCGGTGTTCGCCCCCTCGGTGCCGCCGGTGGTGAAGACGACCTCGGCGGGTCGGCAGCCGAGCACCCGTGCGACGGTGGCCCGGGCGGCGGCGAGCCCCCGAGCGGCCTCATCCCCGACCCCGTGCGTCGACGACGGGTTGCCGAACACGCCGGTCAGGTACGGCCACATCGCCTCGAGCACCTCGCGGCGGACCGGGGTGGTCGCAGCGCGGTCCAGGTAGAACACGTCAGTCCCGCACCGGCGCGGCGACGTCGATGTCGAGCCCGAGGTCGAGCGCCCGCGCCGAGTGGGTCAGCGCCCCGACCGAGATGACGTCGACGCCGGTCGCCGCGATGGCCGCGACGGTGTCGAGCGACACCCCGCCCGAGGCCTCGACGAGCGCGCGCCCGGCGACGATGCCGACCCCGGTCACGAGTTCGTCCGGCGTGAAGTTGTCGAGCATGATCGTGTCCACCCCGGCGGCGACGACGGGTTCGATCTGGTCGATGCGGTCCACCTCGACCTCCACGTGCACGGTGTGCCCGAGCCGCTGGCGGGCTTGAGCGATCGCGTCGCCGATGCCGGTGCCGCCGGCCAGCAGCACCGCCAGGTGGTTGTCCTTGGCGAGCACGGCGTCGGACAGCGAGGTGCGGTGGTTGTGCCCGCCGCCGCACCGCACCGCGTAGCGCTCGAGCGCGCGGAGGCCCGGCGTCGTCTTGCGGGTGTCGACGATCCGCGCGGACGTGCCGGCGGCCGCCGCGACGTGGGCTGCGGTGGTCGTCGCGATGCCCGACATCCTCTGCACCAGGTTCAGGGCGACCCGTTCGGCCCGCAGCACGGCCCGCGCCGACCCGGTGACGGTCGCGAGGACGTCGCCCGCCACGAAGTGCGTGCCGTCGGCGACGTGCACGACGGCCTCGATCGACGGGTCGACGGCGTGCATCACCGCGACGAACACCGGACCGCCGCTCAGCACGCCGGGCTCACGCGCGCCGAGGGTCGCGGTCGCGGTCGCCTCGGCGGGGATCAGCGTCTCGCTGGTGACGTCGCCCCAGGGCGCGTCCTCCTCGAGCGCGGTCTCGATCACGCGACGCAGCGCGTGCGGCGGGATGGTGCCGGGGTCGGTGGTCATGCGGGTACCTCCTGCGGGACGACGGCGGGGTCGTCGGTGTGTTCGCCCGTGCGCTCGGCGGGGCGTGCGTCGGTGTGGTCGGCGACCCAGGCGTACGAGGCCGGGGCGGCTGGGTCGGTGTCGGGGTGGTCCGTGCGGGCGTGCGCGCCGCGGGACTCGGTGCGGGTCTCGGCGGCGAGCGCGACGAGTCGGGCCAGGTCGAGCAGCGCGCGGTCCTCGTGCTCGCGCACGCCGCCGCCGGCCGGCGCGGTCAGCGCGTCGAGGTCGCGGCGCGCGCTCGCCAGTCCCGCGGCGTCGCGGAGCAGCCCGACGCGGTCCGTCATGACGGACTGGACCGCCTGCCGGACCGTCCCCGCGTCGTCAGGGTGGGTCGCGCCTCCCGGCAGGGTCGGGTGGGAGGCGCGGATCGCGTCGGCCGCTCGGGGCACGCTGGCGACGTGGAGACCGGCGTCGCCGCGCAGGCGGAGCAGGCCGGGTCGCGGTGCGGCGACCGCGTCCGCTGCGCGGACCGCGAAGACGAGGCCCTCGAGCAGCGAGTTCGATGCGAGCCGGTTGGCGCCGTGGACGCCGGTGCAGGCGGCCTCACCGACGGCGAGCAGGCCGGGCAGGCTCGTCCGTCCTTCGGCGTCGGTCGCGATGCCGCCCATCGAGTAGTGCGCCGCCGGTGCGACCGGGACGCCCTGGCGGGTCCAGTCGAAGCCGGCGTCGCGTGTGGCCCGGGTGAGTCCGGGGAACCGCCCGACCAGGAAGTCGGCGTCGAGACCGGTGGCGTCGAGCAGGACGGGTGCACCGCCCTGGTCGCGCACGGCGGCGGCGATGCCACGGGCGACGACGTCGCGCGGGGCGAGCTCGGCGTCCGGGTGCACAGCGGTCATGAAGCGGTGTCCGGCGGCGTCGCGGAGGACGGCGCCCTCGCCGCGGACCGCCTCGGAGACGAGCCCGCCGCCGGGGACCGCGAGTCGGGTCGGGTGGAACTGCACGAACTCCAGGTCGGCGAGGACGGCGCCGGCCCGCCAGGCGGCGGCCACCCCGTCGCCGGTCGCGACCAGGGGGTTGGTGGTCTCGCGGTACAGGTGTCCCGCTCCCCCGGACGCGATGAGGACGGCGTCCGCGTCGATCCGCCGGGGTTCGCCGAGCAGGTCGAGGACGTCGACGCCGACGACCGTGCCGTCGCGGACCACGAGGTCGGTCAGGCTGGTGCGCTCGAGGATCGTCACGTGCCGTCGGTGCAGCGCCGCGATGAGCGTGCGTTCGATGGCGGCACCGGTCGCGTCGCCGTCGGCGTGCAGGACCCGCCACCGCCCGTGCGCGGCCTCGCGACCACGGGCCAGGTCGTCGCCGTACCGGTCGAGGGCCGTCAGGTCGGACGACCGGTCGAAGGGCACGCCGAGGGCGAGCAGGTCGCGCACGCGTGCCGGGCCGTCGGTGCACAGGACCTCGACGGCACGGGCGTCGGCGCTGCCGGCCGCGGCGACGTGGGTGTCGGCCTGGTGCAGCGCCGCGGAGTCGTCGGCACCGAGCGCCACCGCGATGCCGCCCTGGGCGTACGCGGTGGCGCTGTCGGCGAGCGCCCCCTTCGTCACGAGCGTGACGTCGTGCAGGGTGCTCGCGCGGATCGCTGCGGTCAGGCCGGCGATGCCGGACCCGACGATGACGACGTGCACGGTGGTCTCCTCGAACGCTCGGGGGCGGCGGTCAGCCGCGCGGCTTGGCGGCGAGCATGCGCTCGAGCGCGACCTTGGCGTCGGCCTGCACGTCGGCGGGGACGACGATCTCGTTGAGGACCTCGCCGCGCACGAGCGCCTCGAGCACCCACGCCAGGTAGCCCGGGTGGATCCGGTACATCGTCGAGCACGGGCAGACCACGGGGTCCAGGCAGAAGATCGTGTGCTGTGGGTACTCGGCGGCGAGCCGGTTCACCATGTTGATCTCGGTGCCGATCGCGAAGGTGGTCGGCTCGGTGGCCGCCGCGACGGTCTTCCGGATCAGGTCGGTGCTGCCGGCGTGGTCGGCGGCGTCGACGACGGCCATGGGGCACTCCGGGTGCACGATGACCTGCACGCCGGGGTGCTCGCGGCGGGCCTGGTCGATCTGGTCGACGGTGAAGCGTCGGTGCACGGAGCAGAAGCCGTGCCAGAGGATGACCTTCGCCGCCTCGAGGCCCTCCGCCGTGTTGCCGCCCCCGGGCAGCCGCGGGTTCCACATCGGCATGAGGTCGGTGCTGATGCCCATCGCCTTCGCGGTGTTGCGGCCGAGGTGCTGGTCGGGGAAGAACAGGACCCGCTGCCCGCGCTCGAACGCCCACTCGAGCACCGTCGCGGCGTTCGACGAGGTGCAGACGATGCCGCCGTTGCGACCGCAGAAGGCCTTGAGGTCGGCGGCGGAGTTCATGTAGGTCACCGGGATCACCGGGACACGGCCGTCGGCGTCGGGCTCCGTGCCGTACACGGCGGCCAGTTCGGCCCAGGCGGCCTCGACGCTGTCGATGTCGGCCATGTCCGCCATCGAGCAGCCGGCAGCCAGGTTCGGCAGGATCACACGCTGGTCGTCGCGGGCCAGGATGTCCGCGGTCTCGGCCATGAAGTGGACACCGCAGAACACGATCGCCTCGGCGTCGGGCTTCGTCAGGGCGGCGTTCGCCAGCTGGAACGAGTCGCCGAGGAAGTCCGCGTGCCGCACGACCTCGTCGCGCTGGTAGAAGTGGCCGAGCACGACGACGCGGTCGCCCAGGGTGGCCTTGGCCCGCTCGATGCGCTCGTGCAGTTCCTCGGTCGGGGCCGTCTTGTACTCGTCGGGCAGCACGCCCTGGCGCGGGGCGCTCGTCGGGATGACGTCGGACATCGACGATCCGGGACCGTACCCGGGGCGGGCGTCGAAGTCCCACGTCGGCAGGGCGAGGTCCGGCGTGCAGGTGCTGCCGCCGGCCTGGCCGTTGGAGATGAGCTCGATGGTCGTGGCGATGGACACGGGGTTTCCTATCGGTTCCGCTGCTGGTGCTGATCGGCCCCGGTCTGCAGCGGGCCGTTGTCCGCGTAGGCCAGGTCGGGGTTCGAGCGGTACAGCCGAGCCGGACGGTGCCGGCCCCCGCTCGTGGTCTCGTCGGTCGGCAGGACCGCGTCGGTCTTCTCGACCTGCCGACGGAAGTTCGCGGGGTCGAGCGCCCGGCCGAGCACCGCCTCGTAGACCCCGCGGAGCTCGGCGAGGGTGAACCGGTCGCCGAGGAACGCCTGCGCGATCCGTGAGTACGACATCTTGTTGCGCAGCCGCCACAGGGCGTACTCGACGATGCGGTCGTGGTCGAACGCCAGCGGCGGGTGCTCGTCGGCCAGGAACCACCGGACGTTCCAGTCGTCGGGCACGACGTTCGCCTCGTCCGGGTGCACGAGCGCCCAGTACACGATCGACACGACCCGGTTCGGCGACCGGCCGACGTCACCGAACGCGTAGAGCTGCTCGAGGTACCGCGGCTGGACGTTCGTCGTCTCACGCAGGCGGGCGGCCGCCGAGTCCTCGAGCCCCTCGTCCACACCGACCCACCCGCCGGGCAGCGCCCAGGACCCCTCGAACGGCTCCGCGACGCGACGGACGAGCGGCATCCACAGCGCCGGCGCCCCGGTGTCCGGGTGCGGACGGAGCGCGACGATCACCGTGGAGACGGCGACGCGGATGTCGGGCTCGCTCACGTTAGTGTCATCCTGACTCGAAGTGTTCGGGTTGCGATGACACTATCACCCCTGCCGCGGTCCGCTCGTCACGAGCCGGAAACAGACCGTCACGGGGACGAAAACTGCCGGGCGGGCGACGCCGTTACCGTGGACGACATGACGACGGTGACGAGGGTGCACGCCGTGGTGTCGGGAACCGTCCAGGGCGTCGGCTTCCGGTACTGGACCGCCAGGAAGGCCGACGGGCTCGACCTGGTCGGCTACGCCAGGAACCTCTGGTACGGCACGGTCGAGGTCGAGGCCGAGGGGCCGTCGGACGCCGTCGACTCGCTGGTCGCGTGCCTGCGGACCGGCCCGCCGTCGGCGACCGTGACCGACGTGACGCTCCGCAGCGTCGCGCCGCGGGGCGACGCCGACGAGTTCGCCGTCCTGCGCTGACCGACAGGCCCAGCACGCCGGGCCCGGCACCCTCGGCCCCGCTCGCTCCGACCGGCACCGATCGTTCACCTGCGGATGTCGGCACGAAGCGGAATAATCGCATCCACTCAGGCGGTTGCCCTGTCTGCGCGACCTGCGCCACCCCAGTTCCACCAGTCGTGAACCACCAGGAGCCCCCGCATGACCCAGGCCGTCGATTCCGCCCCCCGCACGGGAAGCGTCTCGCAGCCGTCCGCTGCCGAGACCCGACTCGTGATCGGGCTGCTGCTCGTGTCCGCGTTCGTCGTCATCCTCAACGAGACGATCATGGGTGTGGCGCTGCCCCGCCTGATGCAGGACCTCGGGATCAGCGCCGCCACCGGGCAGTGGCTGACCACGGGCTTCCTGCTCACCATGGCCGTCGTGATCCCGATCACCGGCTTCCTGCTGCAGCGCTTCAACACCCGGCCCGTCTTCCTCTGGGCGATGGGGCTGTTCTCTGCGGGCACGCTCATCGCCCTGCTCGCCCCCGGCTTCACGCTGCTGCTGGTCGGCCGCATCGTGCAGGCCAGCGGGACCGCGATCATGATGCCGCTGCTCATGACGACCGTCCTGACGCTCATCGACCCGGCGCACCGCGGCCGCATCATGGGCAACATCTCGATCGTCATCTCGGTCGCCCCCGCGATCGGTCCGACCATCTCCGGCCTCATCCTCAACGCGTTCTCGTGGCGCTGGCTGTTCGGCTTCGTGCTCCCGATCGCGATCGCCGCACTGATCCTCGGCCTGGTCAAGGTGCAGAACGTCTCGACCCCGCGCCGGGCCCCGATCGACGTGCTCTCGGTCGTGCTGTCCGCCTTCGCGTTCGGCGGCATCGTCTACGGGCTCTCGAGCCTGGGCGAGGCCGGCACCACCGGCCCGCTCGTCCCGATCACCGCCCTGGTCGTCGGCGCCGTCGCACTCGCGGTCTTCATCGTCCGCCAGACGCGGCTGCAGCGTGCCGACCGCGCCCTGCTCGACCTCCGCACCTTCCGCACCCGCGGCTTCACGGTGCCGATCGTCGCGATGGGCCTGAGCTTCATGGCGATGTTCGGCACGCTGATCCTGCTGCCGATCTACCTCGAGCGGGTCCTCGGGCTCGAGGTGCTCCAGGTCGGCCTGCTCCTGCTGCCCGGTGGTCTGCTCATGGGGCTGCTCTCCCCCATCGTCGGGCGCATCTACGACCGCCACGGCCCGCGCGTGCTCCTGATCCCCGGATCGATCATCGTGAGCGGCGTGCTCTGGGCCCTCTCCACGGTCGGTGTCGACACCAGCGTCGGGTTCGTGCTCGCCGCGCACGTCGTGCTGAGCGTCGGCCTGGCACTGACCTTCACCCCGCTGTTCACCGCGGCGCTCGGCGGCCTGCCCCCGAAGCTGTACTCGCACGGCAGTGCGGTGCTCGGCACGGCGCAGCAGCTGGCGGGTGCGGCCGGCACCGCCCTGTTCGTCACGCTCCTGACCATCGGCGCCGCGACCGCGGTCGAGGGTTCGGGTGCCGAGGGCGCCGCCGTGGCCACCGCGTCCGGCGTGCAGACGGCGTTCCTGGTCGGTGCGGTGATCTCGCTGTTCGGCATCCTGGCGTCGGTGTTCGTCCGCCGCCCGGCCGTCGCCGAAGGTGCGCCCACGCCGCCGCCCGTGCACTAGCGGACGCGCACCAGCGGACGCGCACACCGAGTGTGCACGAGACGTCGGGTCGGCAGCCGCCACCCGGCGTCTCCTGCGTCCTCCCGTCCCGTCCCGTCGTCGGCGTGGCAGGCTGACGGCATGCGGTCGACGGCGCGCGAGCTGAACTGGTCCGGCACGGTCACCTACACGGCCGAGCACGTGGCACGTCCGGGGTCCGTCGTCGAGGCCGCCGAGCTCGTCGCACGCTCCCGACGGGTGCACGGCCTCGGCACCCGGCACTCGTTCAACGACGTCGCCGACGCCCCGGGGGTCCTGCTCGACCTCACCGCGATCCCCACGGACCTGGTCGTCGACTCCGACCGGCAGACCGCGACCCTCGGCGCCGGTACCCGGTACGGTGTCGTCGCGCCGGACCTCGACCGCGCCGGCGCCGCCCTGCACAACATGGGATCGCTGCCGCACATCTCCGTGGGCGGGGCGGTCGCGACGGGCACGCACGGCTCCGGCACCGCCCTCGGTTCCCTGAGCACGGCGGTACGGGCGTTCGAGGTGATCGGCCCCGACGGGTCGGTGCGGACCGTCGACCGCGACGACCCCACCTTCGACGGCGCGGTGCTGCACCTGGGGCTGCTCGGGATCGTCACCCGGGTCACGCTCGACGTCGAACCGGCCTACCGCATGCGACAGGACGCCTACGGTTCGATCCCGTGGGACACCTTCACCGCCCACGTCGCCGAGGTGCACGCCGCAGCGGACTCGGTGTGCTCGTACACGGTGTTCGGCGACCAGGTCAGCGAGGTCCTGCTCAAGACGCGCGTCCCCGTCGACGCCGACGACGTGCCGGTGCCCGAGGAGTTGTTCGGCGCGCCCCGGCTGCCGGGAGCGCCCGGTGACGACCACCGCACGGCCCGCGACGGCAGCGTCGGTCCGTGGTGGGACCGCCTGCCGCACTTCCCGATCGGCTCGGTGCCGAGCCACGGTTCCGAGGTGCAGAGCGAGCACTTCGTCCCGCTCCGGCACGCGGCCGCCGCGCTCGACGCCCTGCGCGGCCTGGCCGACCGGATCCAGCCGCACCTGCACGTGTCCGAGCTGCGGACGATGGCCGCCGACGACCTGTGGCTGAGCCCGAGCCAGGGCGAGGACGTGCTCTGCATCGCCTTCACCTGGAAGAAGCACCCGGCGGAGGTCGCCGCACTCCTGCCCGACCTCGAGGCCCGGTTGGCACCGTTCGGCGGCCGACCGCACTGGGGCAAGATGAGCTCCCTCGACGGGGCCGCCATCGCCGCGCTCTACCCGCGCCTGGCGGACTTCCGCGACCTCGTGGCCCGCGCGGACCCGGAGCGGACGTTCGCATCCGCGTTCGGCGAGCGGGTGCTCGGGACCTGACCCGGGCCTCCAGGCAGACCCGCGTGGACCGGCGCAGCTGCGCGCCGCGCGCCGGCCGGGAGGCCCGCCACCCGCCCGCCCCGACGGTCACGCCACGGGCGTGACCGTCTTCGACACCCCGTCCCAGTGGCGCACGCCGCCCACGGTCAGCACCTCGGGCAGCGGCGCGCCGCGGAGCGCGGCCACCGCGGCGCCCAGGTCCTGGTCGCGCACCCGGCGGGCGAACGAGACGTGCGGCGACCACGCGCCGGGCAGCGAGGTGTCGACCCCACCCGGCGCGGTGCGGTGCACGGCACGGTGGAAGTCCGCGAGCGCCGGATCGACGACCACGGCCCGCACCAGCACCGATCGGTCCGCTCCGGCCGGGAACAGCAGGACCCCGCCGAGCCGCAGGGACATGGGGACCGGGACGTCGAAGCCGCTCGGGACCGGCAGGTCGTCGCCGGCGGCCAGCGTGACGTGCGGGCTGTTCGTGTCGGACCGCCCCAGGCTCGGCAGGTCGGCGTCGACCAGCGCCTGCCACGCCGTCCGCACGGCGGCGTCCGACTCCTGGTCGAGGACGAGTTCGATGCTGCGCACGGACCGAGTCAACCAAGCTGCGCCGTGACGCGGACGCATCCCGTCGCGGCTGCGTCCGTGACGGGATGCGTCCCGCCGCGGATGTAACACAGCGGAACGGAACTCGCACCGTCGCCGGGCGCACGTCACACTCGACTCCACGCCGCGGACCACCGCGGCTCCCCCACCGCACGGCCCACGAGGAGCACCAGCATGTCCGCAGCCCCCACACTGCCCGAGAAGCCGAAGGGCAAGCGCCCGATCGGCTGGATCGTCGCCGCCGCGATCGTCGTGGTGGCGATCGTCGTCGCCGTCGTCGTCGGAGCGCTCCGCTCCGGAGGCAGCAGCGGTGCGGCCGCCGGGGACGGTGCAGGCAAGACCGTCACGATCGGCGTCGCGGACGAGTCGCTCGGCTACTGGGACACCTACACCGAGCTCGCGAAGGAGCGACTGGGCGTCACGGTGAAGCTGACGAACTTCTCCGACTACTCGCTGCCGAACCCGGCGCTGAAGGACGGCCAGCTGGACATCAACCAGTTCCAGCACATCCAGTACCTCGCGGACTACAACGTCACCTCGAACGACGACCTGCAGCCGATCGGCTCCACCGCCGTGTACCCGCTGCCCCTCTACTCGACGAAGTACGACGAGCCGTCGGAACTGCCCGAGAACGCGAAGGTCGCGATCCCGAACGACTCGATCAACCAGGCCCGCGCGCTGCTCATCCTGCAGGCGGCCGACCTCATCACGCTCGAGGACGGCGGCTCGGCGTTCTCGACCACCGACGACATCGAGACGAAGCAGGTCGACGTGCAGACCCTCGACGCCTCGCAGACCGCGAACGCCCTGCAGCAGGGGTCGGTCGACGCGGCCGTCGTGAACAACAACTTCGCCACCGCCGCCGGCCTGCCGATCTCGGACGCGATCTACCAGGACGACCCCTCGAGCGCGAGCGCTGCCCCGTACGTCAACGTGTTCGCCGTCCGTGACGAGGACAAGGACGACGAGACCTACCTGGACCTGGCGGAGCTGTTCCAGGACGACGCCGTGCAGCAGGCCTTCGCGAAGGACCTGCCCGAGGCCGTCGCCCGCGACGAGAGCGCGGAGACCCTGCAGGACGAGCTCGCCGAGGTCCAGCAGGACGCGAAGGCGGCCAAGCAGTAGTGCCGGTCCTCGTCGAACTCCGCGGCGTCTCGAAGCACTACCGCCGCGCCGACACCGGCGAGAGCGTGGTGGCCGTCGAGGACGTCTCCCTGGACGTGCACCAGGGCGAGGTCCTCGGCGTCATCGGGTACTCCGGCGCCGGCAAGTCCACCCTGGTCCGCCTGGTCAACGCGCTCGAGCTGCCGAGCTCCGGCACGGTGACCGTCGCGGGCCGCGAGCTGACGGCGATCCCCGAGCGGGACCGCCGTCTGGCGCGTCGCAACATCGGGATGATCTTCCAGCAGTTCAACCTGTTCCGGTCCCGCACGATCGCCGGCAACGTGGCGTACCCGCTCAAGGTCGCCGGCGTGCCGAAGGAGGAGCGGAACCGTCGCGTGGCCGAGCTGCTCGACTTCGTCGGCCTGCTCGAACGTGCCCACGCGTACCCGGAGCAGCTGTCCGGTGGGCAGAAGCAGCGTGTCGGCATCGCCCGTGCGCTCGCGGCGTCGCCCGACCTGCTCCTGGCCGACGAGGCGACGAGCGCCCTGGACCCCGAGACGACGTCCGAGGTGCTCGGGCTGCTCCGTCGGGTGAACCGGGAGCTCGGCGTCACCATCATCGTCATCACGCACGAGATGGACGCCGTCCGGCAGATCGCCGACCGCGTCGCCGTGATGGAGCAGGGCCGGGTCGTCGAGGTCGGCGACGTGTACGACGTGTTCGCGAACCCGCAGACCGGTGCCGCACAGCGCTTCGTCCGCACGGCGCTGCACGACCGCCCGTCCGCCGAGACGCTCCGACGCCTGCGCGACCGCCACCCGGGTCGCCTCGTCACCGTGCAGATCACCGACGAGGCCGGCCTGCAGAACCGCGTCGACGCGGCCTTCCGCGACGCCGGCGTCACCGCCGAGCTCGTGTACGGCGGGGTGGGCGAGATCCGGGAGCGCCGGATCGGCTCGCTCACCTACGAACTGACCGCCCCCGACCCCGCAGCCGCCGATCGTGCGGTCGGGGCCCTGCGGTCCGGCGGCATCACCGTCGACGAGGAGGTGGCAGCGTGAACGACGGCTTCCAGAGCGTGATCGACACGTCCGACGTGTTCTTCGCCGCGATCCGCGACACCCTCGTGATGACGCTGGTCTCCCTCGTCGTCGCCGGGGTCGTGGGGCTCGCTCTCGGCCTGGTCCTGTACGCCACCCGGCCGGGCAACCTGCTGGGCAACCGGGCGGTCTACGCGATCGTCAACGTGCTCGTGAACATCGTCCGGCCGATCCCGTTCGTGATCTTCCTCGCCGCGATCGCGCCCCTGTCCCGCGTGGCCGTGCAGACCACCATCGGCGTGCCGGCGGTGACCTTCGCGATCTCGTTGGCGGCGTCGTTCGCGGTGTCCCGCATCGTCGAGCAGAACCTGCTCGCGGTCGACCCGGGCGTGGTCGAGGCGGCGCGGGCGTCGGGCGCACACCCGCTCTCCATCCTGCTGACGGTGCTCATCCCGGAGGGCGTCGGACCGCTCATCCTCGGGTACACGTTCATCTTCGTGGGGATCGTGGACATGACGGCCCAGGGGGCACTCATCGGCGGCGGTGGCCTCGGCGAGTACGCGATCGTGTACGGCTCGCAGCGGTACGACTGGTGGATCGTCTACGTCTCGGTGGCGGCGATCGTGGTCATCGTGCAGCTCGGCCAGTTCATCGGCAACCGTCTGGCCCGGGCGACCCTGCGTCGCTGACGTCGGGGCGGGCGCGCGGCTGAGATCGCACTTCGGCCCGGCTCGCTGACCGGGAAACGGGACGAACCGCGACCTCGAGTCGAGGGGGCCGTACGCCCCGGCGCGGTGGGCGCACCCGCCTGGAGGCCCGGTGCCGGTCCACGAGACCGGCACCGGGCCTCCCGTGCGTGCGTCGGGCGCGGGGCGCCGGGTAGTCGAGATCGCAGTTCGTCCCGGCTCACCGGCCGGGGGACCGGACGAAGTGCGATCTCGCGGGCGCCACGGCGCCCGCGCTGCGCGTCAGGCGGCGGGGGCCTCGACGGTGGTGACCGCGCCGGTGTCGCCCGGGTGCTCGTAGTGGGCGCGCACCAGGATCGGGCGGTGGTCGGAGATGCCGGCCGGCAGGGTCTCGACGCCGGCGATGTGCAAACCGACACTCGTCGCGAAGTCGAAGTGCCCCGTGAACTTGCGGTAGCGCAGGTACGTCGGCTGGTCCGACAGCGAGAGCGCGAAGCCGTGCTGCTCGATCTTGCGCCGCAGGTTCGTCTGGAACCACGGGTAGTTGAAGTCGCCGACCATGATCGCCGGCACGTCCTTCGCCAGGTCGCGCAGGAACTGGTGCGCCGCCTCGATCTGCTTGCGGCGGAGCGAGTTGGTGGCGGTCAGCGGCGAGGCGTGGAACGAGGCCACGACCACCTCGGCGTCGGCCTCGGTGTCGCGCAGGTGCATCGCGATGAGCCGCTCGTGCGCGGGGGCGAGCACCCGGTCGTGCAGGGACTTCTGCAGCGAGTGGATGCTGAAGTCCTGCACCTCGAAGCGGTCGTCGCGCTTGTAGATCGCGAGCCCGAGGCGGTTGGTGCGGGTGGAGGCGGCGAGCGAGAGGCCACCGATCGACGGCGCCAGGTCGTTGCTGTCGCACTCCTGCACGCACAGGACGTCGGCGTCCGACGCCTCGGCCAGGGCGGCGAGCTCGCCGTTGGCGGTGTGCTCGCGGAGGTTGTAGCTGACGACACGGAGCTGGATGGGCTGCACGGACTGGTCCGTTGCGATCGTGCTCTGCTGCTCTGGCGCGGCCATGCTGCCTTCCTGTCCGGGCGGTCCGGTCACCCTGCCGCGGTCACCGTACTCGGCGTTCGCAAGCGGATGCTGAGACTGTAACGCCTGGCGGGTTTCCTCCGTGTGACCGTGACGAGAACGGACAGCGGCCCGGTCAGGCGCGGACACGGCGTGCGGGGCGGATCGTCTCGCCCGCTGTACGGCTCATCAGGACGCCCTCGAGGCAGGCGACCGCGAGCAGGGCGGCGATGACCCAGAACGCGACCGCGTACGGTCCGTCGCCGCCCAACCCGGAGGCCGCGCGGATGACGACGGCGGCGACGGCGACGCCGAACCCGGCGGCGGTCTGCTGCAGCGTCGAGGACAGCGTGTTGGCCGGCGTCATGTCCGCCTGCTCGACGTCGGCGAAGGCGATGGTGTTGTAGGCCGTGAACCCCACCGACCGGGCGGCACCACTGACGACGAGCAGCACCGCGAGCACCCAGAACGGCGTCTCACGGGTCATGAACGCCATCGCGACGACACTGAGCGCTGCGACCGCCGACGACACGATGATCACCGGGCGGTAGCCGAACCACCGCAGGAACGGCGTGGTCATCGGCTTGATGCCGAGGTTGCCGACGAAGACCCAGAGCACGGCGGACCCGGCGAGCACCGCGCTCCAGCCCCAGGCGTCCTGGAACAGCAGCGGCAGCACGAACGGCACGGCCGACACGGCCAGACGGAACAGGCTGCCGCCGGCGTGCGACACCCGGAAGGTCTCGAGGCGGAACGCGTCCAGTCCCATGATCGGGTGCGGTGCGCGGCGGAAGTGCCGGACGGCGAACCAGCAGCACACCGCGCCGAGGACACCGGAGACGACCACGGCGACGACCGGCACGACGTCGAGCGCGAGCAGCGACGCCATCACCACGAGCGACCCGAGCCCCACGCAGGCGAGCAGCGACCCGAACCAGTCGAAGGGCACGCGCTGGGCGGCGCGTTCCTGCGGCACGAGCACCAGGGCCGCGACGAAGGCGACGACCCCGAGCGGGATGTTGATGAGGAAGATCCAGTGCCACGTCAGGGTCTCGACGAGCACACCGCCGAGGAACGGGGCGATGATCGGGGCGGCGAGGGCCGGCCAGGTCAGGATCGCGATGGCGGTGACGAGCTGTTCGCGTCCGGCGCTCCGGAGCACGACGAGCCGGCCGACGGGCACCATGAGCGCTCCACCGAGCCCCTGCAGGATTCGCCACAGCGTCAGCTCGACCAGGCCGGTCGACATCGCGCACAGGGCGGACGCGACGGTGAACAGGGCGATCGCGCCGGCGAAGACCGTGCGGGAGCCGATCCGGTCGGTCAGCCAGCCGGACACCGGGATGAAGACCGCGAGGGTGACGAGGTACGCGGTGATCGCGACCCCGACCGCGGCGGAGTCGACGCCGAGGTCGCGTCCCATCGCCGGGGCCGCGGTCGCCAGGATCGTGCCGTCCAGCAGCTCCATGAAGAAGGTCCCGGCGACGAGTACGGCGACCGCCGTGCTGCCCGTCCGCCGTCTGGGTGTCGTCGCCGTCGTCGTCATCGCTGCACGAGCCTATGCCCGTGGGGCATCGCACCCTGGCAGCCGGTCCTTCTGCATTGCAGAATGACCGCGACGGAGCCGTTGCCCCGCCACCCGTCGGAGCGGGAGCGTTGGGGCACCACGACGACCAGGAGGACCGATGCCGATCGCACCCGCCACGGTGACCGCCAAGGGCGCGTGGTCCCCGGCGGCTCCGACGCCGCACCACGTGCTCGACGACGCCCACCTGCCCGTGATGACCCTGCGTGCCTCAGCGCTCGCGCACAACACCGCGGTCATGCAGGCCTACGTCGACCGACACGGCCTGCTCTTCGCGCCGCACATGAAGACGCACATGGCGCCGGAGCTCGCCGCGGACCAGATCGCCGCGGGCGCCTGGGGCGTCACGGTCGCCTCCGTGCAGCAGGCGATGGTCGCGTGGGAGCACGGCGTGCACCGGATCCTGGTCGCGAACGAGGTCCTCGACCCCGCGGGGCTCGCCTGGCTGGCGTCGCGCCGGTCGGTCGACCACGGGGCCGACGTCTTCTGCTGCGTCGACTCGACGGCCGGCGTCGCCGCCGGTGTCGCTGCGCAGGAGGCCGTCGACGGCGAACTGCACGTCCTGGTCGAGGTCGGGTTCCCCGGCGGCCGCACCGGGGTCCGCTCCCCCGCCGAGGCACGCGACCTGGCCGAGCGCACGCACGCCGCCGGGCTCGTGCTCCGCGGCGTGTCCGGCTACGAGGGCGGGCTCCCCGGCGTCGACGCCGCCCGCACGTACGTCGCCGGTGTGCTCGCCGTCGCCCTCGCCGTCCGCCCCTTGGTCCCCGGCCCCCGCGCCCTGCTGAGCATGGGCGGCAGCGCCTGGTTCGACGCCGTCGTCGACGCGGTCACCGCCCGTCCGGACGACCTCGACGTGCTGCTGCGCTCCGGTGCGTCACTGGTCCACGACGACGGCTTCTACGCCGAACGCACACCCTTCGGGCGGCAACCGGCCGAGGGCTCGCTGCGTGCCGCCATCGAGGTCTGGGGGCGCGTCACCAGCTGCCCGGAACCCGGGCTCGCCTTCGTCGCCGTCGGCAAGCGCGACATCTCGTTCGACGAGGGACTGCCGGTGGTCCGACAGGTCCGCCCGGGAGGCACGGCTGCAGCCGCGCCGGTCCTCCCACCACCCGGGGCGGTCACCGTCACCCGCCTCGACGACCAGCACTGCTACCTCGCGTCCGGCGACGGGGCACCGACCCTCACGCCCGGCGACGTCGTCGTGTTCGGGATCTCGCACCCCTGCACGGTGTTCGACAAGTGGCGGCAGGTGCACGTGCTCGACGACGACGACACCGTGGTCCGGACGATCGCGACGTGGTTCTGATGGGTGCCGTACCCGGGTCCGCCGAGCCCCTCGACGGCGGGACGCCGGTGCGGAACGCCGCGCTGTCGCTGCGGCGGGCGCTCCGCTTGCTCGATTGCATCGCCGAGCGCACCCGCACGGGGGCACCGTCGGTGAGTCTGACCGAACTGGCCGCGGAGCTCGGCACGGCGAAGTCGACCGTGCTCCGGCTGACGGCCCCGATGCTCGAGAACGACCTGCTGCGCCGCACGCCGGACGCCGGGTTCACGCTGGGGCTCGGAGCCCTGCTGCTCGGCCAGAGCTACCTGGAGGGCATCGACCTGCGCTCGGCCGCCGCGCCGTTCCTGCGGCGGACCGCCGAGCAGACCGGCCTCACCTGCCACCTGGTCGTGCCCGACGGCACCGACATCGTGTACGTCGACAAGGTCGAGACCCGCGGCACCGTGCGGATGGGATCGAGGATCGGCAACCGCCTGCCGATGCGCAACACCGCCTCGGGCAAGGCGATCGTGGCGTTCGGGGAGCCGGAGCTGCTCGGCCGCGTGCTCGCGGAGCCGGCACGGGCCGTGACCGAGCACACCATCACCGACGACGACCGCTGGCGGACCGAGGTCGACCGCACCCACGGTCGGGGCTACGGCATCGACGACCGCGAGAACGAACCGGACATCCGCTGCGTCGCGGCGCCGGTGTTCGACCACGCGAACCAGGTCGTCGGCGCGATGAGCATCTCGGGGCTCGCCTCGCGCTTCCCCGCAGCGGCGGTCCGCGAACTCGGCGACGGGGTCGTCCGGACGGCCCGCGAGATCTCGGTGGCGCTCGGGTCCTCGTCGGCGCAGCTCGCCCTGGCCCGGGGTGCCCGATGACCGGTTCGGTGTTCACCTTCGGCGAGACCATGCTGCTCCTGACCGGTCAGGACGTCGGTGCCGTGCCCGACCTGCGACAGATGCGGGTCGACACGGGTGGGGCGGAGAGCAACGTCGCGATCGGACTCGTCCGGGCCGGCGTGCCCACCACCTGGTTGGGACGTGTCGGCACCGACCCGGCCGGCGACCGGGTGACGGGCGACATCGGCGGCGAGGGCGTGGACGTCGTCGCGGTGCCCGACCCGGAGCGGTCGACCGGGATCATGATGAAGGAGCGGCTGCAGGACGGCCGCACCCGCGTGACCTACCACCGCCGGGGGTCGGCAGGCGCGGCACTGACACCGGACGACCTGCCCGCCAGCATCGTCGAGTCGGCGGCGCTCCTGCACCTGACCGGCATCACGCTCGCGCTCTCCGACTCCGCGCGGGAGACCGTGGCCGCGGCGGTCGACCGCGCGACGGCAGCGGGAGTCCCGGTGTCGTTCGACGTCAACCACCGCCCGAAGCTCATCGACGCGGACGCGGCCCGCACCCACTACCGACGGGTGGCGAGCCGTGCCGCCGTGGTGTTCGCCGGCGACGACGAAGCCCGGCTCGTGCTCGGGCGCGACGAACACGACGGTGATGACGAGGCACTCGCGCACGGGCTCGCGGCACTCGCCGGCGGCCGAGCGATCGTGAAGCTCGGGTCGCGCGGCGCGGTGGCCTCGATCGACGGCGTGCTCCTGCACCGCCCGGCGACCCCGGTGCACGTGGTCGACCCGGTCGGCGCCGGCGACGCGTTCGTCGCGGGGTGGCTCGCCGCGACCCTCGCCGGGGCCAGCCCGGCCGAGGCGCTCGACCGCGCCGCCGACACCGGAGCGCTCGCCTGCACGGTCGCGGGTGACTGGGAGCGGCCGGACGCCGGTGCCCTGCACCGCGGGGCGCCTCCGGGCAGCGACCACGCCGTGCACGACCGAGTCGACCGCTGAACCGCCGCACCGCACCGCACACCCCCTCACCGCCGCCACCACCACCACTAC
>NZ_JAIXIG010000028.1 GCF_020297365.1 Curtobacterium oceanosedimentum
GCGGCCGCGCGCGCTACTCGGAACCGGGGTCGGACGCGCCCATGCCGGTCAGCAGCGCCCGGAACGAGTCGAGCCGCTCGACGCCGGTCGGCCCGAGCTCCCCGGCCTGCACCCGGTCGACGATCTCCCAGTCGTGCGCCTGCGCCAGGGGGATCCCGTCACGTGCGGGGAGCACCGGCACCGCGTGCGACGCGAAGGCCCGGAACACGTTCGCGGGGTCGACGTGCCCCAGGCCGAACGACCGAACCCCCGGGGTGTCGATAATCCAACCGCCGTCCCGCACGCGCAGCGCGATCGACGACGACGAGGTGTGCCGCCCGCGACCGGTCACCGCGTTCACGACGCCGGTGGCACGGCTCGAGCCGGTGATGGCGTTCACCAGCGTGGACTTGCCGACGCCGGAGTGCCCCACGGTCACGGTCACCGCGTCGTCGAGCAGCTCGTGCAGCGCGTCGAACGGCACGTCGTCGGACCTGCTCGTCACGATCCGCAGGTCCAGGCACGCGAAGTGCGCCAGGAACGGCGTCGGGTCGGCCAGGTCGGTCTTCGTGATGCACAGGATCGGGTCGAGGCCGGCGTCGAACGCGGCCACCAGGTACCGGTCGATCAGTCGTGTGCGGGGCTCGGGGTCGGCGGCGGCCACCACGATGAGCATCTGGTCGGCGTTCGCCACGATGACGCGCTCGACCTCGTCGGAGTCGTCGGCGCTCCGGCGCAGCAGGGTGGTCCGCTCCGCGACCTTCACGATGCGGGCCAGGGACCCGGGATCGCCGGAGACGTCGCCGACGAGCGACACGTGGTCGCCCGTGACGACGGACTTCTTGCCGAGCTCGCGGGCCTTCGTGGCGGTGATGACGCGGTCGTCGACCAGCACGCCGAACCGCCCGCGGTCGACGTTCGTCACCCAGCCCACCGGGGCGTCGTCGTAGGTCGGCCGCGTCTTCGTGCGCGGTCGGTTGCCCTTCGGGTTCGGGCGCACCCGCACGCTCGACTCGTCGTACTGGCCGTACGGCTCGTCCGCGTCGGAGTCGTCCCCGTCGACGTCGTCCCACCAGCTCACGGTCGGACCTCACCCTCCTGCTGGGCCGACGTCGCCACCAGCGCTGCCCACAGCTCCGGGAACTGCGGCAGGGTCTTCGCTGTCGACCCGATGTCGTCGACGGCGACGCCGTCGACGACCAGGCCCACGATCGCGCCAGCCGTCGCCATCCGGTGGTCGTCGTACGCGGCCCAGGCGCTGCCGTGGAGCGCGGCCGGCTCGATCCGCAGGCCCTCGTCGCGTTCGTGCACCGTGCCTCCAGACCGGTTGAGGTCCGCCGCGAGCGCGGCGAGACGGTCCGTCTCGTGCCCGCGCAGGTGGCCGATCCCGGTGATCTCGCTCGGCTCGGCGGCGAGCGCCGCGAGCGCGACGAGCGCCGGTGCGAGTTCGCCGCCGCGGCTCAGGTCCAGGTCGACCCCCGGCAGGGAGGCCCCACCCCGGACCCCGACGCCGCCGTCGACGACCAGGTCGTCACCGTCACGGGCCACGGTCGCGCCCCACAGGGGCAGGAGCGTCTCGAGGTCGGCGCCGACCTGCGTCGTCTCGGTCGGCCAGGTGCGGATGCGCACCGTCCCGCCCGCGACGAGCGCGGCCACCGCGAACGGCGCCGCGTTCGACAGGTCCGGCTCGATGGTGACGTCGCGCGCGGCGATCGGCCCGGGGTGCACGACCCACTCGCCGACCGCCGGCTCGTCGACCCGAACGCTGCGGGCGCGGAGCGCGGCGACGGTCATCTCGATGTGCGGCATGCTCGGCAGGCGCTCGCCGACGTGGGTCAGGTGCAGGCCCTCGTCGAAGCGCGGTGCCGACAGCAGCAGTCCGGACACGAACTGCGACGAGGCCGACGCGTCGATCGTCAGGGCGCCGCCGCGGACGGAGCCCGTGCCGGTGAACGCGAAGGGCATGGAGCCGCCGCCGTCGTCGGTGACCTGGACGCCGAGGTCGACGAGCGCCTGCACGACGGCGTGCATCGGGCGCTTGCGGGCGTAGGGGTCGCCGTCGACGGTCACGGCTCCGACGGCGAGGGCGGCGAGCGGGGGGAGGAACCGCATGACGGTGCCGGCGAGCCCGCAGTCGAGCCGCACGTCGCCGTGCATCGGGGCCGGCGTGATCCGGAGGTCCGGGCCGTAGGGATTGGTGCCGGGCAGCTCCTCGATCCCGACGCCGAGCTGCCGGAGTCCCGCGATCATGAGCGCGGAGTCGCGGGAGTGCAACGGCAGCCGGATCACCGACGGGCCGTCGGCGAGCGCGGCGAGCACGAGCTCCCGGTTCGTGAGCGACTTCGAGCCGGGCAGGGCCACGTCACCGCGCAGCGGACCGTGCGCGAGCGGGGCGGTCCAGGGCTCGTTCGGGGCCGGTGTCCCGTGCGGGGAATGCGTCGTGTCTGCCATCGGTTCACCAGGGTACTGAACGCACCGGGAGGATCAGTGGCGACAGCAACACTCGCGCGGGAGCGGACCGGCACGGCGACCGTGCTGCCCGCCGCGCCGACGACGCTCGGCGTGCTCGGCCTAGACTTGCCGACGATGACGACCGACGAACCGCAGGCAGTACCGCACGACCTGGTCGAGGAGACCGAGGTGCAGCTCGACGCGGTGTCCGACGAGGCCGCCGCGCTCGACGCCGAGGCCGAGCCGGAGCCCGCGGACGAGAAGACCGTCTCCGAGGGGGAGCTGCGGGCCCTGTTCGAGGACCAGGCCCTGCCGTTCATGGACCAGCTCTACGGCGCCGCGATGCGGATGACCCGCAACCCGGCCGACGCGTCGGACCTGGTGCAGGAGACCTTCGTCAAGGCGTTCGCCGCGTTCCGGCAGTTCAAGCAGGGCACGAACCTGAAGGCCTGGCTGTACCGGATCCTGACGAACACGTTCATCAACACGTACCGCAAGAACCAGCGGAACCCGTACCAGGGCACCATCGACGAGCTCGAGGACTGGCAGCTCGGCGGCGCGGAGAGCGTCACGCAGTCGATCTCCGCGCGGTCCGCCGAGGCCGACGCGATCGACCACCTGCCGTCCTCCGCCGTGAAGGACGCCCTGCAGGCCATCCCGGAGGACTTCCGGATGGCCGTCTACTTCGCCGATGTCGAAGGCTTCTCGTACCAGGAGATCGCCGACATCATGAAGACCCCCGTGGGGACGGTCATGAGCCGCCTCCACCGTGGCCGCCGGCTCCTGCGAGGGCTGTTGGCGGACCACGCCCGTGAGACCGGCATCGTCCCGGACGCAGCGTCGACGGCGACGATGCGTGGCAGGGGACGGGGCGCGGCGGAGACGACGACGACAAGCGCGGCCTCGGGCCGCACCGGACGGAAGGACGCACGATGAGCGGCTGCGACTGCTCGAAGGCGAAGGCCGAGCTCGAGGAGTTCCTGCACGACGAGCTCCGCGGTGAGGACGCCGCGGACATCCGGGAGCACATGGACGACTGCGTGGACTGCCAGACCGAACACCGGGTCGGGGTGGTGCTCATGGAGACCGTCAAGCGCGCCTGCAAGGAGACCGCGCCCGAGCACCTGCGCTCCGAGATCCTCGCCCGCATCCGGGTGGAGCAGGCGACGCACTGACGGTCAGCGCCGTCAGTGCGTCGTGTCGGCGGCGTCAGCGGCCGACTGTGTGGTGCTCGCGGATCGTCGATGCTGTGAGCAGTTGGTCGTGGACACGGACCGTGTCCATCGAGCCGGTGAAGACGGTGCTCGTCGGGGCGTTCGGCCACGTCGGGTCGACGACGCCCGAACCGGCTCGCCAGTACCCGCTGTAGGCGGCAGCGGAAGCCGCGTCCGTCCGTGCGGCGACACGCGTGCCGTCGAGCCACAGCTCCAGACGACCACTGGTGAACTGCCCGACCGCGTGGTGCCACGTCCCGTCGTCCACCCGTGCGGCGCTCTGCGTGACCTTGGCGACCGATCCGTCCCAGACGCCGAACGCCAGGCGTCCGTCCGGCCCGACGTAGAAGTTGCGGTCGTACGCCCCGGACGGACCTGTGCTCCGCTGGCTGAACCCGAGCAGTCGTCCCTGCGTGGCGGTCTTGAACCACAGTTCCAGGGCGAACGTCTCCGGTGCCGCCTGCGCCGTGCGGGTGTGGACGACCCCCGTGTCGGCGGAACCCGATCGGAAGTCCGCGAAGGGGTTCGCGCCGCACGACCCGTCGACCCGCACGACGCTCGGCCGGAGCACTGCGTCCCGCCCGTGCCCGGAGCGGTCGACGACGACGTCGCCGGCCTTCTCGGAGAAGTCCCACGCGAGCACGGCGCCGTTCGTGGGCCCGTGGAAGCACGGGAACAGCGACGCTCCGAAGGACGCTCCGGATGCGGTTGTGCCACTGAACGTGGCGCCGGTGGTGCTGCCCACCAGCGCGATGAGCACCACCGCTGCGAGGGCGGGCAGCGCCGCGCGCGGTGCGGCCGTGACGTCCACGCCGATCGGCGGCGCTCCCGGCTCCCAGCGCGGGACACCACAGGTGGGGCAGGGTCGACCGGCGCGGAGGTCCCGGTCGAGGCGGCTCAGCAACACCGCCGCGCCGACGCCCAGGCAGACCGAGACGAGTGCGGCCCAGTCGCCGGTGCGGATCCAGACCCCGGGGAGCCCGACGACGGGGAAGCGGAGGACCCCGACACCGAGGACGGCGTCCGGTGCCACCGTGGTCCGGTCCGCGCTCGGGTTCGCGTCGCCACGGAGCCGGAGGCCGCCGTCCTGCTCGATCCGCGCCAGGCGGTGCAGCCGCAGCCGGTCGTCGTGGTCCGGGTCGTCGACCAGCAGGACGCGCCCGGTCTCGACCGCGTCCCCGTCGGTGGGCACCGCGGCGACGACGTCACCGGTGCGGATGCCCGGGGCCATCGAGTCCGACACCACGGTCGTGAGGTGCCAGCCGAGTGCCGCCGGCAGCGCGGCCCAGACGGCGAGCAGGAGCACCGTCCAGAGCGCGGTGCGCGCCACGACCGCGAGGAGCAGCCGGGGCAGCTCTCCGACGCAGCGGACGGGTCGTCGGGTGACGGTGGTCGACACGGGCTGCTCCTCGCGGTCGTGGTCGGTCGGGGTCGGGAGGATCAGTCGGTCTGCGCTTCCCAGACGAACGTCGTGCCGGCCTCGGACGACTGCACGGTGTTCGGGGCGTCCTCCGACAGGGTGTAGCTGATCCGGTACGTGGCGGTCGCGGTCCCGGTGGCGGGCTTCCAGGAGTCGAGCCCGGTGCCGAACGAGTCGTGCGCCGCGAGGTCGGCGAGGCTGCCGTCGTGGACGCTGGCCGCCGAGGTGAAGGTGCCGCAGTCGCCGGCGGTGCCGAGGGACCCGCGCTCCACCTGCACGTCGAGGTGCGTCCCGAGCGCGTCGGTGTCGGTCTGCTCGTCGACGAAGAACTTGACCGTCGAGGCGTTGGTGGTCTCGGCGGTGACGGTGATGCAGTTCGTGCCGGAGGCCCCGGGGACCAGGTCGTCGACGTCGAACATCGCGACGCCCTGGTCGTCGTCGGTCAGGGCGACGGCCCCGGTGCGCCAGCTGTTGCCGGCGTTGTCGGTGCTGCTCGAGAACGCGGCGTACGACGCGGTGGCGATGAGTGCGCCGCTGGCGACGACGGCGAGCGGGAGCGCGATCCAGGCTGCGGTGCGGCCGTGGCGAGAGGTGATGTGCATGGCTGTCCTGTCGGTCGGTTCACCCGGCGGGTGATATGCCAGCAGCATATATGAATATCAGTTGCGACGAAACCCCGTCGCAACACGTCCCGGGTGCCCGGTAGGGTCGCGAGCATGACCCTCTCCGCCGAGTCGATCACCGCTTGGTCCGACACGGACGTCGCCGACGTCGCCGCCCTCGTCCGCCTGCTCGGTCACGCCGTCGACGAACCGTCGATGCGCGCCCGACTCGAGCGCCTGACGCCCGAGGCCGGGCACCGCACCTGGGTGGTCCGCGGCGACGACGGCCGCGTGGTCGCCGTCGGGGGCGCGCAGGTCACCTGGGCCTACGCGAGCGACGAGCCGACGGCGCAGCTCCTGCTGCTGGTCGTGGACGAGACGGCCAGGAGGCTCGGCACCGGTTCGGCGCTCATCGACACGTTCGAAGCGTGGGCCGTCGAGCAGGGCGCGCGTCGCCTGAGCGCCGTGAGTGCGGCCGCGACGGACAGCGCGCACCGGTTCTACCAGAAGCGCGGGTACCACGACGCCGGGGTGCGGTACACCAAGATCGCGTAGCGCCGGCAGCCTCTCGCGAACGACGGAGCGCCCCGTCCGGGAGTCCCTGCGGACTCCCGGACGGGGCGCTTCCTCATCAGCTAGGCCGACACGCTCAATGCGGTGCTGATGACCTCGGCGGCCTCCTGCGCGGAGCGCTTCGAGGAACCCGTGGCCGGGGCGGCACTCGCCGAGCGGGCGGCCACCGACAGGGTGCGACCGTCCAGGTGCGGCGTCAGGTTCATGCAGACGAACGGCCAGGCGCCCTGGTTCTCAGGCTCTTCCTGCGCCCACACGACGTCGGCGTCGGGGTATCCCGACAGCACCTCGAGGATGCGCTCGAGGGGGAGCGGCGCGAGCTGCTCCAGGCGGACGAGCGCGACGTCGGTGGCGCCCCGCTTGTCGACCTCGGCGCGCAGGTCGTGGTGCACCTTGCCGGAGTGCAGCACGACGCGACGCACGGCACCCTTGTCGGTGATGCGGTCGTCGTCGAGGACCTCGTCGAAGGTGCCGCTCGTGAACGCGTCGACCGAGCTCGTCGCCTGGCGCAGCCGGAGCATGGCCTTCGGCGAGAACACCACGAGCGGCTTCTGCGGCTTGGCCCAGGCCTGCCGGCGCAGCAGGTGGAAGTACGACGCCGGGGTCGACGGCCGCGCGACGATCATGTTGTCCTCGGCGCACAGCTGCAGGTAGCGCTCGATGCGTGCCGACGAGTGGTCCGGCCCCTGGCCCTCGTAGCCGTGCGGCAGCAGCAGGACGAGACCCGAGCGCTGCCCCCACTTCTGCTCGGCGGACGAGATGAACTCGTCGATGACGATCTGGGCGCCGTTCGCGAAGTCGCCGAACTGGGCCTCCCAGAGCACGAGCGCCTCGGGGCGTTCCACCGAGTACCCGTACTCGAACGCCATCGCCGCGTACTCGCTCAGCAGCGAGTCGTAGACGTAGAACCGGGCCTGGTCCTCGGTGAGGTTCGACAGCGGCAGCCACTCCTGGCCGTTGACCCGGTCGTGGAACACCGACTGGCGCTGCACGAAGGTGCCGCGGCGGGCGTCCTGTCCCGCCAGGCGGACCGGCTTGCCCTCGACCAGCAGCGATCCGATGGCCATGAGCTCGGCCATGGCCCAGTCGATGCCGCCGCTGCGGGTCATCTCGGTGCGCTTGGTCAGCAGCTGCTGCAGCTTGGGGTGGATCGAGAAGCCGGCGGGCGGGTTGCTGTGCGCGTCGCCGATGGCCCGGACGAGGTCGTCGGACACCGCGGTCTCGTGCACCTCGTTCTCGGAGTCGTCGCGCTGCGCAGCCGGGCGTTCGAGCCCCTGCACCGCGCCGTCGTCGTCGACCTCGATCACCGGGATGGTGCCGGTCTGGGCCTCGTGCGTCTCGGCGAAGGCGCGTTCCAGGCGGTCCTGGAAGTCGCGGTGCGCCTCGTCGTACTCCTCCTGCGTGATGTCGCCGCGGCCGACGAGGGCCTCGGTGTACAGGGTGCGGACGGAGCGCTTCGCCTCGATGAGGTTGTACATGAGCGGCTGCGTCATCGAGGGGTCGTCGCCCTCGTTGTGGCCGCGGCGGCGGTAGCAGATGAGGTCGATCACGACGTCGCGGTGGAACTGCTCGCGGTAGGCGAAGGCCAGCTCCGCCACCCGGGCGACGGCCTCGGGGTCGTCGCCGTTCACGTGGAAGATCGGCGCCTGGATCGTCTTCGCGACGTCGGTGGAGTACACCGAGCTGCGCGCCGACTCGGGCGGGGTGGTGAAGCCGACCTGGTTGTTGATCACCAGGTGCACCGTGCCGCCGGTGCGGTAGCCGCGCAGCTGCGACATCTGCAGCGTCTCGACGACCACGCCCTGGCCGGCCATGGCCGCGTCGCCGTGCACGAGCACGGGGAGCACGCCGAAGCTGCCCGGCGCCTCGCGGTCCTGCTTGGCGCGGACGATGCCCTCGAGCACGCCGTCGACGGCCTCGAGGTGCGAGGGGTTCGCGGCGATCGTCACCGGGATGCTCGACCCGTCGGACGTGCGGAACACGCCCTCGGTGCCGACGTGGTACTTCACGTCGCCCGAGCCCTGGCCGGACACGGTGCCGGGGAGCGACGAGCCCTCGAACTCGCGGAAGATCTGGCCGTAGGTCTTGCCCGCGATGTTCGTCAGGACGTTGAGCCGGCCGCGGTGGGCCATGCCGATCGCGACCTCGGCGAGCCCGGCACCGGCGGCGTGCTGGATCAGGGTGTCGAGGAACGCGATCGTCGACTCCCCGCCCTCGAGCGAGAAGCGCTTCTGTCCGACGTACTTCGTCTGCAGGAAGGTCTCGAACGCCTCGGCCTCGTTGAGCTTGCCGAGGACCCGCAGCTGCTCCTCCTTGGAGGGCTTCGAGTAGGGGACCTCGATGTGCTCCTGCACCCAGCGCCGCTGCTCCGGGTCCTGGATGTGCATGTACTCGATGCCCACCGTGCGGCAGTAGGCGTCGCGGAGGATCCCGAGGACGTCCCGCAGCGGCGCGGTGGTGGTGCCGGCGAGGCCGCCCGTGACGAACTCGCGGTCGAGGTCCCAGAAGGTCAGCCCGTGGTTCTCGATCTCGAGGTCGGGGTGGGTGCGCTGGCGGTACTCGAGCGGGTCGATGTCCGCCATCAGGTGCCCGCGCACGCGGAAGCTGTTGATGAGCTCCTGCACGCGGGAGGTCTTGTTCACCCGGTGTGCCAGGTCGACGTTGATGTCGTTCGCCCACTGGATCGGCTTGTACGGGATCCGGAGCGCGGCGAAGATGCCGTCGTAGAAGCCGTGCTCGCCGATCAGGCGCTCGTGCACGTGCTTGAGGTACTCGCCCGAGCCCGCACCCTGGATGACGCGGTGGTCGTAGGTGCTCGTCAGCGTGATGGTCTTGCCGATGCCGAGCTCGACCAGGGTCTTCGCCGCCGAGCCCTGGAACTGCGCCGGGTACTCCAGGGCGCCTGCGCCGATGATCGAGCCCTGCCCCTTCGTCAGGCGGGGGACCGAGTGCACGGTGCCGATGCCGCCCGGATTGGTGAGCGAGATCGTTGTGCCCTGGAAGTCGGCCGGCGTGAGCTTGTTGTCGCGGGCCCGCTTGACGAGGTCCTCGTAGGCCGACAGGAACTGCCCGAAGGTCAGGGTCTCGGCGCGCTTGATGCTCGGCACCAGCAGCGAGCGAGTGCCGTCCTTCTTGGGCACGTCGATCGCGATGCCGAGGTTCACGTGCGCGGGGGTGACCAGGAACGGCTTGCCGTCGCGCTCCTCGTAGAAGACGTTCTGGCTCGGGAACTCCTTGAGCGCCTGCACCATCGCCCAGCCGATCAGGTGCGTGAACGAGATCTTGCCGCCGCGCGCTCGGCGCAGGTGATTGTTGATGACGATCCGGTTGTCGATCATCAGCTTCGCCGGGATCGTGCGGACGCTGGTCGCGACGGGCACGGACAGCGAGGCGTCCATGTTCGACGCCAGGGTCTTCGCCATCCCACGGAGCGGGGTCGCCACGTCCTCGTGGGTCTCCTCGTGGTCGTCGGCGGCGTCGTTCGCCTCGGCCGGGATCGGCTGCGGTGCCGGCTGGCGCGACGTGGTCTTCGCCTGGATCGGACCGCCCTGCGCAGGAGCCTGACCCTGCTGCGCGGGTGCCGGTGCCGAGGCCGGGGCCGGTGCGTCGGTGCCGGTCGTCCCGGCGGGGGATCCGGAGCCCGCTGCCGCTGCCGGCGCGTCACCGCCCTGCGTGCGGTGGTAGCTCTCGAGGACCGGCCACCAGGACTTGTCGACCGATTCCTTGTCCGCGACGAACTGCTCGTACAGCTCGTCGACGAGCCACTCGTTCGCCCCGAATTCGCCCGCGGTCTCGTCCGTTCCGGTCAGATGGCTCGACACAGCCGATCGCCCACTCTCCGTCGATAGATGCTCGTGTGTGTCGTGCGGAGCAACCCTGCGCCGCACAGGTGCCCAGCCTAGCCGTTCGCTCCCGACCGTTCCGTGCCAGCGTGGCGCGAGTCGGCGCGCGGCGGGGGCACGGACGAGCGCCGTACAGTGGGATGCATGAGGTTCTACGAGACGCGGCCGACCCACGACCTGACCTACTCCGACGTCTTCCTCGTCCCGAGCCGTTCGGGCGTGACGAGTCGCTTCGACGTGGACCTCGCCGCGAACGACGGCAGCGGTGCGACGATCCCGATCGTCAGCGCCAACATGAACTCCGTGACCGGCCCCCGGCTCGCCGCCACGCTGGCCCGACGGGGCGGCCTGGGCGTCCTGCCGCAGGACATGCACCTGCAGGACCTCGCCGCCGCGATCCGCTGGGTGAAGGACCAGCCGGTCGACTTCGACACCGCCTACGACATGGGAGCGGACACCACCGTCGCCGAGGCCCTCGAGCAGCTGCTCCCGGTCGCCGGCCGCGGTGTGGTCGTCCGCGACGCCGACGGCGAGTACCTCGGGTGCGTCCCGGCGAGTCGGCTCGGCGACGCCGGACCGGACGCCACGCTCGGCGACCTGCTGCACGGTGCCTCGACCGCCATCGACGCCGACGACGCCGGCACGCCCCGGCACGTGTACGACGTGCTCAGTGCCGCCGAGGTCGACTTCGCGCCGGTGGTCCGCCACGGCCGGGTGGTCGGCACCACGAGCCGCACGAGCGCCATCCGCTCCGACATCTACACGCCCGCCGTCGACGCCTCCGGCCGGCTCCGCGTCGCCGCCGCGCTGGGCATCAACGGTGACGTCGCCGCCAAGGCGAAGGCCCTCGCTGCCGCCGGCGTCGACGTCCTGGTCCTCGACACCGCGCACGGTCACCAGGAGGGCATGCTCCGCGCGCTCCGCACCGTCGCCGCGCTCGACCTCGGCATCCCGCTGGTCGCCGGCAACGTCGTCACCGCCGACGCCGTCGCCCACCTGGTGGCCGCGGGCGCGGACATCATCAAGGTCGGTGTTGGTCCGGGCGCGATGTGCACCACCCGCATGATGACCGCGGTCGGCCGTCCGCAGTTCTCCGCCGTGCTCGAGACCGCTGCGGCCGCGCGCTCGCTCGGCGCCCACGTCTGGGCGGACGGTGGTGTGCGGTACCCGCGCGACGTCGCGCTCGCCCTGGCCGCCGGTGCCTCGGCTGTCATGATCGGCTCGTGGTTCGCCGGCACGCTGGAGGCGCCCGGCGTGCTCCGCCGCGACGCCGCCGGCAAGGCCTACAAGGAGAGCTGGGGCATGGCGTCGGCCAAGGCCGTCCGGGAACGCTTCGAGCGGCTCGACCCCTACGAGCGGGCCCGCAAGGAGCTCTTCGCCGAGGGCATCTCGTCGTCGACGATCTACCTGGACCCCGAGCGCCCGAGCGTCGAGGACCTGCTCGACATGATCACCACGGGTGTCCGCAGCTCGGCCACCTACGCCGGCGCGTCCTCGCTCGCCGAGTTCTCCGAGCGCGCCCTGGTCGGCATCCAGTCCGCCGCCGGGTACGAAGAAGGCAAGCCCCTGCCCGTCAGCTGGTAGCGCGGACGGGGCGCGCGTCGCCCTGGTCGCGACCACCGACGGACGGGAGGCGCGGTGCCAGCTGGCACCGCGCCTCCCGTCCGTCGTTCGGTCGCGTCTACCGGCGTCGGGTCGCGTCCTCGACCTCGCCGACCAGTTCTTCGAGGATGTCCTCGAGGAACAGCACGCCGATCGTCTGGCCGTCGGCGTCGAACGCCCGCGCGACGTGGCGACCCGCGGCCCGCATGGTCGCGAGCGCGTCCTCCAGGTCCATCTCGGTGTAGAGCGAGATGAGCTGGCGGATGCGCTTCGGCGGCACCGGGTCGTCGAACTCGTCCGGGCGCAGGTCGATGACGTCCTTCACGTGCACGTAGCCCGTGGGGGAGCCGTCCTCGCCGACGAGCACGTAGCGCGAGAACCCGCGCTGTGCCACCGCGTGCTCGACGTCGCCGGGGGTGGCGTCCTCGGGCAGGGTGACGAGCTCGGCCATCGGCACCGCGACGTCACGGACCTTCTTCTCGGTGAACTCGAACGCCAGGGCGAGCTTGCCGTCGTCGGTCAGGGTGCCCTCACGGCGGGACTGCTCGACGATGGTCTGCACCTCCTCCACGGTGAACGCGCTCACCGCTTCGTCCTTCGGCTCGACGCGGAACAGGCGCAGCACGGCGTTCGCGACCTCGTTCAGGCCGACGATCACCCAGTGCAGGCCGTGGCCGATGTACCAGAGCGTCGGCACGAGCAGCAGGGCCGCGCGGTCCGGCATCGAGAACGAGATGTTCTTCGGCACCATCTCGCCGAACACCACGTGCAGGAACGACACGAGCAGCAGCGTGAACACGAAGGCCACGGTGCCGATCACCTCGGCGCTCCAGCCGGTCAGGTGCAGCGGGACCTCGAGCAGGTGGTGGATCGCCGGCTCGGAGACGTTCAGGATGAGCAGCGAGCACACGGTGATGCCGAGCTGGGTGGTCGCGAGCATGCGGGTGGCGTGCTCCATCGCCCACAGCGTCATCTGCGCGGCCTTGGAGCCGGCCTCTGCGCGGGGTTCGATCTGCGACCGACGTGCAGAGATGACGGCGAACTCGGCGGCGACGAAGTACGCGTTGCCCATCAGCAGCACGACGAGCCAGAAGATCCCCCACCAATCGGAGCTCATCGGGTGCCGCCCTTCGTCGTGGCCTTCGCCGGCGTGGTCTTGGGGGTGCTGCGGGTGGACGGGATGATGATCGCCGTCGCCCCGGTGTCGTCGGACGGTGGCGTGGGGGTCCAGCGGATGCGGTCGATCCGCCTGCCGTCCAGACGCTCGACGCGGAACACGCCGCCGTCGAGTGGGACCTCGTCGCCGACGACGGGCAGACGGCCGAGCGTCGACATGACGAACCCGCCGACGGTCTCGTACGGGCCGTCCTCGGGCACCGTCACGCCGGCGCGGTCCTCGAGCTCGTCGGGGCGCAGCAGTCCGGGGAAGGTCAGCCAGTCGCGGGAGCGCACGACGTCGATGCGCGCACGGTCGTGCTCGTCGGAGACCTCGCCGACGATCTCCTCGATGAGGTCTTCGAGGGTGACGACCCCGGCGGTGCCGCCGTACTCGTCCACCACGATGACCATCTGGTAGCCGCGGCCACGGACCTCGGCGAGCAGGGTGTCGCCCGGCATGGTCTCGGGCACGCGTTCCGCGTCGGTCATCAGGGCCCCGACGGGGACCTCCGGACGCTTCTCGCGCGGGACGGCGACGGCCTGCTTGACGTGCACGATGCCGACGACGTCGTCCGCGTCCTCCTCGATGACGGGGAAGCGGCTGAAGCCGGTCTTCCGGGCGAGGGCGATGACGTCCTCGGCGGACTCGGACACCCGGATCGTGGACAGCCGCGGGCGCGGGGTCATCACGTCACTGGCGCTCAGCTCGGAGAACGAGATGGTGCGCTCGAGCAGCGTCGCGGTGTCCTGTTCGAGCGACCCCTCGGACGCCGAGCGGCGCAGCAGCGAGGTGAGCTCCTCGGCGCTGCGGGCACCCGAGAGTTCCTCCTGGGGTTCGATGCCCATCGACCGGAGCACCGCGTTCGCCGTGCCGTTCAGCAGCGCGACGGCCGGCTTGAAGACCGTCGTGAACGCGATCTGCAGCGGCACGACCAGCTTGGCGGTCTGCAGCGGCAGCGCGAGGGCGAAGTTCTTCGGCACGAGCTCGCCGAGGATCATCGACAGCAGGGTCGCGATGACGAGCGCCACGATCGAGCCGACCGTCTCGACGATGCTCTCGGGCAGCTGCATCGCCAGGAACGGCGCCTCGAGCAGCGTCGCGATCGACGGTTCGAGCAGGTAGCCGGTGAGGAGCGTCGTCAGGGTGATGCCGAGCTGCGCGCTCGACAGGTGCGTCGAGGTGACCTTCAACGCACCGATGACCGGTGCGAGCCCGGCCTCACCGCGGTCGCGACGGGCCTCGACGTCCGCCCGGTCGAGGTTGACCAGGGCGAACTCGGACGCGACGAACACACCCGTGCCGAGCGTCAGCAGGATGCCGCCGATCAGCATGACGATGTCGATCGGACTCATGATTCACCCCCGTTCGCGCACAGGGGTGTGCTGCTCACCGAGTGAGCGGCGGATGAGTGAGGCGAAGAACTATTCGGGGGATCGTCCACAGTGCTGTCGATCGTACTCCCTGCGGGGGCGGCTCCCCGGGAATCGGTCGAGAACGACGGCGTGGTCACCCGGTGACGCGGGCGCGGTGGTACTGCTGCGGCTCGTAGTCGACCGAGACCCCGAGCTCGACGGCGGCACGCAGCGCGAACGACGGGTCGCGGAGCATCTCGCGTCCGATCATCACGACGTCGGCCTGTCCGGTCGCGACGATCTGCTCGGCCTGGAAGGCGTTCGAGATCATGCCCACCGCGATCGTGCCGATGCCGGCGTCCCGCCTGACCGCGGCGGCGTGCGGCACCTGGTAGCCGGGGCCGACCGGGATCGGTGCGCTCGCGACGTTGCCGCCGGTCGAGACGTCGGCCATGTCGGCGCCGTGCTCGGCCGCCCAGCGCGCGACGGTCGTGGTCTCCTCGAGCGTGAGGCCGCCCTCGACCCAGTCGGTGGCCGAGAACCGGACGACGACGGGGAAGCCCTCGCCGACCTCGGCGCGGACCGCGTCGACGACCTCGAGCAGCGCCCGTGCGCGGTTCTCGAGCGACCCGCCGTACTGGTCGGTGCGCTGGTTGCTCAGCGGGGACAGGAACTGGTGCAGCAGGTACCCGTGCGCGGCGTGGACCTCGACCAGGTCGAAGCCGGCTTCGACCGCACGCCGGGCGGCCTGGGCGAAGGCGAGCGCCATCACGCGGACGTCCTCGACGGCGAGCTCGCGCGGCACGTCGTAGCCGTCGAAGGCCACGGCCGACGGCGCGACGGTGCTCCAGCCGCCCTGGTCGGCGGGGACGGTGCCGTGCGTGGTCTCCCAGGGGCGGTACGTCGAGGCCTTCCGACCGGCGTGTGCGAGCTGGATGCCCGCGGCGGCGCCCTGCTGGTGCAGGAAGTCGACGATCGGCACGAACGCGTCGCGCTGCTGGTCGTTCCACAGCCCCAGGTCCTGCGGGGTGATCCGACCCTCGGGGACGACGCCCGTCGCCTCGACCACGACCGCGCCGGCGCCGCCCTTGGCGAACCCGCCCAGGTGCACGAGGTGCCACGGGGTCGGGACGCCGTCCTGCTGGTCGACCGAGTACTGGCACATCGGGGAGACCCAGATGCGGTTGCGGACGGTCAGGTCACGGACGGTGATCGGGTCGAACAGGGCGTGCGTCACGCGGGCTCCTCAGAGGACGGGGGCCGGTGCCTCGGCCAGTCCCGTCAGGAACGACCGCAGTGACGCCGGCGACGTGTAGTGGTGGCCGACCGCCCCGATCGCTTCTGCACCGGCGGCGTTCTCGGCCCTGTTGTCCACGAACACCATCTGACCCGGCTCGATTCCCAGACGCGCACAGGTGTCGCGGTAGATGGATGCGTCGGGCTTGAGGACGTGTTCCTCGGCGCTCACCACGACGGTCTCGAACAGCGACCCCATCGGGGACCGACGGTACGGGTCGCCGAAGTCGAAGCCGGCGTTCGACAGCAGCGCCACGCGGGTGCCGGCGTCGTGCAGCTCCTCGACGATCGCGAGCGTCTCCGGCTCGACCTCGAACCACCCGGTGAAGTCGATCGCCCAGAACCGGTGGATGTCGGAGACGCTCCAGGTGCGTCCGGTCCGTTCGGCGATCGCGCGCCAGTACGCCACGACGGACAGGTCACCGCGGTCCAGGTCGTGCCGGAGCTCCTGGTAGACCGGGAAGAGCTCGTCGGCCGGGACACCCGTGGCGTCGACCAGGGCCTCCCGCGAGGCGTGCGGCGTCCGGCTGATCACCTCGCCGTAGTCGAAGACCACCACACGATCACGCAGGAACAGGCTCATGCGCTCCACCGTAACGTGGGGCCGGTGAACGACTTCGTGCCCGTCCGACCGTCCGATGCCGCCGCGTGGGTGACCGCGCCGACGGGGGAGTCCACCAAGTACCGCCGCGGGGTGCTCGGCATCGCGACCGGCTCCGACCAGTACCCCGGTGCCGCGGTGATGGGGGTCGACGCCGCCGTGCACACCGGTGTCGGCATGGTCCGCTACGTCGGGCCGGATCGGGCCACCGACCACGTGCTCACCCGCCGCCCCGAGGTCGTTTCCGGCCTCGGCCGCGTGCAGGCCTGGCTGGTCGGGTCTGGGATCTCGGCCGGGTCCCTCGACGAGCTCGACGAGACGACGGCGTCCGGCTTCGAGCACGCATCCGACGACGGTGTCCCCGTCGTGGTCGACGCCGGCGCGATCCCGCTCGTCGACCTCGGGCCGCTCGCCGTGCTCACGCCGCACGCGGGCGAGCTCGCCTCGGTGCTGGGCGTGGACCGGGACGGGATCGAGCGGGACCCGGCCGCCGCAGCGCTCCGTGCCGCCGAGCAGACCGGCAGCGTCGTGCTGCTCAAGGGTGAGCGCACGCACGTGGTCACCCCGGACGGCTCGGTGCGGCTCGTGGCGTCCTCGGCGACACCGTGGCTCGCCGCCGCCGGCGCCGGGGACGTGCTCGGCGGGGTGCTCGGCGCCCTCGTCGCCGCCCGGCAGGGGGCCGCCGAGGCCGCGGACTCCTCGCTCACGCCGTCGGACCTCGCGCACCTGGCCGCGTCGGCCGCGGTCGTGCACGGGATCGCGGCGCGTCGTGCGTCCGGCGGTGGGCCGTTCCCCATGACGACGCTCATCGCCGAGCTGCCGGGAGTCGTGCGAGACCTGGTCGTGGACGGGGACGCGCGCGGGTAGCGGTCGGTGCGCGTGCACCTTCCGACGATCCACGAGGTGATCGACGCGTGTCCTGTCGGAGGATGCGCACGCAATGGGTACGTGCGCATCCAGCGACGGGGCACCTCGGGTTCGACAGGTGGAAGGTCGCAACATGCGCACGCATCACATGGCGGGTGCGCCCCGGACACGGCGGACGGGAGGCGCGGTGCCAGCTGGCACCGCGCCTCCAGGCCGTCGGCGGTCACGTGACGGGCGCAACACGCGTTGCGGACGTCAGCTCGCGGGGGTCGCGTGCACCAGGAACTCCACGGAGCCGGCGTCGTCGACCTTGACGAACCCGAGGTTCGGGGCCTGCACACCGTAGTCGGAGAACGTGACCGGGACCGAGCCGGAGACGTCGACGCCGTCGCCGCTCAGGCCGACCTGCAGCTCCGCGGTGACGTCCTTCGTGACGCCGTGCAGGGTGAGCTTGCCCGGGGCCGAGACGGTCGTCGTGTCGGATCCGCTCGGGACCGCGTCGGCGATCGGCTCGGTGAGCTCGAACGTGGCCTCGGGGAAGGCGGCCGCGTCCATCGCGGAGTCGCGGAAGTAGGCGTCGCGCTGTTCGGAGTCGGTGGTGATGTCGGCGACCTGCACGGTGATCGTCGCCGCGGTGATGCTCGTGCCGTCGACGGTGGCGGTGCCCGAGACGCTGTCGGTGCGGCCGGTGACGGTGACGTCGGAGCCGTTGAGGACCTCGTGCACGCGGTACCCGGCCTCGGAGTCGCCGCCGACGGTCCACGTGCCGGAGAGGTCGTCGGTCTCGATCGTCGACGCCTCGCGGGTGGCGGCCACCGAGGGTGCGGCCGATGCCTTCGCGTTCTCACTGCTCGAGTAGACGTTCGTCGCCACGACGACGGCGACGACCGCCAGCACGACGACGGCGACGACGACGGAGATCCAGATGACGGCCTTGCGGTGCCTGCGCGGGGTTTCGGTGGTCACGAGCAGAACGGTGACACGTCATGTTGCGGGGAGGCTGGGACTTCCCGGGGGAGCCGTGCGTGCGGCCGCTACGCTCGTCCGGTGCAGAGGACGGCGGACCGGTGGATCGAACGCGTCGGGTTCGTGCTGGCGTTCGCCGCGGTGCACGCGTTCCTGTGGTGGCTCACGACGGTGTCGACGAACCTGCCGCTGGGCGACGTGACGATCACCTACAGCCGCTGGATCGAGACCGGCCGGTCCGCGGGGTTCTGGGTGGGCATCGACGGGGAGTGGGTCTACCCGATCCTGGCGATCGTGCCGATGGCGGCCGCGGCGCTCGGCGGCGTGGCGTCGATCGGCACCGGGTGGCTGCTGCTCATGGTCCTGCTCGACGCCGTGGCCTGCGCGTTCCTGTGGCGGTTCCGGGCGCGCGTCGGGTCGTCCGGTCGCTCCGGAGTGCGCGGCGTGCGGGTCGTCTGGTGGTGGCTGCTGTTCCTGCTGGCACTCGGCCCGATCGCGCTCGGTCGGATCGACACCGTCGCCACGGTGCTCGCGCTCGTCGGGGTGGCGTTCGTCGCGTCGCGGCCCGCGGTCGCCTCGGCGCTGTTCACCGCCGGCGCCTGGACGAAGGTGTGGCCCGCAGCACTCGTGGCGGTGCTGTTGTTGCGGCGGGGGCAGCGACGCGGCGTGCTCGCGGGGGCGCTCGTGCTCAGCGCGCTCATCGTGCTCGTCGACGTGCTGTGGGGCGGTGCGCCGTACCTGCTGTCCTTCGTCGGCGAGCAGACCGGCCGGGCGCTGCAGATCGAGTCGCCGCTCGCCACACCCTTCATGTGGGCAGCGGCCGCCGGGGCCCCGGGCGCGGCGGTCTTCTACAACCAGGACATCCTGACGTTCGAGGTGTCCGGGGCCGGCACCCGGGCCGCCGCGGCGGTGTCCACACCGCTGATGGCCGCCGTGGTCGTCGCCGGGGTGCTGCTGGCACTATGGGCCGCACACCGCGGTGCCCGACGTGCCGAACTCGCCCCCGTGCTCGCCCTGCTGTTCGTCGCCGCGCTCGTCGCCACGAACAAGGTCGGGTCGCCGCAGTACATCGGCTGGTTCGCGGTGCCGATCGTCTGGGGCCTCGCCGCCGGGTCGCCGAGCGCCCGACGGTTCGTCCCCGTCGCCCTGCTCGCGCTGCCGACGGCCCTGCTGACGCAGCTGATCTACCCCGGGTACTACGACCAGGTGCTCGCCGTGCAGCCGTGGATCCTCGTGGTGCTGACGCTGCGGAACGTGCTCGTCATCGCTGCGATGGTGTGGGGCGTGGTGGTGCTGGTGCGGATGGGGCTGCGCGGCGGCGACGCCGGGCGCGCGACGTCACCGGTGCGCGGTGTGCCCGAGCGGGGCAGGATGGACGCATGATCGTCGCCTTCTCCGTCGCTCCGTCCGGTGGTACCGCTGCGCAGTCGGACGGGTCCGTGCACGACGCGGTCGCCGCCGCCGTGCGGGTCGTGCGCGAGAGCGGGTTGCCGAACCGGACCTCGTCGATGTTCACCGAGGTCGAGGGGGAGTGGGACGAGGTCATGGACGTCGTCAAGCGCGCGACCGAGGCCGTCGGGGCGTACGGCTCGCGGGTGTCGCTGGTGCTCAAGGCCGACATCCGGCCGGGGCACACCGGTGAGATCGACGGCAAGCTCGAGCGGCTCGAGCAGGCGCTCGGCGAGTAGCCCTCAGCGGCGCCGGCGCGGACGTTCCCGGCGACGGGGGTCGGTGCCGTGCACAGCGGCGACCGTCAGCAGGGCGATCGCCGCGAGCACGAGCACCACGACCGTGACGAGTTCGAGCGGGTTCGCCACGTCCTCGCAGCGGGCGGACGCCCCGGCGGGACAGGACGCGAGGACGGTCATGGCGGTGTGCACGGCACCATCATCGATCAGCGGTGCCGTCGACACGCCGCCGGGGTCGCTCGGATGTCGGTGGTCGGGTGTCTCATGGTGTGCATCGAGCCACGTCCGGTGGCCCCGAGAACGACGAGGAGCGCGTGATGATGCACGACGGCTGGTGCCCCGACTGCGACCTGCGAACGGTCGTCATCGACACGGACGAGCACGGCGACAACGCGTGGGCGACCTGCGCGGAGTGCGGCACGGGATGGGTGCACCGTGACGAGCTGCCCGAGTTGCAGGGCGCGTCGAGCGGTCATGCCGGGCAGGACCGCCGCGCGGCCTGACCGTCACGGGTCGGGCCGGTGCTCTCAGCGCTCGACGTCCCCGTGCACGCCGTTCGCGCGCTGCTGCACCCGCTCGAAGACGTAGTCCGGCTCCGGCTGTTCGAGCGACCCGGTGTAGAACCCGAGGACGAAGCCGTGGCCGAAGAAGCTCGTGGAGTGCCGGTACGCGGTGGCGAACGACTTCTCGCCACTGTCGAGCCGGACCACGCCGAACTGCCCTTCGGCCAGGGCCCACGTGCCGTCGGCCGACACGGTGCTCGGGCGGGACCTGCAGGCGTCGAGCGGGTACCCGCCGTTCCCCGAGTCGTCGCAGACCAGGGAAGCCGGGAAGTCCCGCGCCCGGAACGTCCCGTCCTCGTCCAGCACCAACACCGACTGGGACCAGTCGTCCTGTGCCCACGTGCCGACGAATCCCTGCCGGACGTCTCCGGGCCTCGGCCTGGCCGGCACCCACGAGCAGGCTGTCAGCAGCAGGGCGCTCACGGTCAGGACTCCGATGAACCCTGCGCTGTTCCTCCGCGTCACCGGTCCACCGTCCCCGTCCGTGTCGTGCGCATCGTTCGACCGCAGCGTCCCGGTGCTCGCCAGGAGCCCCCGCCGGGAGCGCAGCCCGTTCCGGCCACGGTACCGGAGCGCGCTTCCGTTCGCCCTTTGGAGCGGTCTACACTGCTGGGACCGGGTCGTCGCGGCAGTCGCCCACGACGCCACCCGGACCGTCCCGTTCGTCGCTGAACCCGGACCGGCACCCCGGTCGTGACGGCGTGATCGACCGTCGTCACACGCGCTGCGCGGACCGGTCTGCCGATCCGGCTGCAGCCGTCGCCGCGTTCCCGATCGCCGCGGTCCCGCACTGCGGACACCTCGATCTCCCTCCCGCACAGAACAGGCCCCATGTCACAGCTCACGCCCGCGCGCCGCGCCCTCGCGCTCGTCTCGCTCGCCCTCGGCGGGTTCGCCATCGGTTCGACCGAGTTCGTCGCGATGGGACTGCTGCCGAACATCGCGCAGGCCCTGCTGCCGCAGCAGTACGGCGCGGATCCCGACGCCGGCATCGCGCAGGCCGGCTGGCTCGTGAGCGCCTACGCCCTGGGTGTCGTCGTCGGCGCACCGACCATCGCGGCGATGTCCGCGCGGTTCCCGCGCAAGGGCCTGATCCTCGTGTTGCTGGTCGGGTTCGTCCTGGCGACCGTCGCGAGTGCGCTGCTGCCCTCGTTCGGCCTGGTGTTCGTCGCCCGCTTCGTCGCGGGTCTGCCGCACGGCGCGTACTTCGGCATCGCGTCGATCGTCGCCGGCGACATGATGGGCCCGGGCAAGCGCGGCAAGGGCATCGCGATGGTGCTGCTCGGCCTGTCCGTCGCCAACGTCGTCGGGGTCCCGGCGATCACGTGGGTAGGACAGGTCGCCGGGTGGCGGGTCGCGTACGGCGTCGTCGCCGCCCTGTTCGCGCTGACGTTCCTGGCTGTGGCGGCCTTCGTGCCGAAGAGCGCCCGCGACGAGCACGCCACGATCGGCCGTGAGCTCCGTGCGTTCCGCGTGCCGCAGGTCTGGATCGTGATGGGCCTGGGCGCCGTCGGCTTCGGCGGGTTCTTCGCGGTCTACTCGTACATCTCGCCCCTGGTGCAGAACGTCACCGGCATGCCGGAGTCGTTCGTGCCGATCGTCCTCGTCGTCGTGGGTGTCGGCATGGTCGTCGGCGGGGTGCTCGGCGGGTACCTGGCCGACCACAGCGTCAAGCGCACGATCTACGTCGGCATGTTCGCGCTCATCGGCGCCCTGCTCGTCACGGTGCTGACAGCGCAGTGGCTCTGGGGCATGCTGCTCGGCGCGTTCCTGCTCGGAGCGACGTCGTCGGCGATCCCGCCGGCGGTGCAGTCGCGCCTGATGGACGTCGCCGGTGACGCGCGGACGATCGCGGCGGCACTCAACCACTCGGCCTTCAACATCGGCAACTCGCTCGGCGCCGCCCTCGGTGGCGCGGTCATCGCGGCCGGCTTCGGGTTCCTCGCGCCGGGCTGGCTCGGCATCGTCCTCGCGCTGCTCGGCGTCCTCGTCACGATGGTGAGCTACTCCATCGAGCGTCGCACCTCGCGCCGGGCCGAGCTGCGCTCCTCGTCGCCGAGCACCGGCCCGATCACCGCACCGGTCCCGATCCACTGACCACGCGGGGTGGGCGTGCCCACCCGCCGGACGGGAGGCCCGGGGCGGCGCCGCACCGGGCCTCCCGTCCGTCACGTGGTGCGGCAGACCGCCCATGGTGAGCAGGAGAGGTCGGGTCCCGTGACGGGACCCGACCTCTCCTGCTCACGAAGCGGGCAGTCAGCGGGCTACAGGTTGAGGGGGCTGCCGTCCTGCACGATGATGCCGTCGGTGATCGCACGCTTCCGCAGTGCCACCTTCGTGCCGACGTCGAAGCCGGCGACGCGGTACTTCTCGCGGATGCGCTTGAGGTAGCTCTTCGCGGTCTCCTCGGAGATGCCGAGCTGGTAGGCGACACTCTTGACGGGCTCGCCGCCGCCGTACAGGGCCATCACGCGGCGCTCCTGGGCGCTGAGCTTCGGGACGCCGCCGACGTCGCCGCTGTTGATGGCGAGGTCGAGCTCGGCGGAGACGTACTGCTCACCGCGCTGCGCGGAGCGGATCGCCTCGACGATCATGTCGGCGTCCTCGCTCTTCACCAGGTAGCCGAGGGCACCGGCGCCGAGGGCCTCGCGCACGACGTTCGGCTCGGAGTAGGTGCTCATCACGACGGTCTTCACGCCGGCGGTCTTGAGCGTCGAGATCTTCAGCGACACCGGGATGGAGTCCTTGAGGTCCAGGTCGAGCAGCACCACGTCGACGGGGAACGCCGGGCTGGTGAGCAGCTCGGGCCAGGTCGTCACGGCGGCGACCAGGGTGATGTCGTCCGCAGCGTTGCGGATCCACTCCGTGAGCGCGCCGAGCAGCATCCTGTGGTCGTCGACGAGTGCGAGTCGGATGGGTTCCTCTGGAGTCGCCATGCTGGCGTCCTTTCTCGGTGCGGTTGCTCCACCGATCCTAGGAGGAACGGGTTCAGCTGACGTGCAGGCGTGCGGGTGTCCCGCGCCTACATCGACGGATGTCGGTTGACAACGCAGTGCGCGACGATGTGGAGCGCGCCGTCCCGCACCGTCTCGGTGTACGGGCCGATGCGCTGCAGTGCGCTCCACGCCGTCGGGCCGAGGCTGCGCCGTGGGACGCCGCGGGACTCGATGACGACGGGTACGTCCATGGTCTCGTCGGAGACCGGGTGGCCGTCCGAGCCGATGGGGCCGAGCGTCACCGAGACCACGGGCATGCCGGGCTGGGCGGTCCGGCCGTCGCCGACCATCTGCCAGAGCGCCTGCAGCAGGCCGTCGCGTTGCGTGGGGGAGAGGTGGCCGGCGAGGGCGGTCGGGTCGGCGACGCTGACCGATCGGCCGAGGTGGTCGGACTCCGTGATGGCGTGGTACAGCCAGGTCTCGCGGCGGCCCTCGATGAGGTGCAGCCGGAGCTCGGTGGCGAGCGAGGCGGCGACGGAGCTCGAGGCGTCGGACAGCGGCAGCGGGTCGGTGCCGTTCGCGACGGCGTCGAGCAGCTTCTCGGCGGCCAGGTCGAGCCGGGCCAGCTCGTCGGACGCCAGCATGCCGACGGCGAACTGCGGCGCCTGCACGTTGCTCTGCACGAGCACGCGGTCGAGTTCGCGCTGCACGAGCTGCCGGAACCGCTGCACGACGTACAGGGCGATCGCCGGCGGCACCACGACGAGCGAGAGCAGGGAGACGATGCCGGGCAGGGTGTCCGCCGTGATCGGCGTGGACACCGCGGCCATCACCACGAACGCCAGGCCGAGCACCGTGATCGCCGCCGCGACCTCGCGAGCCGGCCGGAGCGTCGCGATGGGCAGCAGCGCGAAGCCCGCCGCCATCGACGCCGTGGCGGTGTGGGCGATGTCGTGCTCGGGCCAGATGCCGACGAAGTCGAGCGCCACCACGCCGGCGAGCACCACGCAGATGAGCGCGAACGCCGGCCCGGTCAGGCGTTCCCCGTACGTCAGGACGCTCAGTCCGACGATCACTGCGGCGACGATGTACAGGCCCCAGGCGGCGGCCGGCAGCAGCGGATCGGAGTACTCGTCCCACCGGATCAGGAAGAACGCGATGCCGGCGACGGCCTCGATGGCGGTGAGGATGGCGGCACCGAGGCCCAGGTACCCCGCGCCGAGCGATGCACCGGGCTTGGCCGCCTGGCGCAGCGAACGGGCGCCGGTCGAGGTGGACGGCAGCCCGCGGGCCTGCCGACGTTCGCTCGTCCGGTACCGCTCACGGGCCTCCCGCCGGGTGCGCGGTGCGGGCGGCGCGGTCTCGCCCGGAAGCCGTCGGCCGATGGTGTCCTCGGGGACCCTGGTCATCGCGGTGCCTCCAGCACGACGGTGGTGCCGGAACCCGGCGCGGAGAACAGCTTGGCGTCGCCGCCGACCTCGCGCAGCCGGTTCACGACGCTCTCCTTGAAGCCCAGACGCTCAGCGCTGACGGTGGTGAGGTCGAAGCCGACGCCCGAGTCGGTGACCATGGCGCGAACCATCTCGTTGTCGTGCACGATCGTCACGTGCGCCTCGCCGACCCCGGCGTGCCGGCGGACGTTCTCGAGGCACTCGCCCAGGGCGAGCAGGAACGCGTCGAGCACGTTCGACGGCAGCAGGACCTGGCCGGTGCCGTGCCAGCTGACCTCGAGCCCCATCCGGCCGAAGCGCTGCTTGACGGACTCCAGGGTCTGCCCGAGCGGCGACTCCTCTTCGCGGGTGAGCGAGTAGTCGCCGGAGGACTGCGGCTGCGGCGTCGCGCCGAGTCGCAGGTGGCGCAGGAGCCGGGCGTCCTCGGCGGCCTGCTCGCGCATCGCCTGGTCGGACACCCCGACGCCGGAGTGCGCCAGCAGGGTCAGGGTGGCCAGGACGGTGTCGTGGAGCAGCCGGGCGCCCTGGCGACGCTGGGCCTCGGTCTCGCTCGCCTGTCGCTCCGCGCGGTGGGCCGAGCCGATCGTGTAGATGCGACGAGCGACGCGGGGGATGCTGCGCGAGATCCAGACGGCGACGACGGCCATGAGCACCCAGCCGAGCAGCGCGCCGCTGACCGGTGTCGACAGCACCGACCCGGAACCCCAGACCATCACGACGACGACGGCGACGCCCCCGGCGATCGTGATGCCGAGGCCGGTGGGGTGCCCGCGCTGCGCCATCAGGGGTGACGACATCCCGCCGGCGGCGAGCGGCATCACGGCGCTGGCGATGAGCGGCCGCACGGGGTCGTCGACGCCGAAGAACAGCAGCAGCATCGCCGCGAGGCCGGTCGTGACGATCGCGGCGGTCCACCTGACCGCGCCGGAACGGCCGAAGAACACGAGCGCGGTGACCATGGCGGCGATGCACAGCAGACCCGCGGTGAGCGACGGCGCGGGCACGGCCGCGGCGGCGACGATGCCGACGACGCTCAGGAGCGCGCAGACGACGCCCACGACACGGGTCGTCGACCGCAGCAAGCGGTCGCGTTCCTCTGCGATGAAGTCCATCGATGTCCTGGTCGGTGACGGTCTGGGTGGTACGGGAAACCGAGCGTCGGTCAGCGCCGAACTCCCAGCCATCATTCCACGCGCGACACCCGTTGAGGGGTCTCCGGCGCGCCAGGTCGTGTCGGATGCAGTGAGATCGTTACTGCGGTGGCGTCCGGCGACGCTGGCACAGCCGCGGTGTGCGGCTGCGTCCGGCACCGCTGCCGCGCGGCTGCGCCCGGCACCGCTGCCGCATGGCCGCGACCGTGCCGCCGACCGCGGAGCCGCGCCGCCGCCGCTCAGGCCTCGAGCAGCCGCCGCAGGTGCGCCCCGACCTGCTCGTGCTCGATGAGGAACCCGTCGTGCCCGAACTCGCTGTCGATCACCGCGGCCTCGTCGCCGTCCAGGGCGTCGGGCACCCCGGCCGCGATGCGGTGCTGGTCCTCGATCGGGAACAGCCGGTCGCTCGACACCCCGACGACGAGCGTGCGGGCCGTCACCTGCCCGAGCGCTGCGGCGACCCCGCCCCGTCCGGCACCGACGTCGTGCGAGTCCATCGCGTGCGTCAGCGTGACGTAGGAGCTCGCGTCGAACCGCCGGGTGAACTTGTTGCCGTGGAAGTCGAGGTAGCTCTCCACCGAGAACCGTCCGTCGTCGCCGAGCGGTGAGACGTCACTCTGCCACGACCGGGCGAACCGGCCGTTGAGTTCGTCCGGCGCCCGGTAGGTCATCAGCGCCATCCGCCTCGCCAGGGCCAGACCACGGTGCGGTCCTTCGCCCGCTTCGGCCTCGTAGTAGTCGCCGCCCGCGAACGCCGGGTCCATCTGGATGGCGGCCCGCTGCAGCGAGTTCGCGGCGATCTGGTCGGCCGTGGTCTGCGCGGTCGACGCCAGGACCGCCAAGCGCTGCACGCACGACGGGTGCGTGACGGCGAACTCCAGGGCGTGCATCCCGCCCATCGACCCGCCGACGACGGCCGCGAAGACCTCGATGCCGAGCCGGTCCGCAAGTTGCCGCTGCACCTCGACCTGGTCGCGGATGGTCAGGAACGGGAAGCGCGAGCCCCACTCGCCCCCGGAGGGCGCCACCGACGACGGTCCGGTCGTGCCCTGGCAGCCGCCGAGCATGTTCGGCGCGACGACGAACCAGCGGTCGGTGTCGATGGCCAGGCCGGGTCCGACGACGTCGTTCCACCAGCCGGCGGTGCGGTGCCCCGGCCCGGGTGCTCCGGCGACGTGCGAGTCCCCGGTCAGGGCGTGCAGGACCAGCACGGCGTTGCTCCGCTCGGGGTCGAGCGTGCCCCACGTCTCGTAGGCGACGCGGACGGCCGGCAGCCGCCCGCCCCGCACCCACTGCTCACCGAGGGCCTCGAACCGGCGGGCCCCGGGGTGGTCACCCGGACGCCAGGCACCGGTGACGGGCGGCTTGCCGAGGGTGCCGAGTTCGGTGCCGGGCACCAGGGTGGACGGCACGGAGTCCTCGGGGGTCGTCTGCCAGTCCATGGTGCGTCCAGTCTGCCGGGAGGCGCGGGTCGCCGCCGCCGTGTTACGTCACGCCCGGCGCGTGCCCGGGTCGCGCTCGCCGCTCCGTGTGTGTGCATGTTCCGACATCGTGCGCGTCGATCGACTCGTGGAACGTCGGAACATACACACGTACCGGATGCGTGTGCAACGGACGACGTCCCACGCGTCGATCAACACGTGGGACGTCGGAACATGCACTCGTATCGACGCGCTCGCACCCGGGCACGCGCGCACGCCCGGGCGACCGGCGTCAGGCGCGCTGGCCCTCCTGCGCGACGGCACGGGCCGCGGCGAGCCCGGCCTCGAGGTCGGCCCGCAGGTCCTCGACGTTCTCGATCCCGACCGACAGTCGGACGAGCCCCGGCGTGACCCCGGTCGTCAGCTGCTGCTCGGGCGTGAGCTGCGAGTGCGTGGTCGACGCGGGGTGGATGACGAGGGAGCGCACGTCGCCGATGTTCGCCAGGTGCGAGAACAGCTGCAGCTCGTCGACGAACGCCTTGCCTGCCGGCACCCCGCCCTTGAGCTCGAACGACAGCACGGCACCGACGCCCTTCGGCGCGTACCGGTTGGCCGCCGCGTACCAGGGCGACGTCGGCAGCCCGGCGTACGACACCGTCGCGACGTCGGGGTGCCGGTCGAGCCACTCGGCGATCTCCTGCGCGTTCGCCACGTGCCGCTCGATGCGCAACGACAACGTCTCGATGCCCTGCAGCAGGGTGAACGCGGTGTCCGCCGAGTTCGACGCGCCGAGGTCGCGGAGCAGCTGCACGCGTGCCTTGACGACGTAGGCGAGCTCGTTGCCGACGGCCTGGGCGAAGACGGCCCCGTGGTACGACGGGTCGGGCGTGTTGAACTCCGGGAACCGATCGGCGTGCTCCGACCAGGCGAACCGGCCGGAGTCGACGATGACCCCGCCGATCACGGTGCCGTGCCCACCGAGGAACTTCGTCGCCGAGTGCACGACGATGTCCGCCCCGTGCTCGAACGGCCGGATCAGGTAGGGCGTCGCAATGGTGTTGTCCACGATGAGCGGGACGCCGGACTCGTGCGCGACGTCGCTCACCCCGGTGATGTCGAGCACGTTGATCTTGGGGTTGCCGATGGTCTCGGCGAAGAACAGCTTGGTGTTCGGGCGGACGGCTCGACGCCACTCCTCGAGGTCGTCCTGGTCCTCGACGAACGTCGTCTCGATGCCGAGCTTCGCCAGCGTGTACTTGAACAGGTTGTACGTGCCGCCGTAGATCGACGACGACGACACGATGTGGTCGCCCGCGCCGGCGATGTTGAGCACGGCGTACGTCTCCGCCGCCTGCCCCGACGACACCAGGAGCGCCCCCGAGCCGCCCTCGAGCGCCGCGATGCGCTGCTCGACGACGTCGTTCGTCGGGTTCATGATCCGCGAGTAGATGTTGCCCGGCCGGGCCAGCGCGAACAGGTCGCGGGCGTGGTCCGAGTCCTCGAACACGTACGAGGTCGTCTTGTAGATCGGCGTCGCGCGGGCACCGGTCGTCGGGTCCGGCTGCGCCCCGGCGTGGACCTGCGTGGTCTCGAACCGCCAGGCGGCGGCGTCGTTCGTGCTCATCGGTGCTCCTGTCGGGTGCGGTGGTCGTCGGGTCGCGCCGTCGGCCGGGAGGCCCGTGGCGACGCTGCGTCGACCGTCACGGTACGCACGTGGCCGATCCGGCACCAGCGCACCCGCCTCGGGGCGTAACGGACGTGACGGAGGCGGATCGTGCCTCCCGGCCGGCTCGGTGCGCCTAGCGCACCTCGTCCTTCCGGAACAACCAGTCGACCTTCGGTTCGAGCAGCCAGCGCATGCCGCGCCGCACGAAGGGCTGCGCCAGGAACAGGCTGACGGCGCAGGCGATCCCGACCATCAGCAGCACGAACGGCCACGCGGAGTGCTCGCCGGCGAGCACACCGGACTCCCGGATCGGGTAGAGCACGAACGTGTGGAGCAGGTAGACGTACATCGTCGCGGCGCCGAACCGGGTGATCCAGACCGTGCGCCGGGGGATGAGCAGCAGGAACGACGCGGTGAGCAGCGTCGCGAGCAGCATCAGGGCGAAGCGCACGCCGCCCGCCCACCAGGCGTCCTCGCCGAGCCCGGAGTACGAGTCGTCGTAGAAGAACCAGTGGTGCAGGTCGAACTCCTTGAACTGCGGGATCCAGATCGCACACGAGACCGCCCACGCCGCGAACACCACGACCGCTGCGGCGCGGACCCGGACGACCGTGCGGCGCGACGCCTCGTACCAGCGGTCGAACAGCCCCCACTGCTTGACCTGCCACCCGAGCAGGAAGAACGGCAGCAGGCTGATCGCGCGGGACAGCGACAGCGTCGAGTCGACGTTGTCGAAGTAGCCGACGCCGATGCTGAACACGACCGCCCAGAACAGCGGCCACCGCAGCTGCGCCAGGTACGGCAGGATCAGCTTGAAGATGCCCAGGGCCAGCAGGAACCACAGGGTCCACGTCGGCTGGGTCGGGTTGAAGTCCTTGCCGCCCTCGACGATGCCCTGCACCACGGTCCAGATCGTCTGCATGATGATGTACGGCACGACGATGTCCGTGATCGTGCGACGCATGCGCTTGGCGGTGGGGGTGTCCGCCGACGAGAAGTAGCCGCTGATCACGCCGAACGCGGGCATGTGGAACGCGTAGATGAACGTGTAGAGCGCCAGGGCGTGCTCGCTCGCGGGGGTCTGGCGCTGGATCGCGTGCCCGATCACGACGAGCGTGACCGCGACGAAGCGCGCGGTGTCCCACATGGGGATCCGTCGGGGCGTCCGGCCGGGCTCGAGGTGCGTCGCGGGGGCCGAGGGCGCGGGAGGGGCGGCGTCCGTCGTCATCGTCGGTCACGTTACCGGATCGTGACATGGTCGGCCCGGCGCCGTCCCGCTCGGTACGGTGGGCGAGCCGGGCCACGTGCGCCCGGCCACCGACGCAGGAGGCAGATCACATGGCAGCACGGCGCGCAGTCGTCACCGGAGCGAGCTCGGGCATCGGGGCGGCGACCGTCCGACTGTTCCGGTCGCGGGGGTGGGACGTGCTCGCCGTCGCCCGCCGCGCCGCGAAGCTCGAGGCGCTCGCCGCGGAGACCGGGGCGGACGTCCTGGTGGCGGACATCACGAGCGCGGCCGACGTCTCGGCGCTCGCGGACCGCGTGGCGGAGCTCGGCGGTGCCGACGTCCTCGTGAACAACGCCGGCGGTGCCTTCGGGTCCGCGAGCGTCGAGGAGTCCGACGTCGAGGACTGGCGGGCGATGTTCGAGGTCAACGTGATCGGCACGAAGCGCGTCGTCTCGGCCCTGCTGCCGCACCTGCGTGACCGGGCCCGTGCGACCGGGGGAGCGGACGTCGTCACGGTGACGAGCACCGCCGGCTTCGTGGCGTACGAGAACGGCGGCGGGTACAACGCCGCGAAGTTCGCCGAGCACGCCCTCGTCGGGGCGCTGCGCCTCGAGCTGAACGGCGAACCGATCCGGGTGGTCGAGATCGCGCCGGGCATGGTGCAGACCGACGAGTTCTCGCTGACGCGCTTCGGCGGCGACGCGCAGAAGGCCGCCGCGGTGTACGAGGGCGTCGCGGACCCGCTGGTGGCCGAGGACGTCGCCGAGGCGATCGTGCACGCGGTCGAGCTGCCGGCCCACGTCAACCTGGACCTCGTCACCCTGCGACCGGTGGCGCAGTCGGCGCAGCACAAGCTGGCGCGCGGGCCGCTCACCCCGCGCTGAGCCGGAGCACGACGCCGCGCGCAGCGCCCGGGCGGTGGTCGCGGGTCGCGGGCGCGGGCTCCCTGCCGGTACCGTGGTCGGATGCCGATCAGCAGCGAACCCGAGCCCACGGCGTCGGTTCAGTCGACCGTGACCGTGACGAGCGGGCCCGAGGTGCTCGGGTGGCTGGAGTTCGGTGACGCCGCACGCCTGCTCGCCAAGGACGTCCTGTCCTCCGGGTTCGAGCCCGAGGTCGTCGTGGCGGTCGCCCGCGGCGGGCTGATCATCGCCGGTGCCGTGGCCTACGCGCTCGGCACCAAGGAGTGTGGCTCGATCAACGTCGAGTTCTACACCGACGTCGAGCAGCGCCTGGAGGAGCCCGTCGTCCTCACGCCGGCACTCGACGCCCCGAGCCTTGCGGGCAAGCGGGTCCTGGTCGTCGACGACGTCTCGGACTCCGGCCGCACCCTGCGCCTGGTGGTCGACATCGTCCGCAACGCCGGGGCCGACGTCCGCAGCGCCTGCCTGTACTCCAAGCCGGGCACCGTCCTCGAACCGGACCACGTGTGGCGCCGGGTCGACGGCTGGATCACGTTCCCCTGGAGCGCCCTCGCACCAGTGACGGCCGAGTCGTGAGCATCCACCTGGTCGGCGGCGGACCCTTCGCCGCCTCGGACGCCGCAGCACCGTTCCTCGCCGAGGCCACCGCGCGCTCGGCAGCCGTCGGGCGGACCGTCCCGCGCATCGCCCTGCTCTCCGTCGCCCGTCCCGACGGCGCCAGCCCCTCGTCGACCGCCGACATCGCCGAGGTCCTCGGCGGCGCCCGTGCGGCCGAGGTGCTCGTCACCGAGGTCGCTGCCGGTCAGGCGTTCGACACCGCCGTGCTGAGCGACGTCGACGCGCTGGTCGTCGGCGGCGGCGTGACCCCCGACTACCTGACGGCGGTCGCCCCGCTCGTCGACCAGCTCCGGCTGCTCGTCTCCGACGGCCTGCCCTACCTGGGCTACTCGGCCGGTGCGATGATCGCGGCCGACCGTGCCCTGGTGGGCGGATGGCGCATCGGTGGCGTCGAGATCTGCCCCGAGGGCGCATCCGAGGGGCTCGACGAGGTCGAGCTCCGCGAGGGCCTCGGCCTGGTCGACCTGACCATCGACGTGCACGCCGTGCAGGCCGGCACGCTCACCCGCTTGATCGCCAGCGCCGAGGCCGAGTTCGTCGCGGCCGGGCTCGCGATCGACGAGGACACCACGCTCGTCGTGGGCGAGGGCGCCCTCGAGGTCCGGGGGACCGGCAGCGTCTGGCGTGTGGTCGCCGGCGAGGAATCGGTCTCCGTCGCCACCATGGGCGCGTAGTCGTCGTGGAACCACGACCCCTGGCCGACCTGGTCGACCCGGGTTGGGCAGCGGCGCTCGCCCCCGTCGAGGACGACGTGCACCGCATGGGCGACTGGCTGCGGGCCGAGACGGCCGCCGGTCGCCCGTACCTGCCGGCCGGCGCCGACGTGCTGCGCGCCTTCACGGCCCCGTTCGACGCCGTGAAGGTCCTGGTCGTCGGTCAGGACCCGTACCCGACGCCCGGGCACCCGATCGGTCTGTCGTTCGCGGTCGACCCGGCCGTCCGCCCGGTGCCGCGCAGCCTGGCGAACATCTACCGCGAGCTGTCCGACGACCTCGGCGTGACCCCGCCCCCGCATGGTGACCTGCGGGCGTGGTCCGACCAGGGCGTCCTGCTGCTCAACCGGGTACTCACGGTGCGTGCGGGTGATGCCGGCAGCCACCGTGGCAAGGGGTGGGAGGCCGTCACCGACCAGGCCGTCCGCGCCCTGGTCGCGCGCGGCACGCCGCTCGTCGCCGTGCTCTGGGGCGCACAGGCCGGATCGGTGCGGCCGTTGCTCGGTGACACCCCGGTCGTCGCCTCGGCCCACCCGAGCCCGCTCAGTGCCTCGCGCGGGTTCTTCGGCAGCCGACCGTTCTCGCAGGTGAACACGCTGCTCGAGGCGCAGGGCGCCGAGCCCGTCGACTGGTCACTGCCCGGCGCCTAGGCGGCCCGCCGGCGCGGGGCACCCGGGTTGCGCACTCGCTCTCCGCTCGCGCGGCCGGGTGCCGTCCTCAGTAGGCTCGGAACGTGCTCGAGGAGGAATACCAGCGACGGCGGGTCCTGCCGCGTCACCTGCGTGCCCCGGCGGCGGCCGAGACCGCGTTCGCGTACCGCATCCGTGCGGCCGAGGTGAGCGACCTGCCCGACGTCCGCGAGATCCACACGCACTACGTCCGGAACTCGTCGGTGACCTTCGACCCGTCGGCGTTCACCTTCGCCGCGTGGAAGCAGCGCTACGACGACATCCGTCGGCGCACCCTGCCGTTCCTGGTGGCGGAGAACCCCGCCGGCCAGATCCTCGGGTACGCCCTGGTCGACGCCTGGAACCCGCGCGACCGCTCGAACCACGTGGTCGAGGACTCGATCTACCTCGGCGCGGCCTCCGGCGGCAAGGGGCTCGGTCGTGCGCTCATGGAGGCGCTGCTCGACGAGTGCCGCGCCGCGGGCGTCCGCGAGGTCGTCGCCGTCATCGCGGACCGCCAGGCCGAGGCGTCGATCCGGCTGCACGAGCGGCTCGGCTTCGAGGAGGTCGGTCGCATGGGCAAGGTCGGCTACAAGTACGACCGCTGGCTCGGCACCGTCACGATGCGCCTCCGGCTGCGCGGCCCGCGCCTCTTCGCGCGCCGTCGGTAGCCCGCCGGACGGGAGGCGCGGGACGGCCCCGCCCCGGGCCTCCCGTCCGTCCCGTGGTCACGTTCCGTGCGAGCACGCCCGGCGCCTCAGCGTGACGGCGCCTCCGCGATGAACTCGTCGCGGGTCACCCGGACCAGCGCCGACGCCGCGGCGGCGGCGGCCTCCGCGTCGCCGTCGACCACCGCCAGCCCGACGGCCTCGTGCCGGAGGGCTGCCTCGCGCGTCCACCCGGTGATGGGATCGCGGGACTCCGAGGTGCGGGTGCGCAGCAGTGCCTCGACGGTGCCGGCGAAGTGGGTGAACACGGCGTTCCCCGACCCGGTCAGCAGGGCGCGGTGGAAGCGGACGTCGGCCTCCAGGTAGGCGTGGCCGTCCTGCCGCCCGCAGGCGTCGAGCATGTCCCGCGCGGCCTCGAGCACCGGAGTGGCCCCGGGCCCGCCGGCGGTGAGGGACGCCGCCACCGGTTCGACACCGAGGCGGAGTTCGAGCAGTTCGCGCTGCTGCACGAAGTACGCCGGCGACGCGCCCCGCCACCGGATCACCGTCGGTGCGAGCAACTCCCACGTGGCGATGCCGCGCACGAGTGTGCCGACACGCTGTCGGGGTTCGACCAGGCCGAGCGACTGCAGCACGCGGAGCGCCTCGCGGACGACCGACCGCGACACGCCGAACTCGTCGGCCACGTGCTCGGGCCGTACGACGTCGCCGGGCACCAGCACACCGTCGACGATCCGCTGCCCGAGGGTCTCGAGCACGTGGGCGTACAGGCCGCGTGCGGTGGGCATCGTTCCTCCGTGCAGTACGTGTCACGAGCGACCGTGACGTGGGTCCCATCGAAGCGGCAGACTGCCGCCGAGGGCGGACGGCGCGCGGCACCCGTCGTACACTCTGATAAATCAGATTATTGCGGGGTCGGCCGATGCGTCGGTCCGACCCCGACACGAAGGCGACGGAGCCGCGCAGGTGCGGCTCCAGGAAGGGGCGCTGATGCCTCACGCTCTGTCAGACCCGGCCGGACCGCACCACCTCGGGCTGGTCCTCGCCGCCGGTGGCGGCACCACCGAGACCGTCGACCCCTCGGGGTCCGTCCCGCAGCTGATCATCGCCGCGGTCGTCGGCATCGTGGTGATCATCGCGCTCATCACCTGGCTCAAGGTGCACCCGTTCATCGCGTTGGTGATCGGTGCGCTCGGCGTCGGCATCGGCGCGGGGCTCGCACCGGACAAGGCGGTCACGAGCTTCGGCGACGGCTTCGGCGCGACCATGACGAGTGTCGGGATCCTGGTCGGCCTCGGCGCCATGTTCGGCAAGATGCTCGTCGACTCCGGGGCGGCCGACCGCATCGTCGACACCCTGGTGCGCCGGTCGTCCCGGGCCGCGCTGCCCTGGACGATGGCCCTGATCGGAGCGCTCATCGGTCTGCCGATGTTCTTCGAGGTCGGCCTCGTGCTGCTCATTCCGATCATCGTGCTGGTCGCCAAGCGCAGCGAGGTGCCGATCATGAAGATCGCCGTGCCCGCCCTGGTCGGCCTGTCGACGATGCACGCGTTCGTCCCGCCGCACCCCGGACCGCTCGTCGCGATCTCGACGGTCGGCGCGAACCTCGGCACCACGCTCGCCTTCGGCATCGTGCTGGCGATCCCGGTGATCGTCCTGGCCGGTCCGCTGTTCGCCCGCTTCGCGGCGCGCTGGGTCGACATCCCCGCACCCGACATGTTCGGCTCGCGCGGCGCGGTCGCCACGGCCGGCCCCGGCTCGGGCTCGGCGTCCGGCGCCTTCGCCGACGACCCCGCCCACCCTGGACGGGAGGCCCGGCGAAGCCCCGCCACGCAGGACACGGCGTCCCTGCCCAACGGCAAGAGCGACTTCACCCGCGTCATCAGCGAGCCGCGCAGCCCCTCGTTCACCGTCGCGCTGCTCGGCATCCTGCTGCCGGTCGTGCTCATGCTCGCCCAGGCGATCCGCGAGGCCACCGCCCCGGAGGCCACGGGCTCGTGGGTGAGCCTGCTCGACTTCCTCGGGTCGCCGATGATCGCCATCGGCATCGCCGCGGTCTACGCCATGGTCTTCTTCGCGATCGGCGGCGGCATGGACCGCTCGGCCGTGGCGAAGTCGCTCGAGAGCGCCCTGCCGCCCGTCGCGGGCGTGCTGCTCATCGTCGGTGCCGGCGGCGGCTTCAAGCAGGTGCTCATCGACACCGGCATCGGCGGGGTGATCGCCGACGCCGTGCAGGAGTCCGGCATCTCCGTGCTGCTCGTCGCCTGGGTCGTGTCGGCGCTGGTGCGCGTGGCCACCGGGTCGGCCACCGTCGCCACCGTGACGGCCGCGGGCATCATGGCGCCGATCGCCGCCGACCTGTCGTCGCCGATGACGTCGCTGCTCGTGCTGGCGATCGGTGCCGGATCGGTGTTCCTGTCGCACGTCAACGACGCCGGGTTCTGGCTCGTCAAGGGGTACCTCAACACGACCGTCGGGCAGACGTTCAAGACGTGGACGGTCCTCGAGTGCCTCATCTCGGTGTTCGGCCTGCTCGGCGTGCTGCTGGCCGGGGTGTTCATCCGATGAGCGACGTGACCGCAGCAGCCGAGGCCACCACCGCCGGCCCGGACGCCCGCGTCCTGGTCGTGATGGGGGTGTCCGGGTCGGGCAAGTCCACGGTCGCCGCCATGGTGGCCGAGCAGCTCGGGTGGGCGTTCGCCGAGGGCGACGCCATGCACCCGGCGGCGAACGTCGCGAAGATGCAGGCCGGCACCCCGCTCACCGACGAGGACCGCTGGCCCTGGCTCGAGGTCGTCGCCGACTGGATCCGGGGGCACCTGGACGCCGGGACGAACGGGGTCGTGACCTGCTCGGCGTTGAAGCGCTCGTACCGTGACGTGTTGCGGGCGCCCGGGGTGGTGTTCGTGCACGTGGCCGGTGACGGTGCCCTCATCGAGGAGCGGATGTCGCAGCGGTCCGGGCACTTCATGCCGACGTCGCTGTTGCGGTCGCAGCTCGCCACGCTCGAGGTGCCGGAGCCCGACGAGGCCCACCTGACCATCGCCGCCGACCGCACGCCGGAACAGGAGAGCGCCGAGGTCGTCGAGCGCCTCGGACTGGTCCCGATCCCGAGGGGCTGATCGGGCACGGCCCGGGCAGGACAGACGGACCGGCCACGGCCGGCTCGTGGGTGCCCCGTCGTCCTCGGTGCTCAGGTGAAACGGATCGGCGTGCCGACCGGCAGGGCGGCGAGGGTCCGGGTCATCTCCGCCGAGATCCGCACGCAGCCGTGGGAGCTGCCCGTCGGGTCGGGGTAGTAGTGCAGCGCGGTCAGCGCCGCGTTCCCGCCGTACGACGGGATCCGCGAGGAGTGCGCGCCGGTCAGGATGATCGGGTTGCCCTGCGTGTACGTGACCCGCGTGTCGACGTAGGCGGCCTCGACGTAGGTGGCGGTGTCGGTCGGTGTGGGGTCCTCCGGCGTGCCGAGCCGCGCGGCCTCGGTCGCGGTGACCTCGCCGCCACGGGTGACGACGGACACCGTGCTCGCCGTCACGTCGACCGTGATCATCCGGTCCGTCCGGGTGATGGTGAAGTCGGCCGCCCGGGCCCAGGCGAACGTCGCACTCGGCGCGTCGGGGTCGCCGCCGTCGCCGGGGGTGCGGTTGCGGGACGGCGTCGACACCAGGATCATCCCGCCGTCCTCGCCGGGGGAGCGACCCCACACCGCGGTCGCCGCCGGCCGGTTGATCGTCGACACCAGGTGGGACAGGGTCGCCACGGGGCGGGCCCGGCTCGACGGGCTCGCGTACAGGGCGACGAGCGGCGTGCGCGGGGTCGCGATCCGCCAGGTGTCCTCGGGCTGCACGTCACCGCCGTCCAGCAGCTGCGGGACGACGGCGTCGTGGAACGCCAACGGCAGCGCGGCCAGTGCGGCGTCGGACGGTGCGGCGGGGACGGCGGCGAGCGCGGGCTCCGGGCTGGGCGTCGACGTGGGTGTGACGGTCGCCGTCGCTCGTGCCGCACGGGTCGGTTCCGGCGTCGGGGCTCCGACCGTCACCCCCACCACGACGGCGACGGTGACGATCGCCACCGCGCCGGCGGTCGTCGCGATCCAGGTGGTCCGTCGCACAGTGTGTCCCCTCGGTCGTGTCTCAGCGTTCGGTGACGCGGCCGCCCTCGACGCGCCACTGCCGGTCGAGCCGCACCGTCTCCAGCATGCGCCGGTCGTGCGTCACGAGCAGCAGGGTGCCGTCGTAGGACTCCAGCGCCTGCTCGAGCTGCTCGATCGCCGTCAGGTCGAGGTGGTTCGTCGGTTCGTCGAGCACGAGCACGTTCACCCCGCGGGCCTGCAGCAGGGCCAGCCCGGCGCGGGTCCGTTCCCCGGGGGAGAGCGCCGATGCCGGTCGTCCGACGTGGTCCGCCTTGAGGCCGAACTTGGCGAGCAGCGTCCGGACGTCGGCGGTCGTGTACTCGGGGACGACCGCCTCGAACGCGGCAGCGAGCGGCTGGTCGCCGGTGAACGCGGCACGGGCCTGGTCGACCTCGCCGACCGCGACGCTCGACCCGAGCGACGCGGTGCCGGTCGTCGGCGCCTGCTTGCCGAGCAGCGCCCGCAGCAGGGTGGACTTGCCGGCGCCGTTCGGCCCGGTGATGCCGATGCGGTCGCCGCCGTCGACCTGCAGCGACACCGGACCGAGCGTGAAGTCGCCCTGCGTGAAGGTGGCGTCGGACAGTGTCGCGACGACCGCCGACGAGCGGGGCGCGCTGCCGATCGTGAACTCGAGCTGCCACTCCTTGCGCGGCTCCTCGACCTCGTCGAGCCGGGCGATGCGGGACTCCATCTGCCGGACCTTCTGCGCCTGCTTCTCGCTCGACTCCGAGGCGGCCCGACGACGGATCTTGTCGTTGTCCGGGTTCTTCTTCATCGCGTTGCGCACGCCCTGGCTCGACCACTCCCGCTGGGTCCGGGCACGGGAGACCAGGTCGGCCTTGGTGGACGCGTACTCGTCGTACGCATCACGCTTGTGCTGCCGGGCGATCTCGCGCTCCTCGAGGAACGAGTCGTACCCACCGCCGAACAGCCGGTTCGACGACTGCGCCAGGTCGAGCTCGAGCACCGCGGTCACCGAGCGGGCCAGGAACTCGCGGTCGTGGCTGACGAGCACCACCCCGCCGCGCAGCCCGCGCACGAACGCCTCGAGCCGGTCGAGCCCGTCCAGGTCGAGGTCGTTCGTCGGCTCGTCGAGCAGGACGACGTCGAACCGCGACAGCAGCAGCGCGGCGAGTCCGACGCGGGCGACCTGCCCACCGGACAACGCGGACATCAGGGAGTCCGGACCGACGCCGTCCGCACCGGAGCCGTCGGCGCCCGTGCCCGGCTCCAGCCCGAGGTCGGCGAGCACGGCCGGGATCCGGTCCTCCAGGTCGGCGGCGCCCGCGGCGAGCCAACGATCGAGCGCTGCCGAGTACCGGTCGGCCGCGGCATCGCCGGCGTCGGGGTCGCCGAGCGCCGCAGCGGCCGCGTCCATGACGGCGGTCGCCTCGGCGCAGCCGGTGCGTCGCGCGATGTACGCGGCGACGGTCTCGCCCGCGATGCGCTCGTGCTCCTGGGGCAGCCAGCCCACGAACGCGTCCGTCGGCGCCAGGGAGACCGTGCCGGCGAGGGGCTCGTCGACCCCCGCGAGCAACCGCAGCAGGGTGGACTTGCCGGCACCGTTCACCCCGACGACCCCGATCACGTCGCCGGGTGCCACCGTCAGGTCGAGGGAGTCGAACAGCGTGCGAGCGGCGTACCCGCCGGACAGGCCCTTGGCGACGAGCGTGGCGGTCATGCGCCCATCGTCCCACGCGGAGCACCCCGCCCACGTGCAGCAGACTGGGCCGATGGACTCCTGCGTCTTCTGTGCCGTCATCGCCGGCGACGAACCCGCCGTGTGGGTCGAGCGCGAGGAGCACGCCGTCGCGTTCGCGCCGCTGCCGGACTCCGCGCTCGCTCCCGGCCACACCCTGGTCGTCCCGGTCGAGCACACCGCCGACCTGCTCACCGCCGGGCCCACGGCGCTCGCCGCCACCACGGCCCTGGCGCAGCGGGTGGCCCGTGCGATGAAGGGTGCACTCGGCGCGACGGGCACGGTGCTGCTGCAGGCCTCCGGCGCGGACGCGGGCCAGAGCGTGCCGCACCTGCACCTCCACGTCGTGCCGTGCTGGCCGGACGACGGCACCACCCACTGGCCCGAGCGACGGTCGGCGCACGTGGTGGACGGCGACCCGCACGCGCTGCTCGCCGAGATGTTCGAGTAGCCGGCGCTCCCGGCCTCAGCCCTGCGGCGGCGCCAGGCGTCCCGCGCCCACGGGCAGGAGTCCTGCCCGGTACTCCAGGACGTCCGTCCGCCCGACGGTCACCGACACCGCGCCGAACCGCCACACGCGGTTGTACAGGTACACGCCGACCACCGTGTCGCCGTCGTCGGGCACCGCCCACGTTCCGGTGCCCCACTGCGCCGGCTGGCCGACGCCGTCGATCGTCACGGTCGGCCGGGCGAACCAGGTGAACGGGGGACGCACGAGCCGGAGTTCGAGCCGGCGCTTCGTCGTGCCGGAGGGGAGCGGGGAGTCCACCACCGAAGGGTACCGGCCGCCGACGCCTAGGCTCGGAGACGTGTTCGAACTCCACCACCTCTCCGCACAGGAACTCTGGGACTGGATCCGCCGGGGCGAGGCGACCGCCCTCGAGGTCACCGAGCACTACCTGGGCCGCGTGGAACGCCTGGACGCCGGACTCGGCGCATTCGTGACGGTCACGGCGGACGCGGCACGGACGCGAGCCGACCGTCTCGGTCACCTGGTGCCGACGTCGCGACCGCTGTGGGGCCTCCCGTCCGCCGACAAGGACCTGTACGACCGCGCCGAGGTCCCCACGCGGAACGGGACCACGAGCCTGCCGGAGCGGCCCGCGTCGGCCGACCACCCGCTCGTCGCCGCGCTCGACGCAGCCGGCACCGTCAGCCTCGGCAAGACGGCGTCGCCAGAGTTCGGCATGTCGTCGTCGTCCGAGACCCGGCTCGGCGTGACGCGGAACCCCTACGACACCACGCGCGCGCCGGGCGGCTCGTCGAGCGGTGCGGCCGTCGCCGTCGCTGCCGGGCTGCTGCCCGCCGCGGTCGGTTCGGACGGCGGGGGATCGGTGCGAATCCCCGCCGCGGCGACCGGACTCGTCGGCCTCAAGTCGAGCCGCGGCCGCGTGCCGTCGATGCCCGGCCGCTCCGGCGTCGGCGGGCTGTCCGTCGCCGGGCCGCTCACCCGCTCCGTCGCGGACGCCGGCATGCTCCTCGACGCCCTGGTCGCGCCCACGGGGTTGCCGGAACCGTCGCCGTACGCCCTGGTCACGCCCGACGTCGGCGAGGGGCCGTTCACCGCTGCGGCCGTCCGCGGCGAGGGCCGGTTCGTCATCGGGCTGCTCGACGGCTCGCCGTGGGACGACACCGTCGACGTGGTCGTCGACCCCGCCGCCCGAGCCGCCGTCGAGACCGCCGTGCGGGTGCTCGGCGAGGTCGGCCACGGCGTCGAGGACGTCCGGATGCCTCGCGTGCCCTACGCCGACGCGTTCCGGGTCGCATGGGAGAGCTCCGCCGCCCGGCTGCCGATGGTGCCCGGCATCGACCTGTCGGCGCTCACCCCGCTCGTGGCGTGGCTCGTCGCACGCGGTCGGGCGCTGACCGGCACGCAGGTCCTCGAGGCGATGACCACGCTCGACACCTTCTCGACGACGCTCATCGGCGCGTTCGACCGGTTCGACGCGGTGCTCACACCGACGCTCGCGCTCACGCCGCGGCCCCTCGGCTGGTACGGCGACGACCCGGAGGAGGACTTCCGCCGCCAGTGCGCGTACTCGCCGTGGACGTCGATGGCGAACGTGTCCGGGCTGCCGGCCATCACCCTGCCGGTCGGGGTCACCGACGACGACCACCCGGACGGCGGCGGCCTGCCGATGGGCGTCCAGCTGATCGGACGCCCCGGTGGCGAGCGCGTCCTGCTCGCGATCGGCGCGCAGCTCGAGCGCCGGTTGCGGTGGCAGCGGCGGCACCCGGCCGCCTGGACCGCCTGACGGGAGGCCCGTGCCGGGTCGCGCGCGCGGCGCCACGCGGCGCCGTCCGTGCGTGCGCATCTTCCGACCGAGCACCCGTCGATCGACTCGTGTTCCGTCGGAGTGTGCACATGCATCGGTTGCGTGCGCATGTTCCGACGGACCACGCGTCGATCGACTCGTGGAACGTCGCAGAATCTGCCCGCTGCCGCCGCGCCCGCGCCCGCGCCCCTACGGCAGCGTCGGCGCCGCCGCCACCAACGCCTGCGTCACCGCGTGCTGCGGCGCGTCGAGCAACGACACCGGCCCGTGCTCGACGATCCGGCCCTCGGACATCACCGCCACCGTGTCGCACAGCCGTTGGACCACGCCGATGTCGTGCGACACCAGCACCAGGGTCAGCCCGAGGTCGTCGGCGAGCGACCGGAACAGCTCGATCACCCGGGCGCGGACCACCACGTCGAGGGCGCTCATCGGCTCGTCCCCGAACAGGATCCGCGGCGAGTGCACCACGGCACGGGCGATCGCGATGCGCTGCCGCTGCCCGCCGGAGAACTCGTGCGGGTACCGGTCGACCGCGTCGGCGGGCAGGTCGACGCGCTCGAGCACCGACGCCACGAGTGACTCGTGCGACCCGGGGACCCGCAGCGCCCGCAGCGGCTCGGCGACGATCGCGCCGACGCGCATCCGCGGGTCGAGCGACGCGTACGGGTCCTGGAACACCACCCCGGTCTCGCGACGGAACCAGCGCATCGCAGCTGCGGACTGTGACGCGACCACCGGACGACCGGAGGCGACGACGGTGCCGGCGGAAGGGGCCTCCAGACCGGCGAGCAGCCGCACCAGGGTGGACTTGCCGGACCCCGACTCGCCGACGATGCCGAGCCGCGCGCCGGGGGCGACCGTCAGGTCGACGCCGTCGACGGCGGTGCGGAGCGGACCGGGTTCGAACGGACCGCGGCGGGGGAGCCGGTAGGTGCGGTGCAGGCCGGTGGCGTGCAGGACGTCGGTCACGCGGAGCCTCCAGGGCGACGGGCGGTGGCGCGGGCGGCGTCGACGAGCGCGACGGTGGCGGGGTGCTGCGGTGCGGCGAGCAGGTCGGCGACCCGACCCTGCTCGACCACCCGGCCGGCGTCGAGCACCACGGCGGTGTCGGCGATGCGTGCGAGCACGGCGAGGTCGTGCGTCACGAACACCATGCCGGCCGACAGGTGCTCGAACAGGTCGAGGATGCGGGCCTCGGTGGTGACGTCGAGCGCCGTCGTGGGCTCGTCGGCCACCAGGTACGACGGCTCACCGGCCATCGCCATCGCGATGCAGATCCGCTGCCGCTGCCCGCCGGACAGCTGGTGCGGGTACTGCCGCAGCAGCGATCCCGGATCGGGCAGGCCCACGGAGGCGGCGAGCTCGACGGCCGCCGCACGTGCGGCGCGTCGGTCGAGCCCCCGGTGCAGCCGGAGTGGCTCCGCGATCTGCGCGCCGACCCGCCGCAGCGGGTCGAGGGCCGTGCCCGGCTCCTGGAACACCATCGCGATGCCCGATCCGCGGTGCCGCGCGCGCTCGCGGTCGGGCAGGCCCACCAGTTCGGTGCCGTCCAGGCGGATGCTGCCGGTCACGACGGCACCGGCGGGCTCCAGCCCCATCAGGGCGAGCGAGGTCATGGACTTGCCGGATCCGCTCGCGCCGATCACGCCGACGCGCTGGCCGGGAGGCACGGTGAACGTGACGTCGTCCAGGATCGTCCGCCCCGTGATGCGGACCGACAGCCCGCGCACCTCGAGCCCGGAGGCTGGGGTGGTCGGGGCGGTGCCGGTTGCGCCGGATCCGTCCCGTGCGTCGGCGGTCATGCGGTCACCCCGGGAGTGGTCGTGGCCGGGTCGCCGCTCCGGTCGCCCGCGGCCCGGTCGTTCGTCGTGCTGTCACTCGCAGCCCGGTCGTTGGTCGTCAGCCGCGGGTCGGAGGCGTCGCGCACCGCGTCGCCGAGCAGTGACAGCGCGGCGACGACGAGGGCGATCGCCGCCCCCGGCCACGTCGCACTCCACGGGTGCACTCCGATGTAGGTCTGCAGGTCGGACAGCAGGCTGCCCCACGACGCCGTGTCCGATCCGGCGCCGTAGCCCAGGTAGGACAGGCCGGCCTCGGCGAGCACGGCCGTGGCCATCGCGAGGGACAGCTGCACGGTGAACAGGGGCGCCGCGTTCGGCACGAGGTGGCGGAACAGCACCCCGGCACCGCCGACCCCCGAGGCCCGGGCAGCGGTGACGTAGTCGCTCCGGGCGATCCGGCGGATCTCGCCCCGGGCCACGCGGGCGATCGTCACCCCGAAGGACAGCCCGACACTGACGATCACGACGCCGAGCGAGCCGCCGAACACCGCGGTCAGGAGCATGGCCGTGAGCAGCGTCGGGAACGCCACCAGGATGTCGAGCAGGACCGCCGTGCCCTCGCGCACCCAGCGTGCGGTGAGCGAGCCGATCGCGGTGAGCACGATGCCGACGACGCTCGCGATCACCCCGGAGCCGACGGCGACGAGCAGGGTGGTGCGGGTGCCGGCGAGCAGGTAGCTCGCGATGTCGCGGCCGGCGGCGTCGGTGCCGAACCAGTGCGCGGCGCCGGGGCCCTCCCACTGGTGGAACGGGTCGGCGCGGAACGGGTCCTGCGGCGTCCACACGAGCGACACCGCTGCGAGCACGACGAGCAGGCCGAGCACGACGACGGCGAAGGCCCCCGTCGGACGGGACACCAGGCGGCGGATCATCCCTGCACCTCTCGCTGGCGGGGGTCGAGGGTGCGGTGCAGGACGTCGACGGCGAACCCGACGAGCAGCACGAGCCCGGTGAGCACGAGCAGTTCGGACTGCACCTTCGTGATGTCGCGGCGCCCGACGTCGGTCACGAGCATCCGGCCGACCCCGGGCAGCGAGAACAGCTGCTCGACGACGACGGCCCCGACGAGCAGTCCGGCGATCTGCACCCCGAGCACGGCGAGCACGGTGAGGGCCACCGACGGCAGCCCGTGCCGCAGCAGCGCCTGCGTGCGGCTGAGGCCGATCGCGGCGGCGGTCCGCACGTGGTCGGCGTCGAGCACGGACAGTGTGGCGGACCGGGTGAAGCGGAGGATCACGGCACCCTCGACCGCTCCGATGGTCAGCGCGGGCAGCACGAGCGACGCGAACGCCCGCCCGGGCTCCGACCAGCCGTCGAGCGGGAAGCCCTGGGTCGGCAACCAGTGCAGGGTCACCGCGAACAGGGCGATGAGGAGCATGCCGGCCCAGACGACGGGCACCGCGGCCACGGCCTGGGCGGCGAAGCCGATCACCGCACCGCCCGGGCGGCCGCGGAGCACGGCGGCGACGACCCCGAGCGGCACCCCGACGACGAGCGCGGCGACGAGCGACATGCCGGCGAGCGGCAGGGTGATCGCGAGCTTCTGCGCGATCTCCGGCGCGACGGCACCGTTCGTCACCAGGGAGCGGCCGAGGTCGCCGCGGAACACCCCGCCGATCCAGTCGAGGTACTGCACCACGACGGGCCGGTCGAGCCCGAGCTGCTGGCGGAGCTGCTCCACCTGCGCCGGGGTCGACTGGGTGCCGGCGACGACCTGGGCGACGTCACCGGGCAGCACGCGGAGCGTGGCGAAGATGATGACGCTCGCCACGAGCAGGCCGACGACGAGCAGGAGCGCCCGCCCGATGAGGAACCGGGTCACGACACCGGTGCTCCGGTGCCGGCGTGACGCTCGGTCACTTGACCGCGAGCCCCGCCAGGTCGAGGCGCGAGTTGCCGCCGTCGACCGGGAAGCCCGTGACACCCGAGCGCACCGCGGTGATCTCGGTCGCTGTGTAGAGCCACTCGCCGGCCGCGTCCTCGCTGACGATGCGGGCGGCCTTCCGCAGGGCGTCGACCTTCGTCCGCTCGTCCGTCGCGGCGATGGACTGGGCGTAGAGCTCCTGCACCTTCGGGTTGTCGTACCCGAAGTAGTAGTCCGCGTTCGCCCAGTTGCCGAAGTCGCGTGCCTCGACGTGGTCGACCACCGACAGGTCGAAGTCCCGCTCGCCCGACTTCGGCGCCTGGAACACCGAGGACAGCCACGTGGCGAAGTCGACGCGCTTCACGGTCAGCGTGATCCCGACGTCGGCGAGCTGCGACTTCAGCACGTCACCGATCGTGGTCGGGTAGATGTTCGCGTAGGTGAGCGTCAGGTCGAGGTCCTCCTGCCCGGCGTCGGCCAGGAGCTGCTTCGCGTTCGCGGGGTCGTACGCGTCGATGTCGGTCAGGTCCTCGTAGCCGGGGTCGAGCTCCGGGATCGGGCCGCCCTGCTCGACACCGGTGCCGCCGATCGCCGTGATGAGCGCCTTCGGGTCGATCGCCTGCCGGATCGCCTGCCGCACGCGCTTGTCGGTGAACGGTTCCTTGCGGTCGTTGAACGCCAGCGTGTACTTGTCCGTCGTCTTGCCGCTGTGCAGCGTGATGTCGTCGCTGCCCTCGAGCTGGCTCTGCAGCGTGCCGTCGACCGGGTTCAGGACGTCGAGGTCACCGTTCGCCATCGCGTTGACGGCGGTGGACGGGTCCGTGATGTACCGGAAGACGATCTTCGCGACCTTCGCCTTCGTGCCCCAGTAGTCGTCGTTGCGGTCGAAGGTCAGCGCGTCGCCCTGCTTCCAGCTCGCGACCTCGAACGGTCCGGTGCCGTTCGCGCTGTCGGACAGGTCGTTCTCGGCGTCCTGCTCGAGCACGAGCCCGGCCCGACCCGTGAGGTTCCAGAGCAGGTCGGAGTCGGGCTTCGCGAGCTGCAGTCGGACCACCCCGTCGGACGGGGACGTGATCGACCGGACACCCGCCAGCTTGGCGGAGTCGACGTACGACTCGTTCGCCTTGACCTGCTCGAGCGACCACACGACGTCCGCCGCGGTGACCGGCTCGCCGTCCTGGAACGTGGTGCCCTCGCGCAGGGTGAACGTGTACGTCAGCCCGTCGTCCGAGACCTCGTGCGAGGACGCCAGCACGTCGCGGATGTCACCCTCGGCGGTGCGGCCGACGAGCCCCTGGTACACGTTGTCGATGAGCACCTGGTCGAGCGCGGCGCCGGACTGCGTGCGGATGTCCAGGCTCGTGGGCTCGAGCACCAGGCCGACGCGCACCGTGGCGTCGGGGCCACCGGTGGTGCCGGACGGACCCGAGCAGCCGGTCAGGGCCAGGGCGGAGACGACGGCGACCGCGGTGGCGGCCAGGGCAGCACGGCCGGATCGCGTGGGGCGCGTGGTGCGCGCGGTGCGGCGGGGCAGGAGCGGACTCATGGGGTGTGGGTTCCTTCCGGGCGCGAGGGCGGTGATCGGGCCTCGCGCTCGCACGAGGTTACCGGCGGCTGCTGCCGTCCGGCGACGGTTCTTCGATCGGGTGCAACAAACCGTGACGCTCCGCCCATGCCCGGATCGCCGACGCCAGTGCGAGGGGTGCCTGGTTCTGCACCGCGTGCCGCGCCGTCACGGTGACGATCTCGGCGTCCGGCAGACGCTCGGCGAACCCGGCGTGCAGCTTGGGGGACACGTACCCACGGTCGCCACGGACGAGCAGGATCGGCACCCGCAGTGCGTCGAGGTCGGGCCACGCGTCCGCGAACCGCCCCACCGACGACGTCCGTCCGGCGGGCAGGTGCGGGAAGTGGTGTCGCCGGACGAGCCGACCGTCCGCGCCGAGCCTCGTGGTGTGCCGGGCCTCGCGCAGCAGCACCTGCCGGTCGTCCCCGACGCGCGCCTCGACCGCCCGGTCGACGACCTGCTCGAGCGACTCGAACGGTTCCTCGGCCTCGAGCGCCCGGGCGATCCGGTCGACGGCCCGCTGCGCGAAGTCCGGCGACATGTCGACGAGCACCAGGCCGGTGACCCGCTCCGGCGCAGTGGCGGCGAGCCGCGCCGACAGGATCGCGCCGAGCGAGTGACCGACGACGATCCCCGGGGGCACCGCCAACGCGTCGAGGGCGGCGAGCACGCTCGGTGCGGTCACGGCTGCCGCGTAGTCGGCGTCGTCCCGCCACGACGACCAGCCGTGCCCGGGCAGGTCGATGGCGACCGCCGGCTCGCCGACGGCGAGCGCGGTCTGGTCGAAGCTGTGCGCGTCGATGCCGAGCCCGTGCAGGTAGGTGATCCGGGCCTCCTGACCGTCGTCGCCCCACCGGATCGCGGAGATCTCCTGCCCGTCCGTGGTGCGGACCACCTGCCGGGAGGCGCGGAGCGGCTCCGTCACGCCGCTCGCGCGGGCGAGGGCGGCCAGGTCGGCGAATTCGTCGTCGGGGGCTTCGGACACGGGACGATCCTCGCACCGTCCGGGGTCTGGAGACGTTAGGTAAGGCATGCCATACTCGATCTCGTGGCAACCCGGTATCGCGTCTTCTCCGTCCGTGTGGCCGCCGTCACGTCCCTCACCCCGCACTTCGTCCGGGTGACGCTGACGGGCGACGCGCTCGCCGACTTCTCGGCGGTCGGACTCGACCAGCGGATCAAGGTCGTGCTGCCCCTGGACGGCATCGGGTTCGCCGAGCTGCCGGAGGACGAGGACTGGTACGCCGCCTGGCGTGCCCTGCCCGACGAGACCCGCAACCCGCTCCGCACCTACACGGTCCGCTCGTTCCGCCCCGACGCCCACGAGCTCGACATCGACTTCGTCGCGCACGGCGACGCCGGCCCCGCGTCGCGCTGGGTGTCGTCCTGCCGCGTCGGCGACGAGCTCCGCATCGTCGGGCCGCGCGTGCCGGAGTCCCCGGAGGACCTGCCGACCGGGGCCGCCGAGTTCGCCCCCGGGCACGCGAACCGGATCCTGCTCGCCGGTGACGAGACCGCCGCCCCGGCGATCTGCGCCATCCTCGAGGCGCTCGACGTCTCCACCGTCGGCCACGTCTTCATCGAGGTCCCGACCGACGCCGACCGCCTGCCGGTCCGCGCCCCCGCCGGGGTCGAGGTCCGCTGGATCGCCCGGAACGGTGCCACGCACGGCGTCCGGATGACCGACCAGGTGCACGCATGGGCCTCCACCGTCGCACCCGCGGCCGCCGCCACGTGCGAGCCGGCCGCCGAGCTCACCGACGTCGACGTCGACGAGCAGGTGCTGTGGGACGTCCCCGCTCCCGTGGACGAGCGCCCGGTCTACGCCTGGATCGCGGGGGAGGCCGGCTGCGTCAAGGAGCTCCGTCGCCACCTGGTGCGCGGTGTCGGCATCGACCGCAAGCAGGTCGCGTTCATGGGGTACTGGCGGCACGGCAGGGCCGAGCACTGATGCCGGGGGCGGGCACGGTCGGTGCCGTGCCCGGTGCCGTCCCGACCACGGCCCTGGGCGCCCGCGGCCTGACCCTGGCGTACGACGACCGGGTGGTGGTGGACACCCTCGACGTCGACGTGCCGGACGGCGAGCTGACCGTCATCGTCGGCCCGAACGCGTGCGGCAAGTCCACGCTGCTGAAGTCCTTTGCCCGCACCCTGAAGCCCCGGGCCGGCACGGTGTTCCTCGACGGAGCGCCGATCGACTCGTACCGCCCGAAGGCCGTGGCGCGGCGGGTCGGCATGCTCCCGCAGACCCCGATCGCGCCCGACGGCATCACCGTGCGCGACCTCGTGTCCCGCGGTCGCTTCCCGCACCAAGACCTGCTGCACCCGTCGTCCGGGTCCGACCGGCAGGCCGTGCAGGCGGCACTCGAGCAGACCGACACGGTGTCGCTCGCCGACCGCAGTGTCGACGAGCTCTCCGGCGGCCAGCGGCAGCGGGTCTGGATCGCGATGGTGCTCGCGCAGCAGACCGACATCGTGCTGCTCGACGAGCCGACCACGTTCCTGGACATCGCGCACCAGTACGACGTGCTGGAACTGGCCTCGGCGCTGCACGCCGCCGGTCGCACGGTCGTCGCGGTGCTGCACGACCTGAACCAGGCCGCGCGGTACGCCACCCACGTCATCGCGATGCGCGAGGGGTCGATCGTCGCCCAGGGCCGGCCCGCCGCGGTGCTGACGGCCGACCTGGTCGAGGAGGTCTTCGGCCTGCCGTGCGTCGTCGTCCCCGACCCCGAGACCGGCACCCCCCTCGTGGTGCCCCGCCGCCCCGCCGCCTGACGCACTGGCCGCCGCCGAGTCCGCCGGGGCCATGCTGCCGCCGAGCGGTCACGAACCGTCGTCCGGCGGCACCGCACGCGACGATTCGTGACCCATCACCGCGAGGCCGGCGGGGTGTCGTGACCAGTCGGGCGCACCGGCCACCGCGCCGAGGTCGCACGAACTCCCGCTCCGCCGGCGTCGGAACGGGACGGAGTGCGACCTCGATGACGTACGCGCGGATCAGCGGACGTAGCCGCCGTCGCGCAGGCCGGCCTCGACCTCGAACCGGTTGTGCAGGGGATCCCGCCCGGCGACGGCGTACAGCAGCGGCATGAGCATGCCGTACCGCTTCCACTGCTCCACGTGCACCCGCTCGTGCCGGAGCACCCGCGGGCCGTCGTTGTCGCGCGTCAGGTACACCGAGCCGACACAGGTGCCGCCGCGCCGGAACACCCAGCGCGGCAGCCCCGTGCAGACCACGAGCCCGTCGACCACCCGGACGCGTCCGGTGGACAGGGGGACACCGACGGCCAACCCGACACCCGTCGCGAACACCCAGCCCGCCCGGGACACGAGCGAGTCGACGAACGGGTTGCGCACGATCAGGCCGGGCGGCCGTACGTCTCGAGCAGGCGCAGCCAGATCTCGCTCATCGTCGGGTACGCCGGCACCGCGTGCCACAGGCGGTCCACGGGGACCTCGCCGACGACGGCGACGGTGGCGCCGTGCAGCATCTCGGCGACGTCCTGGCCGACGAACGTGACCCCGACGACGACCTTCCGGTCCTCGTCGACGACCATCTTCGCCCGGCCGGTGTAGCCGTCGGCCTGCAGCGCGGAGCCGGCGACGGCGCCGAGGTCGTACTCGACGGCGCGGACGTTCAACCCCTGCTCGCGGGCCTTCGCCTCGGTCAGGCCGATGCTCGCGACCTCGGGGTCGGTGAAGGTCACCTGGGGCACGGCGGCGTGGTCGGCGGTGGCGACGTGCGCACCCCACGGCTCGGTGTGCAGCGGCGTGCCCTGGTGCCGGGCGGCGATGGCCTCGCCCGCGGCACGCGCCTGGTACTTGCCCTGGTGGGTGAGCAGTGCGCGGTTGTTCGTGTCGCCCACGGCGTACAGCCAGTCCGTGCCGTGCACGAGCATGGTGTCGTCGACGTCGAGCCAGTCACCGGCGGTCAGTCCGACGGTCTCGAGGCCGAGGTCCTTCGTGTGTGCTGCTCGACCGGTCGCGGCGAGCACCTCGCTCGTGATGACGGTGGTGCCGTCGTCGAGGGTGGTGGTGACGAGGCCGTGCTCGTCGCGGTCCACCCGGGTCGGGCTGACGCCGGTGCGCACGTCCACGCCGAGCTCGCGCAGGGAGTCGGCCACCAGCTCGCCCGCGAAGGGCTCCATGCCGCCGAGCAGCCCGTGCCGCGCGACCAGGGTGACCTCCGCGCCGAGGGACGCCCACGCCGTCGCCAGCTCGGACCCGGCGACGCCGCCGCCGATGACGAGCAGGCTCTCGGGCACCTGCTGGGCGCTCGTGCCCTCGCGGGTGCCCCACGGCTTCGCCTCGGCCAGACCCGGTACGGGCGGCAGGGTGTGCAGCGATCCCGTGACGAGCGCGACGGCGGCGCGGGCCCGGTGCGTCACACCGTCGACCTCGATCGTCTTCTCGCCGGTGATGCGCGCGTGCCCGCGGATGAGGTCGATGCCGGAGGACTCGAGCCAGGCCACCTGGCTGTCGTCCTTCCAGTCCGAGGTGAACGAGTTGCGGCGGGCCAGCACGCGGGCGGCGTCGAGGGAACCGGTGACGGCCTGGGCCGCTCCGTCGAGTCGCTTCGCCGCGGCGAGGGCGTGGCCGCTGCGGAGGAGCGCCTTCGACGGCATGCACGCCCAGTACGAGCACTCGCCGCCGACGAGCTCGGCCTCCACGACGGCGACCGACAGGCCGCGCTTCCTGGCGTAGTCCGCCACGTTCTCGCCGACTGCGCCGGCGCCGATCACGATGAGGTCGTAGTCCGTCATGCCCCTGAGCGTACGCGGACCGGCATCGGTTCTGCCGGGTGCGTCGGCGCCGGTTCAGGCCGTCCGGGAGGCGGTGGTCACCGCTCCGACGACGCGCAGGATCACGCCGAGGTCGTCCACGGCCCGGCTCGGGTCGACGGGGGCGAACCCGGTCAGGGCGGCACCCGCCAGACGGCGGCCGCGGGTCGCGGCCTGGATGCGCTCGACGAGCGCTCCGCCGTCCAGGCCGAACGGCACCGGTTCGAGCAGGCCGTCGACCTCCGAGGGGTCGAGGACGTCGAGGTCGACGTGCACGAACACGGCGGACGCCCCGGTCGCGTCGACCGCGGCGGCGACGGCGTCCGGTGTCGCGGCGTCGACGTCGAGGTGGGTGACACCGGCACGGTCGAGGGCGGCGCGCTCGGCCTCCTCGACGCCGCGGACGCCCGCGACGACGACGGAGGCGGCGGGGACGACCGGCAGGCCGGGGAACAGGTCGGCGGGGCGGTCGACCAGCAGGCGCAGGGCGGCGGTCTCGGCGGCGACGGGCTGGGCGCGGTTCAGGGCGCGGTAGCCGCTGGAGCCGGCGATGCGGACGAAGGCGGTGTCCGGGGTGAGCGCCGTGGTCGCGCCGAGGACGCTCGCCCCGTCGCCGCCGACCACGAGCACGGGCTCGGGTGCGACGGCGGTCTCCTCGGCGACGCGTTCGGCGACGGCGAGCACCGACGTGTACCGCGCGACGGCGGTCTCGAGCCGGTCGCCCGCTCCGGTCGGGACCTCGACCGTCGTCGTCGCGGCCCGGGGGAGGTCGGCGGCGATGGCCGCGGCGCCGTCCCCGAGGCGCATCGCGCGCGACGACGCCGAACCCTGCCACTGACCGACCACGAGGAACTGCATCGTCTCAGTCTGTCAGCTGGGGTCCGGCGTCGTCAGTGCGTCGGTCAGATGGTCGACGAGCCGCCGGACTTGAGCGCGGCGAGCCGGGCCTCGACCTCGGCGTCCTTGCCCACGTCCTCGAGGCTCTCGAACTGGGCGTCGAGGCTCGAGGACTGCAGCTCCTGCTGCCCGAGGACCTTGGCCTCCTCGCGACGGACCTTCTCCTCGAAGCGGCCGAGGTCGCTCGTCGGGTCGAGCACGTCGATGTTGCCGAGGGCGTCGTTCACGCGCGACTGTGCCTCGGCGGTCTTCGAGCGGGCGACGAGGTTGTCGCGCTTGGCGCGGAGCTGCTCGAGCTTCTGCTCCATGCCGGCGAGACCGGTCTTGAGCTTCTCGACGGCCTCGTTCTGCGACGCCAGGTTCGGCTCGGCGTCCTTGACCTCCTGCTCGGCGGCGATCTGCTTGCCGATGGCGATCTTGGCGAGGTTGTCGAACTTGTCCGCCTCGGAGGCCTTGCCCTCGGCGCGGTACTTGTCGGCGGCGGCGGAGGCGTTGGCGGCCTTCTGCCCCCACTCGACCGCGGCCTTCTTGTCCTCCTCGTGGTCCTGCTCGAGCAGGCGCACGTTGCCGATCGTCTGCGCGATCGCCGTCTTCGCGTCGGCGATGTTGTTCGTGTAGTCGCGCACGAGCTGGTCCAGCATCTTCTGCGGGTCCTCGGCGTCGTCGATGATCTGGTTGATGTTCGCGCGCACGAGGGTGGAGATGCGTCCGAAGATGGTCTGCTTGGCCATTGCTGTTCCCTTTCGTGGAAGTCCTGTGGATGGTCTGGTCGGTCAGGTCGTGTGTGGTCGATCGGTGGTCGGGTCGGGCCGGATCGGATCGGTGCGGGGGAGTGCGACCGGTCAGAACCGGCCGCCGCCGGAGAAGCCGC
>NZ_JAIXIG010000029.1 GCF_020297365.1 Curtobacterium oceanosedimentum
GCATGTCATCACGCCCCTCTACCGGGCCCGAGTGCGACCTCACGCGATGCTCGATCCACCTTGTCGTGTGCTCGAGCGAACGCGCGCCGGAGTTCCTCGAGGAAGGCCGCAGGGGCGCGGATGTCGGGCGCCGTCGTCCGGATGACCGACCACCCCGACGACGTGAACGCGTTGCTGCGCTGGCGATCGCGGTGGAAGGTGGCCGGATCGGTCCGGTGATGGTCGCCGTCGTGCTCGAGCGCGATGCGGAGTTCCGGCCATGCCATGTCTGCCCTGCCGATGAACCGACCCTCGGCATCGTGCACGTCGACGTTCAACGCCGGCTCCGGGAACCCTGCGTCCGTCACGATCAGCCGCAGGATCGTCTCCATCGGCGACTCGGAGCCGACCCTGATCTGCTCGAGCGCCGCGCGAGCCGCTGTGACACCGCGGTCACCTCGACGGATCGTGGCGCGCAGCTGAGCCTGGGTGGTCAGACGACCGACGCCGACCATGTGGTCACCGAGCACGACGAGTTCCCGGACCGAGAGGAGTGTCCGGCACTCGTACCAGGCCGACGCGGGATTACTCACCCGTACGCCGAAGATCACGGCAGTCGACGCGCGATCGGTCGCGATCCGGTGCCCGACGATGCCGACACGGCGTTCGATCGGCCCGAGTCCGACGGTCGCGACGTGGATCGGCGCTGAGTCGATCGTGGCCCAGCGCGGCAGCGGACAGCTCCAGAGCTGCGCGGCGGAGACGTGGCTCACGTGCTGGTCCTGTCGCAGCAGCAGTCCGAGCGCCATCACCCTGTGCACGAACTCGTCCTGGCCCGACGGCAGCCGAACCCCTCGTGCGGGGATGGTCAGATCGCCCCGCGCCAAGCGGTTCCTCCCCACTCCGGCTTCGAGTGCGTCGGCCACGCGGAACGGCGTGTTCGAGAAGCGGCTGGGGAGCGGGGCGGGACGACGAGGCATGACCGCAGCCTGGTTCCGGGAACGACGTCGGCGAGGGCCGCCACCGTCCACCGTGGACAGACGATCCTCCGCACGCCCCGGTGCAGGAGAACCACCGACCGTGAGATCGCACTTTGACCCCGCTGGCCGGGCGGGATGTGGGACGAAGTGCGACTTCACGGCAGCGCGGCGCGCGCCGCGCCCGCGCGGCGTCAGGCGGCGAAGTCGCGGGGGAGCAGGGGGAGCCAGACGCGGAACGTGGCGCCGCCGCCCTCGGTGTCGAAGACCTCGACGGAGCCGTGGTGCGCCGCGACGATGCCCGACACGATCGCGAGCCCGAGGCCCGAGCCGCCGGTGTCACGGGCACGCGAGGTGTCCGCACGCCAGAACCGCTGGAAGATCTTCTCGCGCAGCTGAGCGGGGATGCCCTCGCCGTGGTCGATCACGTCGAGGTGGGCCATGCCGCGCTCGTCGTCCACGCCGATACCGATCTCGATCGGGTCGTCGTGCTCCGTGAAGCGCATGGCGTTGCCCATCAGGTTCGTGACGATCTGGCGGATCTTGTTCTCCTCCGCCAGCACGATCGGGGGGCGCTTCGGCAGCACGACCGTGGGCAGCGGCGTGGTCTCGTCGGTGGGGGCCGCGCCCGCGTCGATGTTCATCGCACGGGTCCGACGGGCCCGGAGCCGGGCGATCGTCTGCCGCGAGAACGCGATCGGTCCCGTCGTGTTCGCCGAGGTGGGTGAGCCCGGGGGCACCTCGCCGGTGTCGGCGGAGGAGACGGACGAGGCGGATGCCGGCGGCCGCACGGCCTGGGGCACGCTCTCGCCGGTCAGGGCGTCCTCGACGAGGACCTGGATCTCGCGGTCCGGGTTCGAGGCCATGGTGTCGAGCGCGGAGTCGCGCGCGATGGCGACGAGGTCGACCGGGCCGAGCTCGAGCGGCTTCGACTCGTCGATGCGGGCGAGCTGCAGCAGGTCCTGCACGAGCAGGCCCATCCGCTGCGCTTCCTTCTCGATGCGCTCCATCGCCTGCGCGACGTCCTCCTCCTTGCGCAGGGCGCCCATCCGGTAGAGCTCGGCGTACCCGCGCAGGGACACGAGCGGTGTGCGCAGTTCGTGCGAGGCGTCGCCGACGAACCGCCGCATCTGGTCGATGGTGCGCTGGCGGTCCTCGAACGCCGAGTCGATGCGCTCGAGCATGACGTTGAGCGACCGGTTCAGCCGCCCGACCTCGGTGTTCGGGGTGTCGGCCTCGAGGCGCTGGTTGAAGTCACCGGCGGCGAACCGGGCGGCGGTGTCCTCGACGTCGCGCAGCGGGTCGAACGTCGCCGTGACGAGCAGGCGGGTGAGCATCGCCCCGAGCAGGATCACCGAGGCGCCGAAGCCCAGGAAGATGGCGGTGAACTTGGCGACGGTCTCGTCGGTGCCGGCGCTCGACACGGCGATGAGCACGTACCCGGTCTCGGTGGAGCCGTCGGACTGGTTCTGCAGCGACGCCGGGATGATCTGGGCACGCCACTCGTGGTTGTGCTGGGTGTCGTAGAGCGAGACACGCTGGTTCGTCCGGGCGGCGTCGACCAGCATCGCCTGGCGGACGTCTGGGCGGCTGGACGCCGGCGTCTCGCAGATCTGGTCGCCGTCGGCGTCGTACGCGGCGACGTAGGCGCTCTGCGACACCACGACGGAGAGCTTGCAGTACTGCTCGCCGTCGCTGATGTTCTGGCCCTCGAGCTGCTCGGTCGTCTGCTTGACCGTGTTGTCGAGCTGCTGCATCAGGTAGGTGGAGAGCACGGTCATCGTGCCGAGCCCGGCGACGAGCAGTCCGAGCGCGACCAGGAGCACCGTGATCCCGGTGATCTTGGTGCGCAGGGAGATCCCGTCCCACCAGTGACTCATTCGCGTGTGCATTCTGCCCCAACGATAGACAGCGACCGCCCGGTGAAACCGGACGGCCGCCGTGAAGACCCGACGAGGCTACGAGGCCTTGGTCGCCTTGAGCATGTAGCCGAAGCCGCGCTTGGTCTGGATGATCGGCTCGGCCGAGTACTGGTCGAGCTTGCGGCGCAGGTACGAGATGTACGACTCGACGATGCCCGCGTCGCCGTTGAAGTCGTACTCCCACACGTGGTCGAGGATCTGCGCCTTCGACAGCACCCGGTTGGGGTTGAGCATGAGGTAGCGGAGCAGCTTGAACTCGGTGGGCGAGAGCTCGATCTGCGCGTCGCCGATGGTGACCTCGTGCGTGTCCTGGTCCATCGTGAGCTCGCCGGCGCGGATGATCGCGTCCTCTTCGTCGTTCATGGTGCGACGGAGGATGGCCTTGATGCGGGCGACGATCTCGTCGAGCGAGAACGGCTTCGTGACGTAGTCGTCACCGCCGACGGTCAGGCCCGTGATCTTGTCCTCGGTGTCGTCCTTCGCGGTGAGGAACAGGATCGGCGAGGTGTAGCCCGACGAGCGCAGGCGCTTGGTGACGCCGAAGCCGTTCATGTCGGGGAGCATGACGTCGAGAATGATGAGGTCCGGCTCTTCCTCGAGCACGGCGGAGATCGCCTGCGCGCCGTTGCCGACCGCGCGGACGGCGAACCCGGCGAACCGCAGCGAGGTCGTCAGGAGGTCGCGGATGTTCGGCTCGTCGTCGACGATCAGGATCTTGGGGCCATCGCTCATGGCTCCATCTTCTGACGGTTCCCTGGTCGTTGTCTGGGAGCCTTTCGTACGGCGGCCATGAGCGGAACCGGCGGCCATGAGCCGGAAAGGAGGCGCGTGGCGGCCGCGCCCCGCGCCTCCCGTCCGTCCGTGGGTCGCGCCGGTCAGACCGGCGCTGCCACCTGGTCGGCGTCCAGGATCGTGTAGGAGTACCCCTGTTCCGCCAGGAACCGCTGGCGGTTCTGGGCGAAGTCCTGGTCGACGGTGTCCCGCGCCACGAGCGTGTAGAAGGACGCGGGCAGGCCGTCCTTGTTCGGTCGCAGCAACCGGCCGAGGCGCTGCGCCTCTTCCTGTCGTGATCCGAAGGACCCGGACACCTGGATGGCGACGGTCGCGTCGGGCAGGTCGATCGAGAAGTTCGCGACCTTCGACACGACGAGCACGTCGACCTCGCCGGACCGGAACGCGTCGTACAGCCGCTCGCGTTCGTCGACCGGGGTCGCGCCGGTGATCTCCGCGGCGTCGAGCGACGCGGCGAGTTCGTCGAGCTGGTCGATGTACTGCCCGATCACCAGGATCTGCTCGCCGCGGTGCTTCTCGATGAGCTCCCGCACGACGGGGGTCTTCGCCGGTGAGGTCGCGGCCAGGCGGTACCGCTCGTCGTCGCCGGACGCCGCGTACTCGAGCCGGTCCTCGTGGGGCAGGTCGACGCGGACCTCGTAGCACTCCGCGGGGGAGATGTAGCCCTGGGCCTCGATCTCCTTCCACGGGGCGTCGTACCGCTTCGGGCCGATGAGCGAGAACACGTCGCTCTCGCGGCCGTCCTCGCGCACCAGGGTCGCCGTCAGCCCGAGTCGACGACGGGCCTGCAGGTCCGCGGTGAGCTTGAACACCGGGGCCGGCAGCAGGTGCACCTCGTCGTACACGATGAGGCCCCAGTCGAGCGCGTCGAGCAGCGACAGGTGCGTGTACTCGCCCTTCCGGCGCGCGGTGAGGATCTGGTAGGTCGCGATGGTGACCGGCCGGATCTCCTTGACGGTGCCGGAGTACTCGCCGATGTCCTCGGGAGCCAGGGTGGTGCGCTTGAGCAGCTCGTTGCGCCACTGCCGCGCCGAGACGGTGTTCGTGACGAGGATGAGCGTGGTCGCCTTGACGGTCGCCATCGCCCCCGCTCCGACCAGGGTCTTGCCGGCACCGCAGGGGAGCACGACGACGCCCGAGCCCTGCGCGAAGAACGTGTCGACGGCCTGCTCCTGGTACGGCCGCATGTGCCACTCGGCGGTGTCGAGGTCGATCGGGTGCGGCTGTCCCGGCGTGTAGCCCGCCAGGTCCTCCGCCGGCCAGCCGAGCTTGACGAGCTCCTGCTTGATCTGGCCGCGCGCCCAGGGCTGCAGCTCGACCTCGGACGGGGACCGCATGTCGCCGAGCAGCGGCTTGATGCGCTTCGACCGGATGACCTCGGCGAGCACGGAGGGGTCCTCGGCGGTGAGCAGCAGGACGGGCAGGCGCTCGAGCTCCTCGGTGGGGGAGTTCGCGACGGCCGGCGCGTCGGGGCGCTCCTCGCGACGGATCACGAGCCGGCCGTAGCGCGAGACGGTGTCGCGGATGTCGACCGTCACGCTCTGCGGCACCGGGAACTTCGCGAAGCGTTCGAGGGTGCCGATCATGCTCTCGGCGTCGTGTCCCGCGGCGCGTGCGTTCCACAGGCCGAGCCGGGTGATGCGGTAGGTGTGCACGTGCTCGGGTGCGCGCTCGAGCTCGGCGAAGGCCGCGAGCTCGTGGCGTGCGTCCTCGGCGTCGGGGTGCGCGACCTCGAGGAGCACGGTGCGGTCGCTCTGCACGATCAGCGGTCCGTTCATGACCTGCCAGCCTAGACGCCGATGCCTGCGTGCGGGCGACCCGGACTCAGGCGTCGCTCTCGACGGACACCACGAGCGACAGCGGCAGGGTGCGTTCGACGTCGACACCGGTGTCGCGCCCACGTACGCGTCCGGCGGCGACGGACGTCGGCACGATCGTGAACGGCCGCTCGGAGCCGTCCGGCATGCGCACCGTGACCCGGATCGGCGTGCGACCCCGCACCGCGAGGTCGATCTGCCGCCCCAACCACTCCTGCTCCGGTTCGGCGTCGCCGCGCTGGGTCGTCAGGCGGAGTCGTTCCACGAGTGCGTGCGCCGCCTGCTCCGGCGAGCGTCCGGCAGGGCTGCGCCGGCCGGGAGGCCCGTGGTGCGTCTCGGGGCGGGCCGCGGTCGTCAGCACGGCCGGGTAGCGCTGGTCCTCGAGCGCGGTGTGCACCACGTGCGGTGGGTAGCGGGTGGTGAGCGTCGTCAGGTCGGGGCGTTCCCACGCGAGCTGCCGGAGCTCCGCGTCCACCCCGACGAGGTCGAGCTGGTCGGCGCTGCCCCGCACCTCGGTGCCGACACCGCCCGGGCCGCGGTCGACCACGATGCTGCCGTTCCGCCCGGCGACCTGGTCGATCAGGTACGCCAGCGGCTGGGGGATCCCGGTGGCCGACAGTCGTCCGAGCACCGCCAGCAGGTCGTCGCGGGAGTTCCCGGCGTGGAAGGCGGCACGCAGGGTGTCCTCGGAGATGCGGTACCGGGCCGCGAGACCCGGAGCCTCGAGCACGGCCACGGTCCGCAGGGCGTCGTCGTCCACGGGGGCGAGCGGCCCGGGGGCGATCACGGTGAGGTCGTGCTGCAGGTAGACCCGGTCGACGGTGCCGGGCAGGTCCTGCGCGGCGGGCCCGGTGTCGCCGTCGAGCAGTGCGCGTCCGGTGTCGGTGAGCACGCCGTCGACGGACAGGCCGAGCGAGGCCGCGGCCCCGGCGACCTCGAGCAGCAGCGCGTCGAGCCACCGGGCACCGGCCGGGTACGCCCAGCGTCCCAGCGGCACGAGGTCGTGCAGGTCGCCGTCGGCGAGCGCGAGCACCTCGTGCACGGCGGGCGGCAGGGTGCCCGACCACGCCGAGACCAGCGAACCCCAGCGGTCCGGCCAGCTCGCGAGCAACCAGGTGCGACCGGCGTCGGTGAGCACCCACCGCCCGGTGTCCGGGTCGGCGAACCCGATCCGGTCGAGCAGCTCCAGGCGGCCGGGCACCACCTCGGCGTCGGCGCCGATGCGTTCGCCGAGGGTGCGGGCGAGCGGCGTGCCGATGCCGCCCTTGACGAGTTCGCGGACGTCGCCGGCGTCCACCGCGCGCAGCAGTTCGGCGAGCACGGTCATGGTCGAGAACGCCTGCTCGGCGCCCGTGCCGCGGGCGCGGTCCTGGTCGGCCGCGTCGGGTCCGGGTGCTGCGGGACGGGGCCGGTCCGGACCTCCCGGGCGGTCGAGCGTGGTGAGGTCGGGGTGGGCGGCCACGCGTGCGGCGACCGCGTCGTCGACAGCGCCGTCCTCGTCGGCGAGGCCGAGCTCGATCGCGGGGCCGAGCGCGTCGACGGCACCGCCGTCACGCAGGGCCAGGACCGTGGCGCGCGGCAGGTGCTCGACCGCGGCGTCGACGGCTTCGTCGGTGCGGAGCGCCTCGGCGAGGTCGAAGAAGTCGGTGATGTGCTGCGGTCCGGTCTCGGCGAGTGCCGCGGTGGGCAGTCGTCGCGCGGCGACGAGGCGCTCGAGCGCGTCGTCCGGCATCGCCCGGAGCCGGGCGGCGAGGTCGGCGGTGGTCGTCATCGTCCGGTGCCAGCGTCCGCGGGGGACGTCAGCGAGCCGTCCGGTTCGCCCGTGCGCGACGCGTCCAGGTGATCCCGAGGAGCGTGAAGACCAGCACCATGGCGATCGGGAACCCGAACATCGGGATGGCCATGATCACCGGCCACGGCATCGAGCCCTGGGCCTCGGGGGCGGTGAGCCACATGACGATCATCGCGACGAAGCACAGGAGCCCGAGGATGATGATCCCGCCGATCATGAACGCCAGAGCACGTTCGGTACGATTGAACGTCACCGGGATCTCGGCGGAGTCCTGCGGGTTCCCGGTCGACCGGGTCGGCTTGGCCATCGACCCAGGATATCCGACGCACCACGGCCGTACCACGACCTCGAGGAGTCCACGCATGCCCACCGGCAAGGTCAAGTTCTACGACGACGACAAGGGATTCGGCTTCATCACCGGAGACGACGGCGACCAGGTGTTCCTGCACGCGTCCTCGCTGCCCGAGGGTGTCGTGACCGTCAAGGCAGGGACGCGGCTCGAGTACGGCGTCGTGCAGGGGAAGAAGGGGTCGCAGGCGCTGTCCGTGCGGCTGCTGGAGCCCCAGCCGTCGCTGTCGCGGATGACGCGGCGCTCGGCGGACGACATGGCGGTGATCGTCGAGGACCTGGTGAAGGAACTCGACCGCATCAGTGGCGACCTGCGTCACGGCCGCTACCCGAAGAACGGCGATCGCATCGCCGCCATCCTGCGGCACGTCGCAGACCAGTTGGAGGCGTGACCCCATGAGCGAGTCCGAGACGACCGGGGCCGAGAGGGCTCCCGAGGCAGCGTCCACCGACGCAGCGTCCGTCGACGCAGCGTCCGTCGACGCAGCGTCCGTCGACTACACCGACCTGGCGCGCGCGGCGCTGCTCGAGGTCACCCCCGAGTCGACCGTCGGCGCACCCGTCGGCACCGTGGACGAAGGGGACGGCGTGGTGTCCGTCCTGTTCGCCAACCGCCTGCCCGGCTACCCTGGGTGGCGGTGGACCGTCAGCGTCGCCAAGGTCGGCGACGACGACCCGACCGTGCTCGAGGTCGAGCTCATGCCCGGCGACGGAGCGCTCGTCGCGCCGGAGTGGGTGCCGTGGTCCGAGCGGCTGGCCGAGTACCGCGCGGCGCAGGAGCACGACGACGAGTCCGACGACGACGAGTCCGATGACGAGGACGACGAGGACGACGACGACTTCGACGACGAGTCGGACGAGGACGCCGACTACGACGACGCGGACGACGACGAGTCCGACGACGACGCGTCCGACGACGACGAGGACTTCGACGCCGACGAGGACGACCTCGACGAGTCGGACGACGACGACATCGAGGGCGTGGACGTCGACGCGCTCGCCGACGCCGACGCCGACGCCGACACTGACACCGACACCGACGAGACGGGCACCGACGAGCCCGTCGAGGCGCCGCCCGCACGGACCACCCGCCGGCGTGCGCAGCGGGTCCGGCCCGTCGACCCGGACGCCGACCTCGAGGTCGACCGGCTCGACCCGGGCGAGGTCGACCCCGACCACCACCGGTCCTGACGGACCAGCGCGACGCCCCGGCGTCGACGCGACCCCACGACGAACGGGAGGCGCGGTGCCAGCTGGCACCGCGCCTCCCGTCCGTCGTGGGGTCAGTCCGTCAACCGCGCAGGGCGTCGACGGTGAAGGCGATCGCACGCACGAGCTTCGCGACGTCGTCCGGGTCGATCGCGGTGAAGGTCGCGATGCGCAGCTGGTTCCGGCCGAGCTTGCGGTACGGCTCGGTGTCGACGATGCCGTTGGCGCGGAGCGTCGCGGCCACGGCCTTCGCGTCGATCGAGTCGTCGAGGTCGACCGTGGCGACGACCTGCGACCGGGCGGCGGGGTCGGTGACGAACGGCGTCGCGTAGTCGACCGACTCGGCCCAGTCGTAGACGGTCGACGACGAGGTCTTCGTGCGCAGGTCCGCCCACGCCAGACCGCCCGACTCGTTCATCCACCGCACCTGCTCGTCGAGGAGCAGCAGGGTGGCGATCGCCGGGGTGTTCAGCGTCTGGTCCAAGCGCGAGTTGTCGACGGCGTTCTTGAGCGACAGGAACTCGGGGACGTAGCGGTCCGAGGCGGCGATGCGCTCCACGCGCTCGATCGCTGCCGGGGAGAATAGTGCGAGCCACAGCCCGCCGTCCGACGCGAAGTTCTTCTGCGGCGCGAAGTAGTAGACGTCGGTGGCACTGACGTCGAACAGCGCACCGCCGGCGGCGCTCGTCGCGTCGACGACGGTGAGTGCGCCGGCGTCACCGGTTGCGCGGACGACGGGGGCCATGACGCCGGTCGACGTCTCGTTGTGCGGGTAGGCGTAGACGTCGACGCCCTCGACGGGTTCGAGCGCGGCGAGCGAGCCGCCGGGGGTCTGGACGACGTGCGGCGCCTCGAGCCACGGGGCGGCGGCGGCCTTGGCGAACTTCGCCCCGAACTCGCCGAAGGACAGGTTCTCGGCACGGCGCTCGATGAGCCCGAAGGCCGCGGCGTCCCAGAACGCGGTCGAGCCGCCGTTGCCGAGCACGACCTCGTAGCCGTCGGGCACCTGGAACAGGTCGGCGAGACCGGCGCGGACGCTGCCGACCAGGTCCTTCACCGGCTTCTGCCGGTGGGACGTGCCGAGGAGCGTCGCGCCCCGGGTCACGAGGGACTCGAGCTGTGCGCCGCGGATCTTGGACGGGCCGCAGCCGAAGCGACCGTCGGTGGGGAGGAGTTCGGCCGGGATGACGATGTCTGCCATGGAGCAACCCTACCGACGGGGCCCTCGGTGCCCGTGCCCTGCACCGGCCGGACGGGACGGGCTCGGGACCGCGTGCAGCGGCCGGGCGGGGCTGGCTCGGGACCGCGTGCAGCGGCCCGTTCTCCACGTCCTGCGGGCCCCGGTCGGTGTTCGTCGGTCCGAACAAGTAGTGTGGTCGCCGCTGGGCCCAGACATGAGAGGCGGACCGTGACCGATCTCGTCGACACCACGGAGATGTACCTTCGCACCATCCTCGACCTCGAGGAGGAGGCGATCGTGCCGCTGCGTGCCCGCATCTCCGAGCGCCTCGGACACTCCGGTCCCACGGTCTCGCAGACCATCGCGCGGATGGAGCGCGACGGGCTCGTCGTCGTGTCGGGTGACCGGCACCTGGAGCTCACCGACGAAGGGCGCTCGCGCGCGACGCACGTGATGCGCAAGCACCGTCTGGCCGAGCGCCTGCTCGCCGACGTCATCGGACTCGACTGGGCGTTCGTCCACGACGAGGCCTGCCGGTGGGAGCACGTGATGAGCGAGCAGGTCGAGGTCCGCCTGCTCGAGATGCTCGGCAACCCGACCGAGTCGCCCTACGGCAACCCGATCCCGGGTCTGGCAGAGATCGGTGGCCCCGCTGCCGCCGGGTTCCTCGACGGCGTGCACAACATCGTCGCCGCGACCGAGGGCACCGACGCCGTCGCCACCGGTGTCGTGCGTCGGCTGGGTGAGCCCGTGCAGTTCGAGCCCGAGCTCCTGCACCAGCTCCGGACCGCCGGCGTCATGCCCGGCCGGGTCGCCAGCGTGCAGCGCGCGGGAGCCTACGTCGCGGTGCGCGTCGAGGGCGAGGACGCCGGGATCGAGCTGCCGTCCGAGGTCGCGCAGCACGTCTACATCGAGCGGACCTGACAGTCCGAGCGCTCCCTGAGAGTGTTTACCGATTCGTTACCAAGAGGCCGTTTCATCTCGACACGGTAACGACGGCTCCGTAGGCTCGTCCGAGTCGCCGCGCTGCCCCAGAGCCGGTGACCCGTGGCAGGACGTCTCGTACCCGTCTCCTGCCTGATCGGAAACGATGACGAACGGATGGGTCGAACGGCGCCGGACACCCACGGCGACGTCGACGAGACGCCGGAGATCCACCTCTTGACGCAGACCGGTTCCGCCGCGGACGCCCAGACGCCCGCGAACCCGACGAACACCGTGAACGCCACCGACGCCCCGCTCACCCGGCGGGCCGCTCGTGCAGCCGACGGGCGTACGACCCGCCCGGTCGTGCCCGTGAAGACCGCGCCGCTGCCCGGGGGTCGTCGTGCCGCCCAGGCCGCCGCCGCCGCACGTGCCGCGGAGGCCAGCTCGACCTCGCGCAAGCGCAGGTTCCTGGCACCCGTCGTCCTCACCGTCGCCGCCGGCATGTTCGGCACCGTCGCGGTGGCCCCGGCCTTCGCGGCGACCTCCGCCTCGACCCAGGCGGACGCCGCCACCGAGCGGCAGGCCCGTGCCGCGCAGAGCCAGGAGCTGTCGGTGTCCGACGCCGTCGCCCTCGCCGACACGAGCCGCGACGGCTACGGTGCGACCTCGACCGCCACGCTGAACGCTGAGAAGGCTGCCGCTGCGGCCGCCGAACAGGCAGCAGCCGACCGCGCCGCCGCCGCCGACCGCGCCGAGGAGCGGGCTGCGCAGACCGAGGCCGCCCGTGCCGAGACCGCCGAGCAGTACGCGTCGTACTCCGGCCCCTCGGCCGCCGAGTACGCGGCGAGCTCCAGCGCTGCGGACACCCCGTTCTCACTGCCCGCCGTGGTCGCGACCGCGAAGCAGTACATCGGCACCCCGTACGTCTTCGGTGGCGCCGACCCGTCCGGCTTCGACTGCTCGGGCTACATCATGTTCGTGTACGCCCAGCACGGCATCGACCTGGCGCACTCGGTGCCGCTGCAGGACCAGGCCGGCACGACGATCCCCGAGTCCGAGGCGCAGCCCGGCGACGTCGTCATCTTCAACAACGGGGCGCACGACGGCTTCTACATGGGCAACGGGATGATCATGGACGCCCCGAAGCCCGGTGGCTCGGTGCAGATCCGTCCGATCTGGACCAGCGACTACCACATCGTCCGTTTCGGGGTCTAGCGACCACCGTCCCTCCGGCGTGTGAACTTCACCCGAACCGGCCCGCGCACCCTCGTGCCGGGCCGGTTCTTGGGTTAACCTGACGCTGCACCGGTCCGTACCGGCGCGAACAGGAGACCTGATGTCGACGTTCCGCACGACCCGCACCATGGGTCGGCGCGCGCGTGTCGACAGCTGGTCGACCACAGCCTGTGTGCACGAGCACGCCCCTGCATGACGAGAGCACTGCCCATCCGGGTGGTGCTCTTCGTGGTTCCAGGGGTGTGCGCAGGTCGTGGTCACCCGTTCGTCGTCGCCGGCCGACGCACCCGCAGCGCCTGGAAGCCGTCCAGGCACGACGGAAAGGGAACCCATGCGCACTCTCGTCCTCAACGCCGGTTACGAGCCCCTCGCGGTGATCTCGGACCGTCGGGCCCTCGTGCTGGTCATGAACCAGAAGGCCGCCATCATCGCCGCCGACCTCGACCACCCGGTCACCGGTTCGACGTCGACCTACGACCGTCCGTCCGTCATCATCCTGACCCGCTACGTCAGGATCCCGCACTCGAGGCTCGTGCCGGTGTCGCGCCGCGGCGTCCTGCGGCGGGACGGCAACCACTGTGCGTACTGCGACCGCCACGCGACCACGATCGACCACGTGCAGCCGCGGTCGCGGGGCGGGCAGGACTCGTGGGAGAACCTCGTGGCCTGCTGCCTCGCGTGCAACAACACGAAGGGCGACCGCACCCCGCAGGAGATGGGGTGGCGACTCCGGTTCCGCCCGAAGGTCCCGCACGGCGCCTCGTGGGTCGTGCGCGGCATCGAGCGCCCGCAGGCCGAGTGGGACGAGTACCTCGTGGCCGCGTAGCGGCGCACCCAGTGCGCAGAAGACGACGGGTCGCGGATGGCGACCCGTCGTCTTCTGCTCACCCGGTGGCGGACGGGAGGCCCCTGGCGGCGTCTTCCCGGGCCTCCCGTCCGTCGCGGGGTCGCGCTGGTGCGATCGTGCGCCGCTAGAGTGGACGGGCCAGCCTCTGTAGCTCAATGGAAGAGCAGTTCCGTCCTAAGGAAACGGTTGGGGGTTCGAGTCCCTCCAGGGGCACCAAGATGATGTGACCCGCGCGCCTCGGCGGCGGAGCCGTCGCCGAGCGGGTGCGGGCGGACAGCAAGAAGCCGCCCTGCCCTGTGAGGCAGTGGCGGCTCGATGGGGCCCGGACTACGAGCGGTCGTCGTCCTGGTGGTCGTCGTGGCGGGTGCCTGCCTTGGCGATGCCACGGCTGATGACGTAGGCCGCGGTCACGATGGCGACGTACATCCAGGCGTGGTCCGCACCGAAGCGCTGGCCGTCCTCGCCGTCGTCGGTCACGGCTGCGGCGATGAGGATCGCGATGGACACGACGAGCCAGGCGTAGAACTCGGTCGTCTTGAGGGCCGACTTCGTCTCGGACCAGACGGTGCGACGGGTCTCGACGGTTCGAGCGGTGTGCGGTGCGTTCGTCACGTGGACTTCTTCCTGTTGGTGCAGACGAGTGCCTGCGCCGTAAGCATGCGCTCAGGATTCGTTTAGGAATTGCTAAGTTGCGGTTCGGGGCTAGACGCGCCGCGGAACCGCGTATATAGGCGCGGCGTGCGAGAACGGAAGAGGGCGGGGCGGCGGTCAGCGCCGGTTCTCCACAACCGTCGACCCGGACGGTAGTGCGGCCCGCTGGCCCCGTACGATTGACCCGTGTCCAAGGTCCTGAGCAGTCTCCCCGTCGGCGAACGAGTCGGCATCGCGTTCTCAGGGGGTCTCGACACCTCCTGCGCCGTTGCCTGGATGCGCGAGAAGGGGGCGATCCCCTGCACGTACACGGCCGACATCGGTCAGTACGACGAGCCGGACATCGACGCCGTCCCGAGCCGCGCACACGAGTACGGGGCCGAGATCGCCCGCTTGGTCGACGCGAAGAGCGCCCTGGTGGAAGAGGGCCTGGTCGCTCTGCAGACCGGTGCGTTCCACATCCGCTCCGGCGGCAAGACCTACTTCAACACGACGCCGCTCGGCCGCGCGGTCACGGGCACGATGCTCGTGCGCGCCATGAAGGAGGACGGCGTCGACATCTGGGGCGACGGCTCCACCTACAAGGGCAACGACATCGAGCGGTTCTACCGCTACGGCCTGATGGCGAACCCGCGGCTGCGCGTGTACAAGCCGTGGCTCGACGCGGAGTTCGTCGAGGAGCTCGGCGGCCGCAAGGAGATGAGCGAGTGGCTCGTCGCCCGTGGGTTCCCGTACCGCGACTCCACCGAGAAGGCCTACTCGACCGACGCGAACATCTGGGGCGCGACGCACGAGGCGAAGAGTCTCGAAGAGCTGTCGAGCGGCCTGGACATCGTCGAGCCGATCATGGGCGTCGCCGCCTGGCGTGACGACGTCGAGGTCGCGACGGAGGTCGTGAGCGTCCGCTTCGAGGCCGGCCGTCCGGTCGCGATCAACGGCGTCGAGTACACCGACGCCGTCGCGCTGGTCTACGAGGCGAACGCCATCGGCGGCCGCCACGGCCTGGGTGCGTCCGACCAGATCGAGAACCGCATCATCGAGGCGAAGAGCCGCGGCATCTACGAGGCACCGGGCATGGCCCTGCTGCACATCGCGTACGAGCGCCTGCTCAACGCGATCCACAACGAGGACACGGTGGCGTCGTACCACAACGAGGGCCGCCGGCTCGGGCGCCTGATGTACGAGGGCCGCTGGCTCGACCCGCAGTCGCTCATGCTCCGCGAGTCGCTGCAGCGCTGGGTCGCCTCCGCCGTCACGGGCGAGGTCACGCTGCGTCTGCGCCGCGGGGACGACTACACGATCCTCGACACCACCGGCCCGGCACTGTCGTACCACCCGGACAAGCTGTCGATGGAGCGCGTCGGCGACGCCGCGTTCGGCCCCGACGACCGCATCGGGCAGCTCACGATGCGGAACCTCGACATCGCCGACTCCCGCTCGCGGCTCGAGCAGTACCACGCGGCCGGTCTCATCGGCGGTGCGACGGGCGAGCTCGTCGGACAGCTCGAGGCGGGCGAGGCCGAGGAGATCCTGGGCGGCGCGATCGTCGCGTCGGACGCCGAGGACGCGCTCGGCCGCCGGACCGACCTGGCGTCCGAGGGCGCAGCCTTCGACTCCGGCACCGACTGAGCGGACGGGCGCGCGCCCTGGGCGCGACCACCTGCGGACGGGAGGCACGGTGCCAGCTGGCACCGTGCCTCCCGTCCGTCGTCGGCCGGTCGGCCGAGAAGCGCACTGCGTTCGACGCGGCGCAGCGCAGCCCATAGCGTTGCAGCACCGGGTCGATGATCACGGTCCCGTCGTCACGATGCTCCCCACGTCCTGTGGGGTCTGGCACAGCGGGCCGACCCGGTCGGAACCGAGATGCGCATCATCTCGATGAAGGGGTGGTCACGATGACCCCCAGAATGCCGAACGACTGGCACCGCCACGGACTCCGTTCACCCGAAGACCTCGCCGCGCTCGTGGCCGAACGCCTCGAGGGCTCCGACCAGCAGCTCGTCAGCGCGGGCGACACCCGGTACGAGCCGTCCTACGCCGACTTCCTCGGCGAGCAGATCTGACCCGCCGACAGCCGATGCCGGGGCGCGTGTAGGTTCTGTCCATGCGTACAGCCCGGACCACCGCGGCGGCACTGGCGATCGTGGCGGCTGGTCTGCTGACGTCCGTCGGGGTCCAGCCGGCCTCAGCCCACTCGACGTTGACGAGCAGCAGCCCCACCGACGGAGCGGTCCTCACCGAACCGCTCGACAGCGTCGACCTGACCTTCTCCGAGGCGCCGCTCGCCGGGCTCGACGCCGGTCTGCGGATCGAGGTGACGGACGCGGACGGCACCGACGTCGCCTCCGGTGCCGTGACGGTGTCGGGCACGACCATGAGCCGTGCGGTCGACCTGGAGCGCGGGGCCTACTCGGTGCTCTGGCGGTACGTGTCGCCGGACGGCCACCCGATCGAGGGCACGCTCGCGTTCGACTACCGACCCGCTGCTGCCGCCCCGGCCCCGAGCGCGACGGTCACGCCGACGCCGAGCGCCGCTCCCACACCGAGCGCCACGGCGACGGCCACCGGAGCATCCGACGGGGCACCGTCGTCGTCGGGCATCGCCCCGGCCGTGGGGCTGGCCCTCGGGCTGGGTGCCGTCCTGGCGGCCGGCGCCGTCGTCGTGCTCCTGGTCCGCCGCACCCGCAGCGCGTGACCCCGGCACAGCCCACTTCGTGAGCAGGAATGGTCGGGTCGCCCAGGCGGACCCGACCATTCCTGCTCACGGAGCGCTGGTCGTCCAGGCGGCCGGGGTCACCCCGCGGGGGTGGCTTCGAGTGCCGCGTCGGCGCGGGCCTCGCTGCCCTCTGCGAGGCCGCGGGCGATCCTGCCGCGCGTCGCCAGCCAGAGCGTGACGGCCGCGACGAAGACCACGACCTCGGTGACGGTGAGCGCCCAGATGATCCCGGCGAGACCGAACCACACGTTGCCGACGATGACGATCGGGACGAACAGCACCCCCTGCGCCAGTGACAGCACCATGGCGGGCAGTACCATCCCGGTCGCCTGGAACAGCGAGGTGAGCAGACCCGTGAAGCCGTTCACCACGGTGGCCACGAGCTGTGCCGTCAGGATCGTCAGTCCGATCGCGAGGACCGCGTGGTCGCCGGAGAAGATCGTGAAGACCTGCTCACGGAGGACGAACACGGTGCCGGAGAACAGGAGCACGATCGCTCCGACGGTGACGGCCGCCGCCCGCAGCGCCGACCGGAGCCGGGCTGCGTCCCCCGCGCCGAACGCGTACGCCAGCAGGGGCAGCGCTCCGATGGTCACGCCCATCACGAGGAACTCGGGCACCTGGGCGATGCGGACCGCGACGCCCATCGCGGCGAGCGGGTCGTCACCGTAGGCGGCGGCGAGGTTGTTGAGCACGAGCGTCGTGACGATGAGGAACGCGGACTGCAGCAGCTCACCGACACCGATGCCGAACACGGGTCCGAGCACGTCCCGGCGCAGGGTGAACCACCTCGGCGCGAAGCTGACGTTCTCGCTGTGCCGCTGCAGCCACGTCACCCAGTAGGCGATCGAGACGACGTTCGCCAGTCCCACGGCCAGGGCGGCGCCGCCGACGCCCCAGCGCAGCACCAGGATGAACAGGACGTCGAACACCAGGTTGCCGACCGTGGACAGGACGAGGCCGATCATCGCCTGGCGGGCGGCCCCCTCGGAGCGCACGATCTGTTCGAGGGCGAAGGACGCGGCGAGCACGGGGACGAACGCGAGCATCACGGCGACGTACTCGCTGGTGGCGGGGACCGCGGCGGTGTCCGCCCCGAGGACGGCGACGAGCGGTCGCAGCAGCACGAACCCGACGGCCCCGAGCACGGCGCCGGTGACGACGGCTCCCCAGAGCGCGAACGAGGCGACGTGCTTGATCTGCCGTGCCGCGTCGGGGTCGTGTTCGGAGGCCCCGAGCAACCGGGACATCAGGGCGCTGCCGCCCACGCCGAACACGCCGCCGACCGCCATGACCAGACCGAGCAGGGGCGTGCCGAAGGTGATGGCGGCGAGCAGGGAGGTGTCGTGCTGCGCGCCGATGAAGCCCGCGTTGATCACGTTGTACAGGGCGCTGACGACCATCGCGGCGGCCATCGGCACGCACAGGTGCACGAGCGCCCTGGCGATGGGGGCGGCGGACAGGTACCAGCGGTTCGTCGCCGCGGCGGTCGAGGGGGTGGAGGCGTTGGTGGTGCTCATGGCGGTTCCCTTCCGGGCATGGCGGTGGGCGCGCCGACGGACGCCGGCACGGCAGGGTGGAGCGCGCGACCGGCGGGGCCACGCGGGAGCGCGGCGGACGGGGCGGGTCGCGGGCGGCACGGTCGGCGGCTGCCGTCTCGTGCGGGCGCGCCGGCGGATCGGGCCGACGGGCGCGTGGAGCGTCGAGCGGGTGGTGCGGGTGCGTCGAGCGGGAGGTGCTGGCGGGTGAGGCGGGGGCGTCGAGCGGGTGGTGCGGTCGTCGTGCCTAGCGGCTCGGCGGGGCGAGTTCCGCGGTCACCTTCTGCAGCAGGCGCCGCAGGGTGGCGCGCTCGTCCGCGTCGAGCGGCGCGAGCAGGGAGTCGTCGAGGGCGACCATCGCGTCGGTGAAGCCGGCGATGAGGTCGATGCCCGCCGGGGTGGCGTGCACCGTCTTCGTCCGACCGTTCGCGGCGTCCGTCCGTCGTTCGACCAGGCCACGCCGCTCGAGTCCCTGCAGGAGACTCGAGACGCTGGCTGCGCTGGTCCGGGTGACCTCGGCGATGTCCCGTTGGATCGCGCCGGGGTTCTGCTGCAGGTACCCGAGCACGAACGACTGCTCGCGGGTGAGGTCGCGCGACCGGACCCACTCGTCGGCCGCCTTGCGCTGTGCCCAGCCGATCCACCGCATGAGTTCGAGCGGGGTGGTGAGATCCGGTGCCTGCATGATCAGAACGCTAACTGTTAGAGATCAAACTGTCAACGATGGGTCCGCAGGAGACCGTTCAGGCCGGTTCCGGTCAGGGGAGCCCGATCGGCGCGATACTGGGATCGTGCGTGAACTCCAAGCCGCCATCGCAGCGGACCTCGACGTCCAGCCGACCATCGACCCGGAGCAGGAGGTCGCCCGTCGTGTCGGGTTCCTCCGCGACTACCTGCGCACGACCGGCGCGAAGGGGTACGTGCTCGCCATCAGCGGCGGCCAGGACTCCACCCTCGCCGGCCGGCTGACGCAGCTCGCCGTCGAGTCGCTCCGCGCCGAGGGGTATCCGGCCGAGTTCACCACCGTGCGCATGCCGTACCGGGTGCAGGCCGACGAGGACGACGCGCAGCTCGCCCTGCAGTTCATCGCCGCCGACCCCGGCATCACCGTGAACATCGAGCACGGTGTCGACGGCGTCGTGCAGGACACCGCCGCGTCGGGCGTCGAGCTGAGCGACTTCGTCAAGGGCAACGTCAAGGCGCGCATGCGCATGGTCGCGCAGTACGCCGTGGCCGGTCAGCGCGGCCTGCTCGTCGTGGGGACCGACCACGCGGCCGAGGCGGTCACCGGCTTCTTCACCAAGTACGGCGACGGCGGCGTCGACCTCACCCCGCTCACCGGCCTCACCAAGAGCCAGGGGCGCCAGCTGCTCGAGCACCTCGGGGCGCCCGCCCGACTGTACGAGAAGGCGCCGACCGCCGACCTGCTCGACGAGCTGCCCGGCCAGACCGACGAGGCGAACCTCGGGCTCACCTACGCCGAGATCGACGCCTACCTGCAGGGACACGACGTGCCGGTCGAGGTCGCCGAGGCCATCGAGGCGCGGTACCGCGCGACCGAGCACAAGCGCCGGGTGCCGGCGACGCCCTCCGACGACTGGTGGCGCGCCGGCGCGTGAGCGCGTGAGCGCGTGACGCGACCCCGGCCTCCTGTCTGTCCGAGCGCTCTCCTAGGATGGGAGCGACAGTACGACAGATACGGAATCCAGGCCGACGCCTGGTCCGCAAGGGGGAGTCATGGAAGTCCTGTTCGCGCTCGGAGCCGTCCCGCTGATCATCGTGGGGATCATCGTCCTCGCCGTGGTGGCGCTCATCTACGCCAAGGTCGTGTACCGCAACGCCGGCGCCGACGAAGCCCTCATCATCACGGGCAAGCGCTCGCGCAAGGTGAAGAACGCGGACGGCACCGAGACCGTCGAGTCCGGCATCAAGGTCGTGCTCGGGGCGGGTGTGCTCGTGCGCCCGTTCTTCGAGAAGGTCGCGAAGCTGTCGCTGAGCTCGCGCGCGATCGACATCAACGTGAACGCGCAGGACTCCCGGGGCGTGACGATCGACGTCGAGGCGGTGGCGCTCGTCAAGGTCGGCGAGGCCGACTCCTCGATCCGCGCCGCCGCGCAGCGCTTCCTCGGGCAGGAGAAGAAGATCGACGACTTCGCGCGCGAGGTCCTGTCCGGTTCTCTCCGTGCCTCGATCGGTGCGACCGACGTGTCGACGATCATCCGGAACCGCGACCAGCTGACCGTCGCCGTGCTCACCGTCGCGCAGGACGCGCTGCACAGCCAGGGTCTCGACGTCGACTCGTTCGAGATCAAGGGCATCTCGGACCGCAACGAGTACATCAGCGACCTCGGCCGTGCCGAGCGTGCGCGGGTGCGGCTCGAGGCCGAGAACGCCGAAGCGCAGGCCGACCGTGAAGCCCGCGAGGCCCGTGCGACCGCCGACCAGGCGATCGCCGAGGCCGAGAACACCCTGGCCATCCGTCGTGCGGCCCTGCAGCTCGACGCCGACCGCGCTTCCGCCGAGGCGGCCGCCGCCGGCCCGCTGGCCCAGGCTCGCGCCGCCCAGGGCGTCGTCGAGCAGGAGCAGCTGACCGCGCAGAAGCGTGCGGAACTGCGTCGTGCCGAACTGGAGTCCGAGGTCTCCGCCGTGGCCGAGGCGCAGGCGCGCAAGACCCGCGTCGAGGCCGAGGCTGCCGCCGCAGCGCAGGTCGAGACCGCCCGCGCCCAGGCCGAAGCCCGGCGGATCTCCGCCGAGGCGATCGCCGCCGAGGCCCAGGCCGAGTCCGAGGCCCGCAAGCTCGCCGCCGACGCCTCACGGGCCGAGGGGCAGGCCGCGGCCGACGCGATCCGCGCGAAGGGGCAGGCCGAGGCCGACGCCACGAAGGCCCAGGCGGACGCCCTGGCCCAGCACTCCGAGGCCGTCCTGCGGGTCAAGGCCATCGAGACGCTGCCGAGCATCGCCCGCGAGCTCGCGGCCCCGATGGGCAACATCGACAAGCTCACGGTCGTGTCGTCCGACGGTGCGGGCGCGCTGTCGAAGAGTGTCGTCAGTCAGTTCAGCGAGGTCGACGCGCTGCTCGGCACCACCGCGGGCTTCACGCTGAGCGACATCGTGAAGAGCACCACGACCGGGCAGGCTGCCGCCCGCGCGGTCGTGCGCGAGCAGGCGGACGCGACCGAGTAGGCGGTCCGCCGGTCCTGGCGGGCGCGGCGGGGGTCAGCCCTCGGCGCGCCCGTTCTCGTCGCGGCGATCGCGCTGCTGACCGCCGGCGTCCTCGCGCTGGGGGCCGTCCTCGCGCTGCGTAGCGTCCTCGCGGTGCGCTGCGTCGGCGTCGGCGTCGTCACGTTCGTTCGCCAGGCGCTGCTGCCAGACCACGCTGCGCGCCGCACCCTCGAGGACGTCGTCCACGGGTCGCCCGCTCTGTGCGGCGAGCGCGCCACTGAGGCCAGCGGTCAGGGTGCCCCCGGCCGCGGCGAGACGTTCGACGACCTCCTCCTGACGCGGGGTCAGGGGCTCGTCGACCAGCTCGTCGATGGTGTCCCGGATGTTCTGTTCGCTCGCGTCCAGTGCTGCCTCGTCACCGGAGTGCAGCGCTGCTGCCTCGCCGACGACGATGAGACCGAGCCGTGCTGCGTCGTCTTCGGGACGCTCCGTGCGGTGCTCATCTGCCATGCGGGGGACCGTACGCCCCGTTGTGGCACGCGCGCTGGACGGACGGGGTACCTGCTCGACCGCGACCACATTCATCGGACGGATTGAGCGGTAGCGTCACCAGAAAAGGACACAGATCGCTCTTGACGGCCGAGACATCGGATGTTTTGATTGCCTCGTTCGGTCGACGGAGACCGGACGGCAGGAGACACGAATGAGCCGCATCACCGGTCTGCACGTGCGCGACATCCGGTTCCCGACCTCGCGGGAGCACGACGGATCCGACGCCATGAACCCCGCACCCGACTACTCCGCCGCCTACGTCGAGATCACCACCGACGCCCTGGACGGCCTGGTCGGCACCGGCTTCGTCTTCACCATCGGCCGCGGCAACGAGGTGCAGGAGGCCGCGATCGCCGCCCTCCGCGGACACGTGGTCGGGGCCGACGCCGAGGCGGTCCTGGCGGACATGGGCGGGACCTGGCGCGCGATGGTGCACGACTCGCAGCTCCGGTGGCTCGGGCCCGAGAAGGGCGTCATGCACATGGCGATCGGCGCCGTGGTGAACGCCCTGTGGGACCTCCGCGCGAAGCGGGCGGGACAGCCGCTCTGGGCGCTGCTCGCCGACCTGGACCCCGAGGAACTCGTCGACCTGGTGGACTTCCGGTACCTGACCGACGCGATCACCCCCGCCGAGGCGCTCGAGCTGTTCCGCGCCGCCGAACCCCTGCGGGCCGCACGCCGCGAGCGCCTGGAGCGGGAGGGCTACCGCGCCTACACGACGACCCCGGGGTGGCTCGGCTACGACGACGACAAGCTCGCCCGGCTCTGCCGCGAGGCGGTCGACGAGGGCTTCGCGCAGATCAAGCTCAAGGTCGGTGGCGACGTCGACGAGGACGTCCGCCGGATGGGCATCGCACGCACCACGGTGGGCCCCGACATCCGGATCGCGATCGACGCCAACCAGCGGTGGGACGTGGACGAGGCGGTCGCGTGGGTGGACCGGCTCCGCCCCTTCGACATCGCGTGGGTCGAGGAACCGACGAGCCCCGACGACATCCTCGCCCACGCCGAGATCGCCCGGCGCATCGCCCCGATCCCCGTCGCGACGGGGGAGCACATGGCGAACCGCGTCATCGCGAAGCAGCTCATCCAGGCCGGTGCGACGTCGGTGCTGCAGATCGACGCCACCCGGGTCGCCGGGGTCAACGAGAACCTGGCGATCCTGCTCCTCGCCGCCAAGCACGGTGTCCGGGTCTGTCCGCACGCCGGCGGCGTCGGCCTGTGCGAGGCGGTCCAGCACCTGTCGATGTTCGACGCGGTCGCGCTCACCGGTGACCTCGACACCCGCAGCATCGAGTTCGTCGACCACCTGCACGAGCACTTCGTGACACCGGTCGACGTGCACGACGGCCGGTACTGGCCGCCCACCGCCCCCGGCGCCGGCACCGAGATGCTCGCCGGCTCCCTCGACGCGCACGCGTTCCCCGGCGGCCCGGTCTGGACCGCCGCCGACACCGAGACGGTCCCCGACGCGGTCCGCGTCGCCTGACCCGCTCGTCCCCCGAACCAGTACGACACCCCACCCGATCCCGATCACCACGACGAAGTGGAGACACCGATGCAACGACGATTCACCGCCGGGTTCGCGGCAGCAGCAGCTGCGGCGCTCGTGCTCACCGGCTGTTCCGCTGGCACCAGTGCCGGCGACAGCCAGTCCGAAGACTCCCTGACCTGGGCGATGTGGATCGCCGGCAAGGAGGACAAGGCCGCCTGGCAGGAGGTCGCCGACACCGTGCAGACGGACGACGACGTCGACGTCACCATCCAGGGCTCACCGTTCAACGACTACTGGACGAAGCTCCGCACCCAGCTCTCGACGGGGACCGCCCCGTGCATCGTGAGCATCCAGTCGCTCCGCACCGCGAACTACACCGACGTGCTGGTGCCGATCGACGACATGGTGGAGAAGGCCGGTCTCGACCTGAGCGAGTACGACCAGACCGGACTCGACGGCATGCGGGTCGACGGCGAGCTCTACGGGCTGCCCTACGACACCGGCCCCATGCTCATGTTCTACAACAAGGACCTGTTCGAGAAGGCCGGCGTCGCCGAACCGAAGCCCGGCTGGACGGTCGACGACTTCGAGGCCGCCGCCGAGGAACTCAAGGCCGCGGGCACCCCGATCTGGGGCACGAGCGTCGAGGACATCCCGCTCGAGTCGATGATCCTCGGGTACAACGGCGGCCGGGTCATCGACGAGGACGGCGGACTCGACGCGGAGAACGCCGACTTCGCCGAGGGGCTCGACTGGATCGGCGGTCTGGTCGAGGACGGCTACGCCACGCAGGCGAGCACCGACCCGTCGGCCGACGACAACGCGTTCGTGTCCGGCGACGTCGCGATGTACAGCGACGGGCCGTGGTCGATCATCAGCCAGAAGGCCAAGGTGCAGTTCGACCTCGGCATCACGACGATGCCGTCCGGCACCGACGGACCGAGCTCGTACGCGGCCGGGTCGGGCTTCGGCATCTCGAAGCAGTGCGAGTTCCCGGAGCAGGCCTTCGCGGCCATCAGCACGATGACGAACGAGGCCACGCTCACCTCGCTCGCCGAGCAGGGCCGTGCCTTCCCGGCACGGACCGCGGCGCAGCAGGCCTGGTACGACAACGCGGGCATCGACGGGGTGGAGGACGCCCTGCAGACCGCCCTGGACGACGCCACCCCGCTGCCCGGCAACAAGCAGAGCGACCAGCTCAACCAGCTCTTCGCGCAGTACGCCCTGCAGGCCGTGAACGGCCAGACCTCGGGCAAGGAGACCATGTCGTCCATCGCGAGCCAGCTCGGTTCGCAGTGACGCCCGGGAGGCGCGGGTCGGCCCCGCCCCGCGCCTCCCGCTCGACCCATCTCCTGACCAGGACCGCGCGAACGACGAGGAGGTCGTCGCAATGACCACCATCCAGGACCCACCCGCCCAGGCCCCGGTGGCCGCACCCGCGGTCGCCGCTGCCGCGGCGCCGCGCCGGAAGGGCGGCGGCACCGACGCCGAGCTCGGCCGCCGCTCCTGGTGGGGCGCCGCGTTCGCCGCCCCGCACTCGATCGGACTCGTGGTCTTCACGGCGTTCCCGATCCTCGCGTCGCTCGTCGTGAGCTTCATGAACTGGCCGATGCTCGGCGAGCGTTCGTGGGCCGGCCTGTCGAACTACGCGCAGCTGTTCTCCGACCCGATCTTCCGCACCGTGACGCTGAACACCGTGCTGTTCGTCGTGCTCTACGTGCCGCTCAACCTGGTCGTGTCGCTCGGGCTCGCCGCCTGGCTCACGCCGAAGATCCGGCACCGGCACGTGTTCCGGGTGCTGTTCTTCATCCCGACCATCACGCCGATCGTCGCGAACGTCGTCGTCTGGCGGATGCTCTACCAGCCCGGGGGCGCGATCGACGCGACCCTGCAGTCGACGGTCGGCGTGAACGCTCCGAACTTCCTGGCCGACGACGACTGGGCGATGCTCGCCGTCGTCGCGATGAGCGTCTGGCAGGGCTTCGGCTACAACATGCTGATCTTCTCGGCCGCGCTCGACTCGGTGCCCGAGAACCAGCTCGAGGCCGCGCAGCTCGACGGTGCGAACGCCTGGCAGATGTTCTGGCGGATCAAGTTCCCGCTCATCTCGCCGTCGATCTTCTTCGCCACGATGATGACGCTCATCACGTCGTTCCAGGTGTTCGTCCAACCGTTCGTCCTGACGAAGGGCGGGCCCGGCACCGCGACCGAGACGCTCGTGCAGTACATCTACAACACCGGCTTCCAGACGCAGCAGCTCGGACTGGCGTCGGCCGGCGCGTGGGTGCTGTTCGTGATCATCCTCGGCATCACGGCCATCCAGTTCCTCGGACAGAAGCGGTGGGTGCACTATGACTGAGCTGACCTCGTCCAACCGGACGATCAACCCGCGGGCACTGCCCCGCACCTCGGGCGCACCGCACCGGCGCACCGGACGCGTCCGGCACGCGATCGGCTACGTCCTGCTCTGCCTGGTGGCACTGCTGTTCGTCTCGCCGCTCGTCTACATGGTGGCGACGAGCCTGAAGCCCTCGGCCGACGTGTTCACGACGCCGCCGACGCTGTGGGGGTCGTCGATCGAGTGGGGCAACTACGCCCAGGCGTTCACGTACCTGCCGTTCGCCCGCTTCATCCTCAACGGGATCATCGTCGCCGCGGCCGGCACCGCGATCAACGTCGCGGTCGCCGTGCTCTCCGGGTACGCGTTCTCACGGCTGCGGTGGCGGGGCCGGAACATGGTGTTCATCCTGTTCCTGGCGACGCTGATGATCCCGCAGGACGTCCTGGTCATCCCGATGTACGTCATGATGCAGGGCTTCGGGTGGGTCGACACGTTCCAGGCGCTCATCATCCCGTGGGCGTTCACCGCGCTCGGCGCGTTCCTGGTGCGGCAGTTCTTCCTGACCGTGCCGCAGGAGCTCGACGACGCGGCCCGGGTGGACGGCGCCGGCGCGATCCGCACGTTCTTCTCGGTGATGCTGCCGCTCGCCCGGCCGACGATGGCCGTCCTGGCGGTCTTCTCGTTCATCTCCTACTGGAACTCGTTCCTCTGGCCCCTGGTCATCGTCAACGACGTCGAGGCCCGGGGCACGATCCCGCTCGGCCTGCAGCAGTTCTTCGGCCAGCAGGGGTCCGAGTGGAACCTGGTGATGGCCGCGTCGGTGATCTCGATGCTGCCGACCGTCGTCCTGCTCGTCCTGCTGCAGAAGCACCTCGTCAAGGGCATCGTCACCAGCGGCCTCGGCGGCCGCTGACCGGCGCCGACCCGCGACCGGCGCCGACCAGGCCACACCGCGCCCTGGTCGCGACCACGCCGGGTCGGAGGCCGCCCCGGACACCCGCACCGTTCCTCCCGTACGAAAGGAAACCCGCCCCATGACCATCACCGCACCTGCAGAGCCGCAGACCGCGACCGAGGCGAGCGGCCTGCCCGCCTGGTTCACCCACGACCGGTTCGGCATGTTCATCCACTGGGGCCTGTACGCCCTGCCGGCCCGGCACGAGTGGGTGAAGAACCGCGAGCGGATCACCGACGAGGACTACCAGAGGTACTTCGACCACTTCGACCCGGACCTGTTCGACGCCGCCGACTGGGCCCGACGCGCACGGCAGGCGGGGATGAAGTACGTCGTCCTCACCACCAAGCACCACGAGGGCTTCTGCCTGTGGGACAGCGCGCTCACCGACTACAAGTCCACGAACACCCGCTTCGGTCGCGACATCGTGCGCGAGTTCGTCGACGCCGTCCGCGCCGAGGGGCTGCGGGTCGGTTTCTACCACTCGCTCATCGACTGGCACCACCCGGACTTCACCGTCGACGGCGTGCACCCGCGCCGTGACGACGGTGAGCAGGCGATCGCGGCGTTCAACGAGGGCCGGGACATGGCCCGGTACCGCGAGTACCTGCACGGCCAGGTCGAGGAACTGCTCACCGACTACGGGCAGATCGACTACCTGTTCTACGACTTCTCGTACCGGGACAACGACCACGAGGACATCTGGGGCGGCAAGGGCCGCGACGACTGGGGATCCGAGGAACTGCTCGCACTGACGAAGCGCCTGCAGCCCGGGATCATCGTCAACGACCGCCTGGACATCCCCGGCGACCTGGTCACCCCCGAGCAGTACCAGCCGGACAAGCCCATGGAGGTCGACGGGGCGCCCGTGCCGTGGGAGGCATGCCAGACGCTGAACGGCTCGTGGGGCTACGACCGCGACAACGTGAACCTGAAGCCGGTCGACATGCTCGTCCGGATGCTCGTCGACGGCGTCTCGAACAACGGGAACATGCTGCTCAACATCGGGCCGACGGGCCGCGGCGAGTTCGACGGGGTGTCGCGGCAGACGCTCGACGGCATCGGCACGTGGATGCACCAGCATGCCCGCTCCGTGTACGGCGCCGGACCGTCGCAGTTCGTGGCGCCGCGGAACACCGTGTACACGCAGCGGGGCGACCGGCTGTACCTGCACCTGTTCGCGTGGCCGTTCGAGCACGTGCACCTGCCCGACCTGGCCGGCCGCGTCGCCTACGCCCAGCTGCTCAACGACGCGTCGGAGATCCACTTCCGCGAGATCCCGCCGGGCACCCGGGCGCAGAACACCGGGCTCGGCGGGCAGCCGGCCGGCACGCTGACCCTGACGCTGCCGATCGTGCGGCCCGACGTCGCCGTGCCGGTCGTCGAGCTGTTCCTGCGCGACTGATGCAGCGGATCCTCTCGCGGACCCGGCTGCGTGCCGGACGGGAGTCCGACTACGAGCAGGCGCACGCGGCCATCCCGCCGGCGCTGGCCGACCGGTTGCGGTCCGCCGGGGTGGCCAACTGGAGCATCTGGCGCGACGGGCAGGACCTGGTGCACCTGATCGAGGTCGAGGACTACCGTGCGATGCGCCGCGCACTGGCGGACGACCCGGTCAACGCGGACTGGCAGGCGGTGATCAACCCCCTGCTCGAGGCGGACGACGACTACTCGGGCGACGACGACGGGATCCCGCTCGTCTGGACCCTGGAAGGACAGGCATGACGACCCTCGCCCAGGAGCTCGACCGCGGACCGTTCTGGCTGGGCGGCGCCGGGATCGGCAACCTGCTCCGGCCGGTGTCCGACGACGACGCCCGGGCCACGGTGGACGCGGCGTGGGACGCCGGTGTGCGTGGCTTCGACACGGCGCCGCACTACGGCCTCGGGCTGTCCGAGCGGCGGCTCGGGGCGGCGCTCGCCGGGCGCCCGCGGGAGTCGTTCCTGGTGTCGACCAAGGTCGGACGGCTGCTCGTGCCCGGTCGTGGCGACGGCGACGACCTGGCCTCCGGCGGGTTCGCGGTGCCGGACGACACCGTGCGGCAGTGGGACCCGTCACCGTCGGGCGTGCGGCGCTCGCTCGACGAGTCGCTCGGCCGCCTCGGGTTCGACCACGTCGACGTCGCCTACCTGCACGACCCGGACGTCTACTCGCTGACGGACGGGTTGACCCAGGCGCTGCCGACACTCGCCGAGCTGCGGGACGAGGGCGTCGTGCGGGCGGTCGGGGTCGGGTCGAACTCGGTCGAGGCGCTGTCGGCAGCCGTCGAGACCGGGCTCTGCGACGTGGTCATGCTCGCCGGCCGGTACACGCTGCTCGAGCAGCCGGCTGCGGCGCTCGTCGACCGGTGCGCGTCGCTCGGCGTCGCGGTCGTGGCCGTCGGGGTCTACAACTCGGGGCTGCTCGGCCAGGAGCGGCCCGCAGCGGGCGCGACCTACGACTACGCCACGGCACCGGCGGCGCTCGTCGCCCGGGCGAACGCCGTCGCGGACGTCTGCGAGCGGCACGGGGTCACCCTGCCCGAGGCCGCGCTGGCCTTCCCGCGCCGGGCCCCGGCGGTCGCCGCGATCGCGCTCGGTGCCCAGTCGGCGGAGCAGGTGCGATCGAACGTCGCGCGGGCCGCCGCCGAGGTGCCGGACGCCCTGTGGGACGACCTGCGCGCGGCGGACCTGCTCGCCGGCTGACCCCGCCCACGACGAAGGTCACCCCGGACCACGCGGCTGCATGGTCCGGGGTGACCCCGGTGGTGCGCCGGTCGGACCGGCAGCGGTGGTGCCTAGCGGCGCGAGCCGCGGCCGGCGACGCGCGTGTAGATGAACAGCACGATGACGGCACCGATGATCGAGCCGATGATGCCGGCGGGCTGGAAGAACCCGTCGTTGCCGTCGTGGTTGAAGATCAGGTAGCCGAGGAACCCGCCGACGAACGAGCCGACGATGCCCAGGACGATCGTCATGAGGATGCCGATGTTCTGCTTGCCGGGGATGATGAGCCGGGCGAGGGCGCCGGCGATGAGTCCGATGATGATCAAGCTGATGATGAGACCGAGCACGGTGTCCTCCTCGTGGGTGCGGTTGCCGCGGCATGGTTGCCGGAGTCAGGGCCGACCACCGATCTTGCCCGGTGCCCCTCAGCGTGTTGCCAGGTTCAGTCGAGCGAGCGCCGCAGCCAGCGCTCCACACCCTCGACGTGGGCCACCACGAGGGACTGCACGAGCTGCGGATCCCGACGCCGGATCGCCTCGACGATGGCGGCGTGCTCGTCGAGCGTGCGCTGCACCGAGCCGTTCTGCGTGAGGCCACGCCACACCCGCACCCGCACGGTCTTGCTCGACAGGGCGTCGAGCAGCCCGGACAGGTACTGGTTCCCGCCGATGCCCGCGATCGTGGAGTGGAACAGCAGGTCGTGGGCGACCAGGTCCTCGACGCCGGTGTCCTCGCCGACGGACTGCATCAGGGTGGCGAGCTCGTCGATCTGCTGCTCGGAGGCCCGTGCGGTCGCGAGCACGGCGGACGCCGGTTCGAGGATGCGGCGGACCTCGAGCAGGTCGACGAGCGACCGGTCGTGGTGCATGTCGACGACGAACGAGACCGCTTCGAGCAGGACCGCGGGCTCCAGCGAGGTCACGTAGGTGCCGTCGCCGCGTCGGACGTCGAGCACGCGGATGAGTTCGAGGGCCTTCACCGCCTCGCGCAGGCTGTTCCGCGACAGACCGAGCGACTCGCTCAGTTCCTTCTCGGGTGGGAGGCGCTGCCCGGGTTGGAGCTCGCCGCTCACGATCATCTGCTGGATGCGTGCGATCGCATCGTCGGTCAACGACGCCACGTCACCACCTCCTGGGGAGCCGGCCGCGTGCGCGACCGGACGTGCCGACGATACCGGTGTCGCGCCTCCGGACCGGAGCGGCGGAGCCGGTGCGCGACCATCAGGCCGGCCGCAGCCGGAGCGCCTGCATCCCGCCGTCGACCGCCAGGTCGACACCCGTCGTCGACCGGGCGAGCGGACTCGTCAGGTACGCGACCGCCTCGGCGACCTCGTCGGCCTGCACCAGGCGGCCGTGCGGCTGTCGCGCCTCGAGCGCTGCGCGTTCGGCGTCGGGGTCGTCGGCGGACGACAGCAGTCGTGCCACCCAGGGTGTGTCGGCGGTACCGGGGTTGACGGCGTTGACGCGGACGCCCTCGCGCAGGTGGTCCGCGGCCATCGCGCGGGTCAGGGCCGCGATCGCGCCCTTGGTGGCGGAGTAGAGCGCGCGCTGCGGGAGCCCGGCCGTGGCGGCGATCGAGCACGTGTTGACGATGCTCGCGTTGCCGGAGGAACGCAGGTGGGGGAGCGCCGCACGGGACACCCGGACGGTGCCGAGCACGTTGACCTCGTACACGCGGCGCCACTCGTCGTCGGGGTTGTCCTCGACGGTGCCCTGCGCGCCGATGCCGGCGTTGTTGACCAGCACGTCGAGGCCGCCGAGCCGGTCGACGGCGGTCGCGACGGCCGCGCGCACCGAGGCGTCGTCGCCCACGTCGCACGTGACGGAGACGACCCCGGCGGTGGTCGCGGGCTGCAGGTCGAGGGCGGCGACCGTGGCGCCGCGCTGCTGGAGGGCGGCGACGACCGCCGCTCCGATGCCCGACGCGCCGCCGGTGACGATGGCGCGGACGCCGGTGTGGCTGGCGGCGCGTGCGGTGGGGGCGTCCGTCGGGTCCGCTGCGCCGGGCGTACGGTCCGCGTCGGCTGCTCCGGTCATCAGGCAGCTCCGACGGTCTGGCGCTGTGATCCGAGGCCGTCGGCGGTGAGCTCGACCACGTCGCCCGGTCGCAGGTAGGGGGCGTGCCCGGCGAGGGCGACGCCCGCCGGGGTGCCGGTGCTGATGACGTCGCCCGGGTACAGCACCATGAACTGCGACAGGTACCGGACGATCTCGGCCGGCCGGAAGACCATGTCGGCGGTGGTGCCGTCCTGCCGGCGCTCGCCGTTGACGGTCAGGAGGAGCGGGATGGCGGCGGGGTCGACCTCGTCCGGGGTGACCAGCCACGGGCCGAGCGGATTGAAGGTCTCGCAGGACTTCCCCTTGTCCCACTGCTCGCCGCGTTCGAGCTGGAAGGCGCGCTCGGACACGTCGTTGGCGATGGCGTACCCGGCGATGCAGGCTGCTGCGTCCTCGTCGGTCGCGCAGTACCGGGCGGTGCGGCCGATGACCACGGCCAGCTCGATCTCCCAGTCGGTCTTGGTGCTGCCGCGGGGGATCAGCACCTGGTCGTCGGGGCCGATCACCGTCATCGGGTCCTTCATGAAGACGATCGGTTCGGTGGGGATCTCGGCACCGGTCTCGGCCGCGTGGTCGCGGTAGTTCAGGCCGATGCAGACGACCTTGCCGGGGCGGGCGACGGGTGCGCCGCGTCGGAGTCGGCCGGCGCGGTGTCCCTCGTCGCCGAGTCCCTCGTCGCCGTGTCGCTCGGCATCGTGTCCCTCGGCACCGTCGAGCACGGGCAGGTCGCCGGCCTCGCGGGCCTGCCGGACGAGCGCCGCCGGCCCCGGTTCGGACGCCAGGAACGCGCCCGTGATGTCGGTCGTGAGCCCCCGCAGGTCGAGGACCGCGCCGTCGGTGTCGATGGCAACGGGGACCTCGCTGCCCACCGGGCCGAGTCGTGCGAACTTCATCGTTCCTCGCTCTCCGGCCGCACCACTGCAGCCGCAGACATCCTATGTCTGCGGTGCTCCTGCGGCAAGGGATCGACCGCCCAGGTACACGCGCTGCGCGGTTCCGCCCAGGACGGCCTGCCGGTCGCTCGTGTCGAGGTCCGCCAGTGCTGTGGTGGTGCGGGCCAGCACGTCGTCGTACGGGGCGGCGAGGGTGGAGACCGGCCAGTCCGACCCGACCATCGAGCGATCCGGGCCGAAGTGCTCGACCACCGCGCGGGCGTACCGGTCGACGGGCCGGTCGCGCCAGTCCGGCCCGGCCTCGGTGAACAGGCCGGAGACCTTGCAGACGACGTTCGGCCGGGCAGCGAAATCGGTCATCCGGTCCGACCACCCGGGGTCGCCGTGGTCGACGTCGGGCTTGCCGGCGTGGTCGAGCACGAACGACGCCTCGGGCACGGCGTCGACCAGGGCGAGGGCTGCGCGGTGCTCACGGGCTCGGACGAGCAGGTCGAACACGAGTCCGGCCGCGGCGAGTGCCCGGACACCGCGGGCGACGTCGTCGCGGGCGAGCCAGTCCGGGTCCGGCTCGTCGTGCGCCTGGTGGCGGATGCCGACCAGCCGGTGGCCGCCGGGGAGCTCGGAGACCGCGGCGATCCGTTCGGTGACGTCCGGCGCGGTCAGGTCGACCCACCCGACCACACCGAGCACGGGGGCGGGCTGGGTGAGCAGCCACGCCGTCTCATCGGGATCGTGCACGGCCTGCACGACGATCGTGCCCGTCACGTCGGTACCCCCGGTGGCGGCGCGGAGGTCGTCCACGTCGAACCGGCGGCGGATCGGGGCGACCGAGTCGTCCATCCAGGGGTAGGGCCGGTCGGCAGGGTCCCACAGGTGGTGGTGAGCGTCGATGATCACGCGCTCATCATGCCCGATTCATCCGATGTCCGGCCGGGGCGGAGTGTCCGACGACTCTTCGCGCTGAGCGACACGTCACGGGCGGTCGCCGGCGTGACCTGTCGCGGGGCGCGAACGTTCGCCGCTCAGACCGCGCCGGAGGCCTCGAGCTCGGCGCGCAGCTCGGCGTCGGACGGCTCGACGAAGTGCTTGCCGTTCGGCAGCACCACGACGGGGATGTTCTTCCGCCCGCTGATCGCCTCGGCACGGTCGGCAGCGGACAGGTCCTGCTCGACGTCGACGTACTCGTAGTCCACGCCGAGGGTGTCGAGCAGCGCCTTGGACCGTCGGCAGTCGCGGCACCAGTCGGCACCGAACATGGTCACCTTGTCGAACGTCTGGGTCGTCGCATCGCTCATGCCCAGACCCTACGTCGGACGGCCCCGTCGTATTCCCTACGATTGACCCATGCCGCCAGCCCCTGACACCGAGACGCTGGCGTGGGCCTCGGCGGCCGTCCGGCGCTTCGCCGCCGCGACGAACCTGCTCGTCGCCGCCCGGCGGTTCCGCATCGTCGGTGGCGATCCACGTGACGCCGCGGCGCTCCGGCACCTGCTGACCGCGCTCGGTGCGCACGAGGCCGAGCCTCCCGGCCGCGCCGACCGCCCCGACCTCGTCGACCAGCTCTGGTGCCTCGGCACGCCGGAGGAGTCGACCCCCGCGGTCGAGGAGGCCGCCGACCGCCCCCGCGGCGCGACCCTGATCGTCGTCGACGCCGGCCGCCACCTGCCCGCCGTCGACGAGGACGCCTTCGGCCCCGTCGCACCCGCCCGCCCCGGGGTCCTCGCCGTCCCGGTGCTGTCCGACGACGTCTTCCTCGTCTCCACCGGCCGCGACCCCGAGGACGACCCCGCCGCCGAGGCCCGCCTGCGCTGGGCCCGCCGCTCGATGCCCGTGGCCCGCTCGGTCGCCGCCGAACTGCGCGACGGCGGACTCCTGCGCGGCACGCGCGTCGGCGTCGCGATGTTCCTCGAGCCGAAGACCGCCGTGCTGAGCCTGCTGCTCCGCGACGCCGGGGCCGAGGTCGTCGTCTACGCCCACGCCGACGAGACCGACGACGCCGTCGCCGACGCACTGCGGTCCGCGGGTCTGACGGTGTTCGCGAGCAGCACCGCGACGCTCCCCGAGCAGCAGCGGCTCGCCCTCGCGATGCTCGACACCCGGCCGCACATCCTGCTCGACGACGGGTCGCACGTCATCCGGCTCGCTCACCAGGAACGCCCGGACCTGCTACCGACGATGCTCGGTGCGGCCGAGGAGACCACGAGCGGCCTCCGCCCGCTGCGCACCATGGCGGCGCGTGGTGACCTCGGCATCCCGGTGGTCGCGGTGAACGACGCCCGCACCAAGACGTTCTTCGACAACCGGTACGGCACCGGGCAGTCGACGGTGTTCGCGGTGCTCGACCTGGTGGATGGGCTCACGTCCGGTGCACACCGGGTCGTCCCGGGAGGCTCGGCGGTGGTCGCCGGGTTCGGGCACGTCGGCGAGGGGGTCGCCCTGGTGCTCACCGCCCTCGGCTTCCGGGTGACCGTCGCCGACGTGGACCCCGTCCGCGCCCTGCAGGCGCGGTTCGCCGGGTACGCCGTGGCCCCGCTCGTCGAGGCGGTCCGAGACGCCGACCTCGTGATGAGCGCCACCGGGGTGCCGGACACCATCGACGTCGCGGTGCTCCGTGCCTGTGCGGACGGTGCCGTGGTCGCCGTCGCCGGCGGGGTCGACCAGGAGGTCGCCGTCGACGACGCCCTCGCTGCCGGGGCCGAACGCCGGCCCGTGGGGCCGAAGGCCGAGCGCTTCGTGTTCCCGGAGGCCGACGGCGGGCCGATCGTGCTCGACGGTGGCGGCTGCATCAACATCACCGCGGCCGAGGGCAACCCGGTCGAGATCATGGACCTGTCGTTCGCCGTGCAGCTCGGGGCCGTCCGGATGCTGCTCGAGCACGGCGACGAACTGGACCGTGCCGTCGTGCCGATCGACCCCGCGGTGGACGAGGTGACCGCCCGCGCGGCGCTCGCCGCCTTCGGGAGCCCAGCCGTTCCTCTCCCCACCGGCACGGCCGGGCTGCCGCTGGCGCGTCAGCCCGGAACCGGCGGCGTGGGCCCAGTCCGCCTTCCTGAGCAGCCTGCGGACCGCGAGCCGGACGTCCGGACGCACCGGTTCGGGGACCCGGCGTGAGCGCCGGGTCGCGCCCGGTCGTCGTGCACTCGGCGCGCGTCGTCGTGCCGATGACCGCACCCCCGATCGCCGACGGCGCGGTCGCCGTGCAGGACGGCCGCATCCTGCACGTGGGCGACCGCTCGTGGGTCGTCGACCAGCTGACCGCGTCGGGTGCACCGTTCACGGAGCGGCAGTGGCGCGGGGCGCTCCTGCCCGGGCTCGTGAACGCCCACTCGCACCTGCAGTACACCGGCATGTCCGGGGTCGGCCAGCGCCAGTACGACGGCTTCGAGGACTGGGCCGCCGCGTTCAACGTCGACTACGCCGAACCGCACGACTGGCGTGCCGAGGCCGCCGACGGCGCCCGCGCCTCGATCCTGGCCGGCGTGACGAGCATCGCCGACATCGTCACCGACATCGAGGCCTCGACCGCCCTGCAGGACGCCGGCCTGGGCGGCATCGCCTACTGGGAGGTGATGGACTGGGAGAACGACGCCTGGCAGACGCACGGTCGCGACCAGGTGCTCGACCAACTCGCCCGGATCCCGACCACGCCCGGTGCCGGCCTCTCGCCGCACGCGCCCTACTCGCTCGACGTCGCCCCGCTGCTCGAGCTGCCCGACATCGTCCGCCAACGCGGGCTCCGGCTGCACCTGCACCTGGGCGAGGCCGCGTTCGAGGGGGAACGCATCGCACTCGCTCCGGTGCCGGGCCTCGACGGCGTCGACGGGGTCGGACACACCAGCGACTGGCACCTGGCGAACGTGCCGTCGTTCCGGGCCATGCGAGCGCTCGGCTTCGGCGCCAGCGCGACCGCGTTCGTCGACCGCCTCGGCGTGCTCGGGCCGGACTGCCACATCGCGCACGGCGTCTACATGACCGCCGCCGACCGGGCGCTCCTGCGTGCCCGCGGCACCGCGGTGGCGCTCTGCCCCCGGTCGAACGCCGTCATCGGGCTCGACCCGCCGCCGGTCGCCGACTACCTGCGCGAGGGCAGCCCCATCGCGATCGGCACCGACTCGCTGTCGTCGTCGCCGTCCCTCGACCTGATGGCCGACGTCACCGCGCTGCACCGCATCGCGCGCGCCCAGGGCTACGGGCACCGCGACCTGCACGAGCGACTGCTCGCCGCGGCGACCCTCGGTGGTGCCCACGCGATGGGGCTCGCCGTCGGACCGGACCGCATCGGGCACCTCGCCGTGGGGGCCCGCGCGGACCTGGCCGTCTTCGACGTCGACGCCCGCACCGTGCCCGACGCGCTCGCCGAACTCGTCGAGGACGGCGCCGGTCGTGCGTCGGCGACCGTCATCCGCGGGATCGTCCGCGCCGTCGACGGAGCGCTGACCGGCGTGCCCACGTCATCGCCCGACCGCCCCCTCATCCCTGTGGAGGAATCATGACCGAGACCGCACCCCGCCCCGGCATGGCCGCCCGTCGCACCGTCGACGGCGAGCTGATCGAGTGGCTCGACGTGCCGAAGCGGGCGATCGCCCTCGGCATGGAGCCGCACCCCGAAGGCGGTTGGTACGTCCGCACCTGGACGTCGCCCGCCACGGTGACGACGCCCGCCGGGGACCGGCCCGCCGCCACCCTCATCCACTTCTTGCTGCCCCCGGGCGAGGCCTCGGCCTGGCACCGGGTCACGAGCGACGAGATCTGGATGTGGCACGGGCCGGACAGCGTCGAGCTGCAGCTCGGTGGCGACGGCGAGCAGCCCGAGCCCGGTGCGACGATCACGCTGGGCCCCGACGCCGGACGCGACCGGGTGAACGACGCGCAGGCGTTCGTGCGCGGTGGGGTGTGGCAGCGGACGATCCCGGGCGACGGCGAGGTGCTGCTGAGCTGCCTGGTGTCGCCGGGCTTCTCGTTCGACGACTTCACGATGGCCGACGCGGACGCCGACGGCACCGCGTAGCCCGCTGTCCCCGTTTCGCGCTGGTATCCCACCGCGAAGTACACTGCGACCTGCCCCCACCCCTCGCACGAAGGCACGACCGTGACCCGTTCCCTCCGCTTCACCCTCGCCGTCGCCTCCGCCGCGGTGGCCGCCCTGGCCCTGTCGGCGTGCTCCGCCGGCGGCAGCAGCAGCAACGCCGACGGCACCGTCACCGACGGCAAGCTCACGATCGCCACCGGGGACCCGGCGTACTCGCCGTGGATCGAGGACAACGACCCGGAGTCGGGCAAGGGCTTCGAGTCCGCGGTCGCCTACGCCGTCGCGAAGGAGATGGGCTACAGCCGGTCCGACGTGGTGTGGAAGCGCAGCACCTTCGACAGCGCCATCGCCCCCGGCCCGAAGGACTGGGACCTCAACGTCCAGCAGTTCTCGATCGACGCGAAGCGCAAGAAGGCCGTCGACATGTCGACCGCGTACTACACGACGACCCAGGCGGTCGTGACGACGTCCGGGTCGAAGGCCGCCGACGACACCACGATCGCCGCGCTGAAGCAGGACGCCATCGGCGTCGCGACCGGTTCGACGAGCATCGCGAGCGTCAAGGACGTCCTCGGCGTCACGCCGCAGGTGTTCAACTCCAACGACGACGCCGTGCTCGCACTCACGTCCGGGCAGATCGACGCGATCGTCACCGACCTGCCGACGGCCTTCTACATGGCCTCGGCCCAGGTCGACGACGGCACCGTGTCGGCGCAGTTCCCCCAGGACGGCGAGGGCGACCAGTTCGGCTTCGTCCTGCCGAAGGACTCCGAGCTGACGAGCAAGGTCGACACGGCCATCGCCTCGCTGCAGGACGCCGGCACCCTCGAGGACCTGCAGACCAAGTGGCTCTCCGCGGAGACCGACACCCCGATCCTGAAGTAGTCACATGACCGTGCCAGCAGGCGCCGGCACACCGGTGGCCGCTCCCGCGCCGAGCCAGGTCGAGCTCGAGCGTCGGCTCTACCGTCGGCAGCGCGGGCGGCGGTCCGTCGTCGTGTCGGTCGCGTCGACGCTCGTCGTGCTCGCGGTCGTGTACTTCGGCGTCGTGAACACCCCCGGCTGGGCCGCGGTCCAGCAGTCGTTCTTCGACCCGCAGACCGCGATCGACACGTTCCCGGACATCCTGCTGGGGCTGTGGCTGAACGTGCGGATCCTGTTCTTCAGCGCCATCGGGGTCGCCGTGTTCGGCACGCTGCTCGCGGTGGTGCGCGGTCTGCGCAACCCGGTGTTCTTCCCGCTGCGGATGCTCGCGACCGGCTACACGGACCTGTTCCGGGGACTGCCCCTGATCATCGTGCTGTACCTGGTCGGCTACGGCATCCCGGGCCTCGGGGTCTTCCCGCGCCTGCCCGCCGAGGTCTGGGGCACGATCGCGATCACCCTGACCTACTCGTCGTACATCGCCGAGGTGCTCCGCGCCGGCATGGAGGCCGTGCACCCCTCGCAGCGTCTGGCCGCCCGGTCGCTCGGGCTCTCGCACGCCAAGACCCTGCGGCTCGTCGTGCTGCCGCAGGCGATCCGCAAGGTCACGCCCGCCCTGATGAACGACTTCGTGTCGATGCAGAAGGACGTCGGTTTGGTGTCGATCCTCGGTGCCGTCGACGCGGTCCGGTCCGCCCAGATCGCGCAGGCGGAGACCTACAACTTCACCCCGTACTTCGTCGCGGGGCTGCTGTTCGTGCTCATCAGCCTGCCGCTGATCCGCGTGACGGACGCGATCGCGCGTCGTCAGCAGCGGCGTGAGCAGATCGGAGGGACCGTGTGAGCGAGCGATCCGAGGCGGGCGCGACCCGCGCCTCCCGTCCGGCCGACGGACTGGAGGGCCGTGGTGCGTCCGGTCCGGACGCTGCGGTCCTCGAACTGCGCGGCCTGCGCAAGGCCTTCGGCGAGCACGAGGTCCTGCGCGGGATCGACCTGACGGTCCACCGCCACGAGGTCATCTGCGTCATCGGGGCATCGGGATCGGGCAAGTCGACGCTGCTCAAGACGGTGAACCTGCTCGAGGGCATCGACGACGGCGAGATCCTGCTGCAGGGCACGGACATCGCCGACCCGCGCATCCCGGTCGACGCGGTACGGGCACGCATCGGCGTGGTGTTCCAGCAGTTCAACCTGTTCCCGCACATGAGCGTGCTCGACAACGTCACGCTCGCCTCCCGCCAGGTGCACGGCATCGCACGAACCCAGGCCGAGGACACCGCGCGCCGGCTGCTCGACCGGATCGGCCTCGCGTCGTTCGCCGGTGCCTACCCCGACCGGCTGTCCGGCGGCCAGCAGCAGCGTGTCGCCATCGTCCGGGCGATCGCGTCGGACCCGGAGCTCCTGCTGCTCGACGAGGTCACGAGCGCGCTCGACCCGCAGCTCGTGGGCGAGGTGCTCGACCTGGTCACCGAGCTGAAGCGGCAGGGGTCGACGATCCTGATGACCACGCACGAGATGCACTTCGCGCGGAACGTGGCCGACCGGATCGTGTTCCTGCACCGCGGCGAGGTCGTCGAGCAGGGCAGCCCCGCCGACGTCCTCGACACACCGCAGCACCCCGCGCTCGTCGAGTTCCTGTCCCGCGTGCACGCCTAGGGCGTCAGCAGCACCTTGCCGACGACCTCGCCGTCGCGGACCCGGCGGTGGGCCTCCTCGGCCTGGGCGAGCGGCAGCACGGCGTCGACCACCGGGCGCACGCTGCCGTCGGCCACGAAGGGCCAGACGTGCTCGCGGACCGCGGCGACGATGGCGGCCTTCTCGTCCACCGGACGGGCGCGCAGCGTCGTGCCGCTGATGGTGGCGCGCTTGCGCATGAGCGCACCGAAGTCGAGTTCCGCGGTGGAGCCGCTGCCGGCAGCGATCACGGCGATGTGGCCGTTCGGGGCGAGGGCCTGCAGGTTCCGCTCCAGGTAGGACGGACCGACGACGTCGAGGACGACGTCTGCCCCGACGCCGCCGGTGGCCGCGAGCACCCGTTCGACGAAGTCCTCGGTGCGGTGGTCGATCACCTCGTCGGCGCCGAGGTCGCGCGAGGCCCGGACCTTCCGCTCGCCGCCGCTCGTCGCGATGACGGTCGCGCCCAGGGCCTTCGCCCACAGCACCGCGTGGGAGCCCATGCCGCCGGTGCCGCCGTGCACCAGCAGCGTCTGCCCGGGACGGAGCCCGGCGAGCATGCCGATGTTCGAGTAGACCGTGCAGGCCGCCTCGGGCAGTCCGGCCGCCTCGACCAGGTCGACGGCGTCGGGGACGGGCAGGACCTGGGTCGCGGGGGCCACGACGAGCGAGGCGTACCCGCCTCCGGACAGCAGGGCGCACACGCGGTCACCGACGGCGAACCCGGTGACGCCGTCGCCGAGCGCCGCGACCGTGCCGGACACCTCGAGCCCGAGGATCTCGGAGGCACCGGGCGGCGGCGGGTAGTTCCCCGCCCGCTGCTGCAGGTCCGCGTTGTTCACGCCGGCCGCGGCGACCTCGATGAGCACCTCGCCCGCGGCGGGCGTCGGGTCGGGCAGGTCGGTCACGGACATGGTGGAGTCGTCGAACGTGATGGCGCGCATCCCTCGACGGTACGCCCGGCGGCCGGTCATCCGGTGAGCGACCCATGTACGCTCGGCGACGGATCTGCACCTCATCCGGGGGAGTGCGGACAGATCGAGGGGACCCTCCACCATGCCCAAGAAGTTCATCGCGCTCGCCACCGCCGGGCTCGCACTCACGCTGCTCGCCGGGTGCTCGACCGGGCCGTCGAAGGCCGAGCAGTGCGAGCAGTTCGAGAAGACCGTCAAGACCGCCGCCGAGGGCGTGCAGTCCGAGGCGACCAAGCTGCAGTCCGACCCGGACGCCGCCGTCACCAAGCTCAAGGAGCTCGACGGCAAGATCTCGGACGGCGTCGACGACCTGTCCGACGAGGCCCTGCAGGACAAGGGCGAGGCGTTCGAGGAGGCCTACGGCGACCTCGTCGACGACATCGAGGACATCGCCGACGACCCGCAGTCGGCGGACGTCTCGGGTCTGACGAAGTCGAGCACCAAGGTGCAGGACGCCGGGAACGCGTTCCAGAAGGAGTGCAACTCCTGATGCGTCGCACCATCACCGCCGTCACGACCGCGCTCGTGGCCGTGACGCTGCTGGCCGGCTGCTCGGGCGGTGGCGCGTCCGGCGACGACACCGCCCGGTCGTCCAGCGCACCGTCGGCGACGAAGACCGCCGAGGCGGCCCCGGCCCAGACCAAGACCGAGGCCTGCACGTTCCTGGAGGACGAACTCGCGTCGTTCCTCAAGGAGCAGGGCTCGTCGTCGGCGCCCGCCGAGCCGGCCGCCCGCGCCGAGCTCATCGGCGAGTTCACCGACCGGCTCGACGCCGCGCTGCCGAAGGTCACGAACGAGCAGGTGCACGACACGTTCGAGGACTTCACCGGTGCCGCGAAGGACTACGCCTCCGCCGTGCGCGCCAGCGGGTCGACCGACGACACCGCCGTGCAGGACGCACAGGCCGACGTGGAGAAGACGCTCGACCGCGTCTCGACGGTCTGCCCCGCGAAGGGCTGAGCGACCCGCACCCGTCCGGGCAGGACGACGACGCCCCGCCGCTCCCATCGGAGCTGCGGGGCGTCGTCGTCCCGGCCGGTCGGGCCGGTCGTCGGTCGGGTCAGTCGTCGGCCGCGCGGGCCGCGTCGAGACGGGCGACGTCGTCCGGGCCGAGCTTGATGGTCGGGGCCGTCGCCGAGTCGAGGATGGACTGCGGGCGCGACGCACCGGGGATCGGCACGACCACGTCGCTCTTCTGCAGCTCCCACGCGAGGGCGATCACCTGCGGGGTGACGCCGCGGTCACGGGCGATGTACGCGAAGTCCTCGAACGCCGTGCCGAGGTCGGCCGCGCTGCCGATGCCGCCGAGCGGGCTCCACGGCAGGAACGCGATGCCGAGCTCGTCGCACAGTTCGAGCTCCGGTTCGCTCGACCGGAACTTCGGCGAGTACTGGTTCTGCACCGATGCCAGGCGTCCGCCGAGCACCTCGTTCGCGGTGCGGATCTGGTCCGGGTCGGCGTTCGAGATGCCGGCCATGCGGATGACGCCCTCGTCGAGCAGCTCCGCGAGCGCCCCGACCGAGTCGGCGTAGGGCACCGCGGGGTCCGGACGGTGGAACTGGTACAACCCGATCGACTCGACGCCGAGCCGCTTCGCCGAGGCCTTCGCGGCCTCCTTCAGGTACTCCGGGTGGCCGTTCTGCGTCCAGCCGCCCGCCTCGGGGCGCAGGTGACCGCCCTTCGTGGCGATGAGCACGGCCGAGGTGTCGTCGTGGTACTCCCGCACGGCACGGGCGATGAGCTCCTCGTTGTGCCCGACCTCGTCGGCACCGCCCACGTGGTACGCGTCGGCGGTGTCGATGAGCGTGACGCCCGCTTCGAGCGCCGCGTGGATGGTCGCGATGGCCTGTCGTTCGTCGGGCCGGCCCTCGATCGACATGGGCATGCCGCCCAGTCCGATGGCGCCGACCGACACGTCTCCGATGACTCGTTGCTTCATCGGCCCAGCATGCGCCGCGGGCACGGACGCACGCTCAGGCGGGGTCGGCCGGGCTCAGGCGCTGGCCGCCGACACCGACGAGGACGACCCGGCGCCGCTGTCGACGGCGTCGGCGAACACGACGCCACCCCAGGCGATGACGACGATCGCGAGCACGAAGCCGATCGCGGCGATCCACCACGACGGCTTCCGACGGATCCACGCACCGATCGACAGCACGATCGTCGCGGCCCCGAGCACGAACGCACCCCCGACCGCGATGGCCGCACCGCCGATCGCCCCGCCGGGGGTGCACCCGGCCTCGGCGTCGCACGAGGCGGTGACCGACGCGACCGCGACGATGCCGACCACCGCGGTGACGACCGTCATCACGGCGCCGAACACCAGCAGCAGCACCGTGGAGATCCGGTCGGCGAGCTTCGCCGGCGGGAACAGCGTGGTGCCGCCGCGCTCCCACTCGGCGCGCTGCGCGTCGGAGGGACCGGGGGAGGACTGCGGCGGGCGGCCGGGGACGTTGGACCAGGTCATGGGTGCAGTCCTACCGCGCCTCGACCCCGAACGCCTGTGCGAGGCGCTGGATCTTCTGGGCCCGGCCCAGGCGCGGCAGGTCGGAACCGTCGCGGATGACCCCGCCGCGCGCGTCGAAGTCGTCGAGGAAGTCCTGCGCCCAGGCCACGTCGGTCGGCGTGGGCGAGATGACCTCGTTGATCACCGGCAGCTGCTCGGTGTCCAGGCAGAGCTTGCCGGTCAGGCCGAGCGACACCGCCACCTGCGACTGCTCGCGCAGGATGGGGTGCGACGAGCCCACCGTCGGGCCGTCGATCGGGCCGGGCAGGTCGCCCACGCGCGAGGCGACGACGAGCCTCGACCGCGGGTACGCCATCGCCAGGGTGTCCGCGCTCGTGCCGGTGTCGCGGCGGTAGTCCCCGGAGCCGAAGGCCAGGCGGAACGCACCCTGCGCCTTCGCGATGGAGACCGACTCCTCGATGCCCACCGCGGACTCGACCAGGGCGATCACGGGGGTCTGCCCGCCCAGCCGGTGCCAGGTGTCGGTGACCTGCGCGGGGGACTCGGTCTTCGCGAGCATGACGCCCTGCAGGCCCGGCAGGCCGCGGAGCTCCTCGACGTCTTCGGCCCAGAAGTCGGTGGTGACGTCGTTGATCCGGACCCAGGCCTCGCCGCCGCCGGCCAGCCACGCGGCGACCCCTTGTCGGGCGGAGGGCTTCGCGGCCGGGTCGACGGCGTCCTCGATGTCCAGGATGATCTGGTCGGCACGGGACCGCTGCGACTTCTCGAAGCGGTCGGTCGCGGTGCCGGAGACGAGCAACCAGGAGCGCGAGATCTCGGCGGGGACCGATCGACGCCGGTTCGGCGTGGGGGCGGACGGTGTGGTGCGGTCGTCGATGGCCATGCCCCGTTGGTACCACATCGGACGCGACGCGCGCCGTCTGCACGCGGAAACCCCGAAACCTCGGTTCATTGCCAGAGACGCCGTCCGGTTCCGCCTACAGTGTCGGATGTGTGGCGAGCGGACAGGGCGACCGACGGTGAGGACGACGTGAACGACGACGTCCCCGTCGAGGGTGCCCAGGAGCACGCCGACGACGACCAGGGGGACCAGGACGACCGACGGGGACAGCAGGAAGAGCGCGCCGTGACGGACGAACCGGACCGGACCCTGCGACCCGAGCTGCAGCTCACGAGCCCGCAGGCGATCAGCCTGGGCGATCCGCGCCTCCAGGCCGGCAACGCGGCGGAGCCGACGTGGGACGGCTGGCGCACCCAGCTGACCGGGGTCGGCGGCACCAGCCCGCTCACGCACTTCAGCGACCACCCGCGGGCCCGCATCGAGCTGTCCACCACGCACCCCGGCGGCCTCGCGCAGTTCATCACCGGCAAGACGACCCTGCTGTCCAGCCTGATCCGCGACGAGGTGGCGCTCCGCGCCGCCCGCGTGGCCGCCGGACACGTCGAGGCGAAGGGCACCGAGCTCGCCACCGTGCGCGGGATCGACGCCGTGAAGCTCGGCATCGGCATGGCCGACTGGCAGCACGGCGACGAGCAGTTCCGCGGCCCGGTGCTCCTGCGCCCCCTGGCGATCCGCCGGCACGGCCGCGACTTCGAGGTCCGGCTGCTCGGCGAGCCGGTGCTCAACCCGGGCCTCGCCGACGCGCTGCACGAGCAGTTCGGGGTCATCCTCGACGCGCAGTCCTTCGTGGCGCTCGCGCAGCAGGACGGCTCCTTCACGCCGAACCCGGTCATCGACCGCCTGCGCGGCCTGACCGCGCACATCCCGGGATTCTCGGTGTACGCACGCCTCGTGGTGTCCACCTTCGCCGAGGTCGCGACCGGCATGGTCGAGGACACCGGCGACCTGTCGCACCCCGTGCTCGACGCCCTGGCCGGCAACCCGAGCGCGAAGTGGCAGGTCGAGCAGTCGTACCACCCGGTCGAGCAGACCCCGTCGGACGAGCGCAGCCCCGAGACCGACACGCTGCTGCTCGACGCCGACGACGAGCAGGAGAACGTGATCGCGCAGATCGCGGCCGGCAACTCCATCGTCGTGAAGACCCTGCCGGGCACGGGCGGCACGCAGACCATCGTGAACGCCCTCGGCGGACTCGTCGCCGCGAACAAGCGCGTGCTCGTCGTCAGCCCGCGCCGCGCGACCCTCCGTGGGATCGCCGCCCGCTTCGGCGAGGTCCAGCTGCCCGGCGTCGCGGTGACGCCGTCGACCCTGCGCCGTGACGTCGTCCGGGCCATCGCCCGCAACGAGAAGGCCGCGCGACCGAACCTGCGCGAGGTCGACGACGCCCTCGTCCGTCTCCGCAAGGTGCTCACCGACTACCGCGGCTCGCTCACCCGCAAGGACGCCGACTTCGGCGTCTCGGTGCTCGACTGCCTGGTCGAGCTCTCGCGGCTGTCCCTGCTGCCGGTGCCGCCGTCGACGACCGCACGCCTGTCACGCACCTCGGTGGCGAGCATGGTCGAGGGTCGCTCCCGCGTCGCCGAGACCATGGTCAGCGCCGCCAACCTCGGTGAGTTCCGCTACGGCCCCGACGACTCGCCCTGGTACGGCGCGAAGTTCTCGTCGAGCGACGGCGCCCAGCGCGCCCACCGCATCGCGAAGGACCTGGACGCCGACGGCCTGCCCACGCTGCTCCGCCGCGCTCACGACCTGGTGGCGACGACCCACATGCGGCAGTTCACGACGATCAACGAGCTCGGCATCTACCTGCGTCTGCTCACCGAGATCCGGGACACGCTCGACCGGTTCCTGCCGGTGGTGTTCGACCGCTCGGTGTCCGAGCTCGTGGCCGCCACCGCACCCCGCGGCGAGGGCGCCCCGATGTCGTCGACGAACCGCCGCCGGCTCAAGAAGCTCGCCCGCGAGTACGTCCGCCCGGGCGTGCACGTCTCCGACCTGCACGAGGCCCTGACCCGCGTGCAGCAGCAGCGCGTGCTGTGGCAGCGCTACGTCGCCGCCGGCGTGAACCCCGAGGTGCCCACCGGCATCGCGGACGTGCAGGTGCTGTTCTCGAACGTCGCCGAGGACCTCGCGCGCCTGGACGAACCGCTGGGCCGCACCGACCGCGACCGCCAGCTCGCCAACACGCCCGTCGACCAGCTCGTGCCGACCGTCGCCGAGCTCGCCGCCGAGTCCGACGTCCTGCACAACCTGCAGGAGCGCACCGAGCTCATGCAGACGCTCCGCGACCTGCAGCTCGAGCCGCTCATCACCGACCTGGCGAACCGGCACGTGCCGGACGTGCAGGTGCCCGCCGAACTCGAACTCGCCTGGTGGCAGTCCGCGCTCGAGACGATGCTCGAGTCCGACCGCGCCCTGCTCGGCGCCAACACGGACATGCTCGACCGGGTCGAGGCCGACTTCCGCCTGGTCGACGACGCCCACGCCGCCGGCGTCTCGCAGGGGCTGGCGTGGCAGCTCGCCGAGAACTGGAAGGTCGGTCTCGTCGACTGGCCGGACGAGGCGACGGCGCTCAAGACGCAGCTGCGCGAGGGTGCGATCACCTCACGGCTGCTGCAGGACTCGGCGCCACACCTGTCCCGGTCGATCGCACCGGTCTGGCTCGCGAGCCCGTACGAGGTCTCGCAGATCGCCGACACCATGCCGTTCGACACCGTGATCCTGGTGGACGCCGGTGCCGTGACGATCGCCGAGACCGTCGGCGCCGTCCGTCGAGCCCGGCAGACCGTCGTGTTCGGTGACCCGGTCACGCAGACCCCGTCGCCGTTCCGCATCGCGGTCGACCCCGAGCACCGCGCCCTGCAGGTCGACGAGGGCACGCTCGACGCGTTCCACGCCGACTCCGCACTGGCCAAGCTGTCGACGCTGCTGCCGACCCTGTCGCTCACGCGCTCGTACCGCGCCGGCGGCGAGGACCTGGCCGAGCTCGTCAACCGTCGCTTCTACGGCGGCCGGATCGAGTCGCTGCCCTGGGCCGGTTCGTTCCTGGGCCACGGCTCGATCGCGCTCGACTACGTCAGCGACGGCAAGGCCGTGCCCGACCCCGAGTCCGGTGCGGTGGAGAGCGTCGACGCCGAGGTGGACCGCGTGGTCCGGCTCGTCCTCGACCACGCCCGCACCCGTCCGACCGAGTCCCTCATGGTCATCACCGCGTCGGCGAAGCACGCCGTCCGCGTCGAGCAGGCCGTGCTCACCGCCGCCCAGGGCCACAAGGACCTGACCGAGTTCGTCATCGGCGACCGCGCCGAGCCGTTCATCGTGGCGACGCTCGAGCAGTCGGTGGCGCAGAGCCGCGACCGCGTCGTGTTCTCCATCGGCTACGGCCGGACCCCGCACGGCCGTGTGCTGCGCGACTTCGGTCCGCTCGGCAAGCCCGGCGGTGAGCGGCTGCTCGCGGTCGCCATGACGCGCGCGCGCCGGTCGATGGTCATCGTGACCTGCTTCCAGCCGTCGGACATCGAGGCCGAGCGGATGGGTCACGGCACCGTCGCCCTCGCCGAGATCCTGGCCGAGGTGCGTGCGCGCACGACGGCCGAGTACGTGCCGGACGACTCCGACCCGCTGCTCGTCGACCTGGCCCGGCGCCTCGAGATGCGCGGCATCCCGGTCGCGCTCGGCCACCGCGGCAAGCTCGGCCTGGTCGCCGCGCACGGCGGGGTCTGCGTGACGATCGAGACCGACGCGTCGCTGGTGAAGGGCTCGCTGCGGGAGTCGCTGCGCCTGCGCCCCGAGGTGCTCCGCCGACTCGGCTGGCACTACGTGCGCGTGCACGCGTTCCAGCTGTTCTCCGACCCGGACCGCGTCGCGAACACCGTCGCCGCCGTGCTCGGTGTCGACCGCGGGGCCACGCAGGAGATCTCGATCCCCCCGATCCCCGCACGCCGGTGACCACGCAGGATCTCGATCCCCGCGTGCCCGTCATCGGCCCCGCACGCCGGTGACCACGCAGGATCTCGATCCCCGCGTGCCCGTCATCGGCCCCGCACGCCGGTGACGGCCCGGCCGAGCCGCCGGGCCTCGCGGCCCGCCGGTCCGGTGACGCCGGAGACCGACCAGCTGGTGGGGTCGTGGACGCGGGCCGACGACGCGTCGTCAGCCGCGCCTCCCGTTCGCCCCACCGCTGACGGAGGCGAGACGGACACCCCGTCGGGAGGCCCGGTGCGGCGCCGCAGGCGCGTCACCACCCAGCCGGTGGCGGGCTACGACCCGGCACCGCCGCCGGAACCGGCGCGGCACCGCGACGGCGAGAACGACGACCAGCTCCGGCGCGACGTCCCCCCGCACTGGTAACCGGTAGCCTGACCCCTGATGACTGACACCGCGCGGCAGCGCCCCGACTGGCAGACCTGGCCGAACCTGATCTCGCTGATCCGGCTGCTGCTGATCCCGGTGTTCGTGTGGCTCGTCGTCGCCGGCCACCCGGGCTGGGCGCTCGTGACGCTCGTCGTCATCGGCGTGAGCGACTGGGCGGACGGCTTCATCGCACGCCGGTTCGACCAAGGGTCGAAGCTCGGCAAGGCGATCGACCCCGTGGCGGACCGCCTGGCGATCATCGCGACCGTGCTGTCCCTGGTGCTCGTCGGGCTGCTGCCATGGTGGGTCGTCGCCGTCGTGGTGCTGGTCGACCTGGTGCTCGTGGTCCTGTCGAGCGTGCTGTTCCACGGCAACCCGGACCTCGACGTCACGTGGACGGGCAAGATCCGCTCGGCCCTGCTGTTCGTCGGGCTGCCGGTGCTGCTGTTCTCGGCGGTGCACACCGTCGACGAGAACGCGCCGTGGGTCCGGGTCGTGGCCCTGGTGTTCGTGTACCTCGGCACCGTGGGGCACGTGCTCGCGGGTGTGCAGTACGCGGTGGCGATGTTCGCGAAGCGCCGCGCCGCCCCCGTCGCGCGCTGACGCTGGCGGCGCTGCCGCCGCTGCCGCTGCCGCCTCTGTCGCCGGCTGCGGTCGGTGGCACATGATCGCGCCCCCGAACGGGCATCGCGCCCCGAAGAGTCGGGGCGCGATGACCGTGGCAGGGCGCGATCACGGCGCCGTCGCCGGGGACGACGCGGCTAGAGCTTCGTCGAGCCGCCGATGCCGGGGCCCTCGGGCGCGGTCGACGGGGCGATGTGCGCACCCGTACCGGTCCCCGTGCTGCCGGCGCTCTGCGGCCGGAGCAGGTCGCGGATCTCGAGCAGCACCTCGACGTCGGTGGGCGGGACGTCCTGCGGGGTCTGCTGCTCGTCGTTCTTGACCCGCTCGAACGCCGCCTTCTTCAGGTGGTTGACGGGCACGACGAGCGCGAAGTACACGACGGCCGCGACGATGACGAAGTTCAGCACGGCACCGATGATCGCGCCGAACAGGATCTCGGCGTTCCCGCCGGACACCGTGGGGATCTTCACGATGAGGGCCCGATCCAGGCTCGACGCGTTGAACACGGCGCCGATGAGCGGGTTGATCAGCGCGTTGACGATCGTGGTGACGATCGCGGTGAACGCCGCACCGATGACGACGGCGACCGCCAGGTCGATGACGTTGCCGCGGAGCAGGAACTCCTTGAAGCCCTTCATGCAGGGACTCCTTCCGGGTCGAGGACGGCCGCCGGGTGGCGACGCGCCCAACCTATCCGGGGAGCGCAGCCCTCGTCAGGACGCTGCGGGCTTCGGCGTGCTCGGCTTCGACTCGGTCTTCGCGGGCGTCGACGCGGACGACTTCGCGTCGGACGACGATGCCGAAGCGGACGACGACGAGCCCTCGGCCTTCGGCGTCGCGCGGGAGTCGGTGCGGTAGAAGCCGCCGCCGTTGAACGTCACGCCGACGGGGGAGAACACCTTCCGCAGCGCGCCGCCGCACACCGGGCACTCCGTCAGGGTGGCGTCGGAGAACGACTGCTTGATGTCGAACGCGTTGTCGCACTCGGTGCAACGGTACGAGTAGGTGGGCACGTCAGCTCCGGAACGTGATGATGCGTGACGGCGTGATGATGCCGTCGACGGGTTCGTCGTGGGGTTCGCGCGGGACCTCGTCGAGGTACTCCGCGTCGAAGATCACAGCATAGACGGGCGGCCGGTTCGCCATGGACCCGAGGGTCTTGTCGTAGTAGCCGCGGCCCCAGCCCATCCGCACGCCGTCGTGTCCGACCGCTGCGGCGGGGGTCAGGATGGCGTCGACACCGTTGATCGCCAGGGGGGACAGCACCTCGCCGACGACCTCGGGCAGGCCGAGCAGGCTCTCCGTCTCCGAGGTTCCGTCGCCGACCGCCCAGTCCAGCAGTCCGTCCTCGCGGGTGATCGGCAGCAGGACACGGATGCCCCGCTCGAACGCCCAGTTCACAAACGGCCGCACGTTCGGTTCGTCCGACGCCGACAGGTACAGCGCGATCGACTCGACCTGCCGCTCCTCGGCGAAGCGCTGCAGGGTCTCGGTGAGCGCGAGCGTGTCCGCGTCGCGTTCGGTCGTGGTCCGGGTGCGCCGCCGCTGCCGGAGTTCGGCTCGCAGGGCGCGCTTCTCGTTCCCGAGATCGGCGGTCATGCGCAGGAGTCTACCGAGGCTCGCATTGCGGCTTCCCGCCGGGAACCGCGCCGAACGCGTGTCCCCAGGAGCGATGACATGCCCTGGAAAGGGGGATCGGATACGGTCTGAGCATGGGCTTCCAGATTTCGAAGGCGGTGATCCCGGCCGCTGGCCTGGGCACCCGCTTCCTCCCCGCGACCAAGGCGATGCCGAAGGAGATGCTCCCCGTCGTCGACAAGCCGGCCATCCAGTACGTGGTGGAAGAGGCAGTCGGTGCCGGGCTCACCGACGTGCTGATGATCACCGGGCGCAACAAGAACGCGCTCGAGAACCACTTCGACCACGTGTCGGAACTCGAGGAGACCCTCAAGAAGAAGGGCGACCACGAGAAGCTGCAGAAGGTGAACCAGTCGACGGACCTCGCCGACATGCACTACGTGCGCCAGGGCGACCCGCTCGGCCTCGGTCACGCCGTGCTCCGCGCCAAGATGCACGTCGGCCGCGAGCCGTTCGCCGTGCTCCTGGGTGACGACATCATCGACGCCCGCGACCCGCTGCTCCAGCGCATGATCGAGGTCCAGGGCGAGAAGAACGCGACCATCGTGGCCCTCCTCGAGGTCCCCGAGTCGCAGACCCACCTGTACGGCATCGCCACGGTCGAGCAGACCGACACCGACGACGTCGTGAAGATCACCGGTCTCGTCGAGAAGCCGGCGCAGGGCGAGGCGCCCTCGAACCTGGCCATCATCGGCCGGTACGTCATCCGTCCCGAGGTCTTCGACGTCCTCGAGAAGCAGGAGCCGGGCAAGGGCGGCGAGATCCAGCTGACCGACGCGCTCATGAAGATGGCGAGCGCCGAGGAGTGGACCGGCGGCGTGTACGGCGTCGTCTTCCGTGGACGCCGGTACGACACCGGTGACAAGCTGGACTACATCAAGGCGATCGTGCAGCTCGCCTCGGACCGCGACGACCTCGGCCCCGACCTCAAGTCGTGGCTCAAGGAGTTCAACGCGGGCGAATAGTCGGCCATCCCGCTCGGGTTCGGTGCACCCGGACCCGGGCGGGACTCCCCGCCCCGCACAGCGGCGGGACCCCGGAGGAAGCAAGCGATGACGACGATCCCGACCCTGTCCCACGGGCGGGTCACCATCCGCCCCCTCCGGCTCCGCGACACCCGCGACCTCGACGCGGCGCTCGCGACCAACCGCTCGTGGCTCCGCACCTGGGAGGCCACGAACCCCTCCGGGCATGCCTCCACCGACGTCCGCGGCAGCATCCGCGCGCTCCAGGCCAACGCCCGCGCGGGTCTCGGTCTGCCGTTCGCGATGGAGCTCGACGGCCGCTTCGTCGGCCAGCTCAACGTCTCCGGCATCACCTACGGCTCACTCGCGAGCGCGTCCATCGGCTACTGGGTGGTCGAGGGCGCCGCCGGGCACAACGTCACCCCGATCTCGGTCGCCCTCGCCGTCGACCACTGCTTCCGGTCGCTCGGCGTGCACCGGATCGAGATCTGCATCCGACCCGAGAACGCCCCGAGCCTGCGCGTCGTCGAGAAGCTCGGCTTCCGGTACGAGGGGCTGCGCCGCCGGTACATCCACATCAACGGCGACTGGCGCGACCACTTCTGCTTCGCCCTCGTCGCCGAGGAGGTCCGCGAGGGCGTGCTCGACCGCTGGGTGCAGGGCCGCGTACCGCCCGGGGTCGGTTCGGTCCCGCGCAGTGCGCGCGACGAGGCGTCGCTGCCGATCCACACGACACCGCGGCTCTGACGGGAGGCCCGGGGCACGTCCCACGGATTCCGCCGCGACACGCGCAACACGCGTCCGGCAATCACGCGACAGGGAAGTGCCCGCCCCTACCGTGTTCGCATGGCAGGTATCGGCTCGTGGGGTGGCGGCATCGTCCTGCTCGTCGCGGCCGTGCTCTGGCTCGTCTACCTGATGCCGTCGTGGGCCGCCCGTCGCCAGTACCTCGCCACCGAGCGGAACGCGATCCGGTTGCAGCAGACCCTGCGGATCCTCGCGCAGACGGCCGAGCTGCCCGACGAGGTCCGCGTCGAGCTCAACGCGAAGTCCCTGGCCGAGGCGCAGCGCGTCGCCCGGTCCGAAGAGGCGAAGCGCACCGCGATCGTCCGCGCGCACGAGGCCGCTCGCCAGCGGGAGATCACCCGTCGCCTCGCCGAGCAGGCGCCCGTGCTCGAGCGGGCGTCCTCGGTACCCGCACTGACCGCGATGCGGATGCGCCGGTCCCGGCTCGGAGCGACCCTGTTCGGCACCCTCGGTGTCGTCGTCGCGCTCGTCACCTTCGTCGTGGCACCGTCGCTCTGGCTCATCGGCGTCGCGGGCCTGGTCGCCGCGGGGGGATCCGCAGCGGTCCTCGCGCAGCTGCACCAGGTGGCGACGGCGCGGAAGCAGCGGATCGCGGCGTCCGAGGCGGGCGCGAGCCGCGCCTCCCGGCCGACGACCACCTGGACGGATCCGGCCCCGCCGCTCTCCACCGACCAGCCCGCCGCACCGACGGCGGACCGCACCTGGACGCCGAACCGCGTGCCGAAGCCGCTGTACGTCGAGCGCCCCACGGCACCGGCCGCCTCGCCGGAGTCGTCCGCAGAGCTCGCCGCCCGTCTGAAGGAGCGCGTCGCCGCCGCCAAGGCCGAGGCCGAGGCCGAAGCGGCAGCCATCCGTGCGGGGGAGTCCGACCCGTCGCTGGCGCGCGTGTCCCGGATGCGGCCCGAGCTCGAGGAGGCCGCCGCGTCGCTGTCCGCGCACGACCAGGGGCGCCTGGCCGAGCGGCTCGGGCTCCGGGCTCCGGCGGCTCCGGCGGCGCCGACCGCCG